>NZ_CP013106.1:3805988-4123154 GCF_001431725.1 Halomonas huangheensis | reverse complement strand
TCATCGGTATCAGCGCACTGATCTGCCGCCAGGCAACTGTGCTGTCACCTGTCTGTCATCAACGGGGTGTCGAATAGCGAACCGCCAGACGGTAGACTTTGCCGGGTTGTGTCCGTTCATCGCAGGGAAGTCTTCATGTCGCGTCGATCAATGCCGTTCTGGTCATATATCGCTCTTTCCGCCGCCATGGCTGTCCTGAGTTTGACAGCTATGGCCTCACCTTCCAGAGCGGCAGGCCTCGATCATCTTGCCGAACTGTCCAGTCAGGGTTACCGGATCAGTGCCGAAGCCCGTCTGCTGGGAACCGGGGATCAGCAGGGAGAGGTCCTCGGCAGTATCACCCCGGATCTGATGCTGACACCAGCTTCCGTCACCAAGGTCTACACCGCCGCCGCCTCGCTGGACGCATGGGGGCCGCAGTATCGCTTCACCACGGAACTCAAGAGTGCCGCTCGGCCGTCGACCGATGGCACCCTGAACAGTGATCTGATTCTTGAGGGCGGTGGTGACCCGAGCCTGGTCAGCGAAGACCTCTGGCGTCTCACGCAGCGTTTATACCAGACAGGTGTACGCCGGGTGACAGGTAATCTGGTCGTCAGTCAGGCACTGTTTGGCCCGGTAAACTGCCGCACCACTGATCGCTGTGATGCTCTGGAGCGTTCCGATAATGCCTACAGTGCGCTGTTGACCTCGGCAGGCGTCAACTACGGTAGCTGGTGTGTTCAGGTCGCACCTGGAGCCGTGGGTGGGCCCGCTCGGGTGACCAGCTGCAACAGCCATGAGCCGCTGTTTGGCGTCGATAACCATGTAACTACCGGTGCCGCCAGTTCGACGTCGGGGTTTGGTGCAGTGCGCGTTGTCGAGGATGGTCAGGAGCGTCTGGTACTCAGAGGCAGTATCGCCTCCAACGCCCTGCCACAGGAAGTCTATCGCGCTAGTGGCGATCCGGCGCGCCAGACCGCTGCAACGCTGAAGTCGATGCTTGAACTGGTGGGTATCGATATCGAGGGGACCGTTTCGGTCACCAGCGATCCGGCGCCTGGCGGTGCAACTCGTCTAGCCGCGGTGGATGGCAAGCCGTTGCAGGAAATCCTGTTGCGCATGCTCAATTACTCCAACAACTATATGGCCGATATGCTGGCCCTGGATCTGGTGGAGGCCCCTCAAGCGCAGCTCGATGACGCTGGAGCCGCACTCGAGGCCTTTGTGGCAGGAGTGCCCGGCCATGGTCCAGTGGTGCTGGAAAGTGGCAGTGGTCTGACGGTTGGTAACCGCACCTCAGCCCAGGGCGTCAATGCCTTGAACGAGTATATGTTCCAGCGCTCAGACTTGTTCCCGTTGTATCTCGCCGGCCTTCAGACGCCAACCAATGGGCCGATGCGCTTCATTCGCCGCGGGTCTTCGACGTTCCAGAGCCATGTAATGCTCAAGACCGGAACCTTGAACCAACCGGTCGCCGTACGTGCGGTCACCGGGTATTTCCGCACCAGCAGTAACCGTTGGGGGGTATTTACGGTAATGGTCAATGGGACTTCGAGTACGCCCTATATCAGTTGGTCGAGGGTGCTCGACCTGGTGTCGCTTGATTTAGACCGCATGATCGCCAACCACTGATACGCGATTGAGCTGCGCATAAGGAAAGCAAGATGAAACCTGGACATACCGGTTGGCGTCACCTGGTGCACTCCACTCGCTATTCTCTGAAGGGGCTCAAGGCGGCTTTTCGCAATGAATCGGCCTTTCGACAGGAGCTCGGGCTATGCCTGGTGCTGATTCCGCTGGCGTGGTGGATCGGGGATACACCGGTGGAATGGATTCTGCTGGTGGGCAGTTGTTTCATGGTGTTGATCGTTGAGCTGGTGAATTCTGCCATCGAAAGTGTGGTCGACCGCATCGGGCCCGAGCGCCATGTGCTGTCCGGCAGGGCCAAGGATATCGGTTCCGCTGCGGTGATGCTGGCGCTGATCATGGCCGCACTGACCTGGGTACTGCTGGCGGCGGACAAGTATCTGAGTATCTGAGCGACACACGAAAACAGGGCCCGGTATCTCTGGTGAGGTGCCGGGCTTTTTTTTTTGAAAATGGCTCTTGAAGGTCAGTGCACAGGTGAAGATGTAGGTTTCCCCGATAGGGTTGAGTATGCTCAAGGGAAACCATGTTTACAAAACCATGTTTACAGAAATACGTTCACAGAAATCGTTCACAAGAATACGCTCACGAAAACATGGCACGCGACTACGCTGCCACTCGACAGGGAGAGCCGTCATGCCATCCAGCCTGGAGACACTGCACTGCGATGATATTCCGGCCAGCCTGATCGGCGATCTGGACAAGGTTCGGGAGCGCCTGATGGCCAGCCTGGAGCAAGCTGATAACCTCGCTGAGATGCGTGGCATGGAGCCACCTTCGGATGTCTACCAGGCGCTGGAATCCCATCGACGCGAACAGTTGGCGCGAGTGCTGGCGATATCCAGCTTTGCCGGCGAAACCCTGGTACGCCATCCTGACTGGTTGGCCAGCCTGGACTCCAGCGGTGAGTTGGATCGAGCGCTGAACGCCGATGATCTGCGACAGTTGCTGGATGAAGCGCTGGACGGTGCCGAGGACGAAGCGACCATGCATGCAGTGCTGCGCCGTTTTCGCCGTGCTCGCATGCTGGGCATTGTATGGCGCGATCTTACGCGGCCGCCGGGTGTCGATGCCTGGCAGACCGGTGCGGCCATGTCGCGCCTGGCCGAGGTCTGTCTCGAAGCGGCACTGAGCTGGCTGGAGGACTGGCTGGAGGCTCGGTGGGGCCGCCCAGCGCGGCGAGATGGCGGTGATCAACGCCTCGTGGTGTTGGGGATGGGCAAGCTTGGTGCTGGTGAGCTGAACTTGTCTTCAGACATCGATTTGATCTTCGCCTATCCGGAAAAGGGCGAGACCGAAGGCGGCCGTAAGTCGTTGGATCATGCCGAGTATTTCACTCGGCTTGGCCAGAAACTGATTGCTGCGTTGGATGCCGTGACCAACGAAGGCTTCGTATTTCGTGTCGATATGCGCCTGCGACCGCTGGGCGATGGCGGGCCACTGGTCGGAAGTTTTGCCTCGCTGGCCAGCTACTACCAGGATCAAGGACGCGAATGGGAGCGTTACGCGATGCTCAAGGCGCGCCCGGTAGCCGGTGACCTCGATGCCGGCTATGAGTTGCTGTCGAGTATCCGCCCCTTCGTCTATCGCAAGTATCTCGATTTTGGTGCCATTGAATCGTTGCGCGAACTCAAGGCGATGATCAACCGCGAGGTCAAGCGCAAGGGGATGGAGAGCAACATCAAGCTCGGTCCGGGGGGGATTCGCGAGGTCGAGTTCGTGGTCCAGGCGTTCCAGCTGATACGGGGCGGTCGCGATACCGAACTGCAGGTCACCTCGTTGAAGACGGCATTGCAGCGTCTGCCCGAACTGGGGCTGTTGCCTCAACCTGTCGTCGATGAACTGCTGCCGGATTACGCCTTCCTGCGCGATCTGGAGCATACCATTCAGGCACTCGAGGATCGCCAGACCCAGGCGTTGCCGGATGATGACCTGGATCGCCAGCGTGTGGCCTTTGCGCTTGGTCAGCACGATTGGATAGCGTTGATGGAACGGCTCGACGAGGTGCGTGAACGAGTGCGGCGGCACTTCGATGCCGTGATCAGTGATCCCGAGGATGAGGCTGGCGAAGATTCCGCTACCAGCAATGGACTGGAAGGCTGGCGTCAGTTGTGGCGAGGCGAGCCGGAAGCTGCCGAGGCGCTGGAAATCCTTGGTCAGGCAGGCTTTGAGGATGGTGATACCGCACTCAAACGTCTTACCGGACTGTCCGGTTCACGTCAGGTGCAAAGCATGCAGCGCATTGGCTATGAACGCCTCGACGCCTTGATGCCAATGTTGCTTGAGGCGGTAGCGGAGAGTGATTCGCCGGATATTGCTCTGGAACGCGTATTGCCGTTGATCGAGTCAGTATTGCGGCGGACGGCTTATCTGGCTCTGCTGCGAGAGAACCCCGATGCAATGGGACACTTGATGCGGCTGTGCAGTGCCAGCCCATGGATTGCCGAACAGATTGCCCGCTATCCGGTGCTGCTCGATGAACTGCTGACCCCGGATACGCTTTATACCCCGGCCGACAAGGCACGTCTCGCCGATGAGCTGCGCCAGACCCTGGCACGGATTCCCGAGGACGATGAAGAAGCTCAGCTCGAGGCGCTGCGAGTGTTCAAGCACGCCCAACTCCTCCACGTCGCCGCCTCGGATATTGCGGGTACACGCCATCTGATGAAAGTCAGCGATTATCTGACCTATATCGCCGAGGTGGTGTTGGATGCGGTGCTGGTGATGGCGTGGAAGGCACTGACGCGCAAGCATGGTTACCCTCTGGGCGAGGATGGCGAGCCCCAGGGAGAGGTTCCCGAGTTTCTGATCGTCGGTTACGGCAAATTGGGTGGCATCGAGTTGGGGTATGGCTCGGATCTTGATCTGGTGTTCCTGCACGATGCCGCGGGTCAGGGCGAAACCAACGGTGCACGCCCCATCGACAACAGCGTGTTCTTTACCCGTATTGGGCAGCGGATCATTCATCTGCTGTCGGCGGTGACACCGGCGGGGTCCCTGTATGAAGTCGATATGCGTTTGCGACCTTCGGGGAATTCGGGATTGCTGGTCAGCTCGTTGACGGCTTTCGCTGAATATCAGCGCGATCAGGCCTGGACCTGGGAACATCAGGCGCTGGTTCGGGCGCGAGTGGTGGCGGGGCACGAGCGCCTGGCCGAACGTTTCGAGGACATCCGGCGCGAGATTCTCGGACGCGAGCGCGAGCGTAAGGCATTACGCACGGAAGTCGTCGAGATGCGCCACAAGATGCGAGAGCATCTGGGCTCAACCTCAGCTCAAGACAGCGCTGGCAGTTTCGATCTCAAGCACGACCCGGGTGGTATGGTCGATATCGAATTCCTCTGCCAGTACGCGGTATTGGCGCTCGCGCACGAGGCTCCGGGATTGCTGCGCTTCAGCGACAACATGCGCATCCTCGAAACTCTCGAGGAAGCAGAATACCTGTCCGCAGACGAGGCTCAGGCGTTGCGTGATGCGTATCTCGCCGCGCGTGCCGCCAACCACAGCTCAGCACTGACCCGGGAACCTGCTCGCGGCGATAGCGAAGCGTTTCGTGATCATCGCGACGTCGTGATCAAAGCCTGGCGGAAGTGGATGGAGCCGGAGCAGCAAGGATAAAGATGGCGAAACTGCTTCAGGGATGACCTGAGCAACTCAGAGCATCCCGCTGGTAGCAGGGACGCACCAGGCATTTTCGATGCTTACCCGCCTTCTGGCGGCTGCAAGTCATTGAAAATGTGAACCAGCCCATCACTTGTTGTGGGCTGGTGTCACTGAATAATTCCACGGATGGAATTATTCGGAGGATCCTTGGCCAAGCAGCTCCTTGAGTTGGGCATTGAGTTCGTACAGGTCGCTGACGATGGCTGTGTCGGAAGGAAAGGGCATGTCGCTGTCCGCCGCGACGACGCCGATGAATGCCGTCCCATTGGAACGTGCGGCGCGGAAGTCATTGTAGGAATCGCCAATCATCACTGTTCGTGAGGGCGGCAGTTGGCGACGAACCAGCAGGTTGCCGAGCGCCGTGACCTTGTCGGGTGGAGCACCGATCACTTCATCGAACCAGAGTGTCAGAGCGTGTTGCTCCACGGTTTCATCAAGCTCTCTCTGTGGTGTTGCCGACAGCAGGATCAACGGGCACTGGCCATGCCAATGTTGCAGAGTTGCCAAGGCACCACCAATCAAATGCGCCTGGGCAATGCGCTCGGCAACGACTGTCCTGAAGCATCTACACAGGGTTTCGATGCGTTGGTTACTCGGCGGTCGGCCGAGAATCTGTCCTTCGATATGCTGGAACTTGACCTCACGTGGTTGACCGCCACGCCGTTCCAGGTAGGCACGAACTGCCTCGCGAATGACGCGTGGCTGGTCGTCATAGAGCGCCGCAAAGGCATCACGCTTGAGGGTGGCCGAATCGAGAATGACCCCATCGCAGTCAAATACCAGAGCCGAAGGCAGTGCTGGGCCTGGCGTGGCAAGGGAAGGGCAGTCGAACACGGGAAATCCTTGATCATGCGCTGGTACCCGCAGGCTGCCGTTCAACAGCAGCCTGCGGGTCAGTCTCAGGATTGACGGCTCAATTTGCTGCGTAGCCAGGCCGGAAGTGGTGTCTGACCGATCAATACCAGCACGATGACGCTAGTCAGCACCAGCGATAGCGGATTGCTGACCAGTTCGAGAAGAAATGCGCTGCCGCTGTCACCGACCGAGGACATCGCCTGGCGCCAGGTCTTGTCGAGCAATGGGCCGAGGATTACCCCGAGGATGATCGGACCCATCTGGAAGCCGAACACCTTGAGCCAATAGCCAAGCAGGCCAAAGCCAAGCATCCAGTACACCTCGGTCATATTGCTGTTGATCGAGTAGGTGCCGACCACACACAGCACGAGGATCAAGGGGATGAGGATCGCCTTGGGAACCTCGACGACCTTGGTGAAGATCTTGATGCCGGTGAGGCCGAAGATCAGCAGGAAGATGTTGGCCAGCATCAGGTTGCCGACGGTGAACCAGAAGATATGCGGTGTCTCGATCATCAGCATCGGGCCGGGATTGAGGCCGTGGATGACCAGTGCACCGATGATCACCGCCGTGACCGCATCACCCGGCATGCCGAGGGTCAGCATCGGTACGTAGGCACCACCTACCGCCGCATTGTTGGCGGTTTCCGGTGCTACCAGCCCCTCGTAGGCACCTTCTCCGAAAGGAACCCGGGGATTCTTGACGCTGCGCTTGGCGTGGTCATAGGCGAACAGCGAGGCGATATCGCCACCGGTTCCCGGAAGTGCACCGACGACGACCCCGATGACTCCCGAGCGCATTGATAGTGGCAGGAACTTCAACACCAGCTTGAGGGGCGGAATGATCTTGTCGACCTTCTGCTTGATCGGCACCTTGTTGAGGTTATGCAACTGGTAGAAGGCTTCGGCGACGCCAAACAGTCCAATCATTACCACCACATAATGAATGCCACCCAACAACTGCATGTTGTCCATGGTCAGGCGTGGCTGTGCCGTCACCTGGTCGAGACCGACCAGGCCAATCGCGGAGCCCAGTGCGACAGAAAATATACCTCTAGCCAATGACTTGCCGGATAGGGTGCTGACCAGCAGCAGACCGAGTGCGGCAATCAGGAAGTAGTCGCGAGGCGCAAACTCCAGCGCCATGTCGGCCAGATATGGCGCGGTTCCGGCCAGAATCAAGGTGCCGAGGAGGCCGCCGATGACCGACATCACAGTGCTCAGGCCGATGGCGCGCCCCGCTTCACCACGCTGGGCCAGTGGGTAGCCATCGAAGGCAGTGGTCACCGCCGAGGGGGCGCCGGGGATATTGAGCAGGATCGCGGTTCGTGAACCGCCGTAGACCCCACCTACATAGATACCCACCATCAGCGCCAGTGCATCATTGATGTCCCAGGCGAAGGTAAAGGAGATCAGGATGGACACGGCCATGGTCACGGACAGGCCAGGAATGGCTCCGATATAGATGCCGCCCAGTGTGCCTAGAGCGGTCAGCAACAGCAGGTGCGGATCGATCCAGGCCATCAGGAAATAGTGGAGAGTGTCAGTCATGGCAGGGCTCCGAGTTCACTGCTGGGGTTCACGGCAGATAGACGCGGAAAACCAGCGTGAACAGGACGTAGATGATGGCGATGGATACGCTGGAAATGATCAGCGAACTCAGTACTTTGCCGCCTCGGTAATAGATGAACATCGCGGCCAGGAAGATAAAGGTGCTGAGATAGAAGCTCAGCCACGATATGGCAACCAGGTAGATGATCGAGATTACCGAGAACACGATGATATGTGGCTGGAAGTGCTCGGCGACAAAGGCCTTGAGTTCATCACCTGCGGTGGTCAACTCGGGGGCACGACGTTTACGCCGGTGGCTGAACAGAATCACCAGGCAGGCGGCAATCATGATCAAGGCCAGGCCGACGGGAAACGTGCCGGGTGAGTTCAGCGACGGTATGCCGTCGACTCGCCATGCTTCGTAGAGCAGACCACCGCTGAAAAGCAGCAGCAGCCAGTCGAAGACCTTCTCGCCAGGCTGGACGCGTTCGTATCTGTCTTTCATTGCTCAACTCCAGGATGGCCGAGCGATGCTCGGCTCAGGTGCCTGTGAGTATCCAGCCGGCGCTGAGGGCAGCGCCGACCTTCATCACGGTTTACTCAGCGCTTTTACCGGGACGCGGAATCCCCAGTTCTTCTGGAGAGACTTCGACGCTGCCCGCCTCGAACATCGACCATCCGGTCACTGACTGCCAGTTGTCGAGATACTGCTGGGCTTCTTCACCGCTCAGATTGAGCGGTTCGGCACCGAAGTTGTCCAGAAACGTCTGGAACTGCTCGTTGTCCACGGCGTTGCGGTAAGCATCCTCGAGTTGCTGCTTGACCTCATCCGGTGTTTCCTCGCGGACGAAGACACCCCAGAACGGGCCCCAGGGCAGGAAGGCGTCGATGTCCGGCAGTGCCTCGGTGATCGGGGGGACTCCGGGCAGAGCCTCGATTTCCTCGCTGGTCAGTACCGCCAGTCCCTTCATCTTGCCGCTGCGGATTTGTTCGCCAGCGGCAGCGAGACTGAGTGGCATGAAGTCGATGTGATCGCCAAGCATGGCAGTGATGCCGGGGCCGTCGCCACCGAACGTCACGGTGCGTACGTCGAGATCATCAACCGAGTTGATCATCGCGTGCACGGTGCTTGGCAGCCCACCGGCTCCGGTACCCCCCATACGCAACTCACCCGGATGCTCGTGGGCGTATTCGAGCAGTTCGGACAGGTTGTCGAACGGGCTATCCGCGGGGGCGGCAATGACCACCAGTCCCTGGCCGATGATATTGATGGTATGCATGTCGTCGTAGCCGAAATCGGCCAGTCCCATCAAGCGATAGAGCTGGGGGTTCTCGGCGCCGTAGAGCAGGCTGTAACCATCAGGGCGCTGGGTCATGACGTAGTTCATACCGATCACGCCGGTGCCGCCTGGACGATTGGTCAGTATCACGCTGGTGCCGAGCTCTTCCTCGACATGCGGTGTCAGGCTACGTGCAACATTATCGGTGGCGCCGCCGGCGCCCCACTGAATCGTGCCGGTGATGTTGCGCTCAGGATATTCGGCAAGTGCCTGACTACTCATAGCCATGGTACTGAGTGTCGCTGCCATCGGTATGGCCAGCGTCTTCAAGACGGAATGAAACATGGAATCCTCCGGGATATCTTGTTGATTCTGCCGTAGGGGAAACGAGTATTTGCTGTATCCGGCAGTGCCCTTCTTATGGGGCAGATGGTGAGTGTTGAAGGTGTGCTTCGATAGCGATCCAGCGTAGCTGTATAAATAGCGTACCTGTATGAATTTAAGTTCGCCTATCGAACTAAAGTGCTTTATGCGAACATTAGGTTGGCGTCAGCAGTGTGTCAATGCTTCGTCGCCCCATCTTCTACCATGGTCGTGAAGCATAAGGGTATTGAAAGGGTAGGCTTGCCATCACGCCCTGTTTGTCGTGCATAATGCGAACACAAGGCCGCTATACGAACATTTGTGTCTGTGGCGGCAAATGCCCTATATACGGGACCCATGACAAACTGGCGTGTCTCTGCGGCATGCGCGGGGCCAGCGCCTGGAGGATAGTATGCGCGCTATTGCGACGGTGTGTTTGAGTGGCGACCTGCGCTCCAAGCTTGAAGCCATTGCTCGCGCAGGTTTTGAAGGCGTCGAGATATTCGAGAATGATCTGATTTCCTTCGATGGCTCGCCCGGCGATGTGCGGCTGCTCTGTGAGCGACTGGGTCTGGCAATCGTCGCCTTCCAGCCTTTCCGAGACTTCGAGGCCATGCCAGAGCCTGCTCGGACACGTAATCTGCAACGTGCCGAGCGCAAGTTTGATGTCATGCAGGAACTGGGCACCGACTTCATGTTGGTGTGCAGCAATGTTTCGCCCCAGGCACTCGATGATCGTGATCAGATGGTTGCCGACTTGTATGAGCTGGCAGAGCGGGCCGCCGCTCGAGGTCTTCGCATCGGGTATGAGGCGCTTGCCTGGGGGCGGCATATCTCCGATTACCGTGATGCCTGGGATGTGGTCAGGCGAGCCGACCACCCGGCGTTGGGCCTGGTGCTCGATAGCTTTCATATTCTCTCGCGTGGCCATGACCCTGCGGCGATTGCCGATATTCCCGTCGAGAAGATCTTCTTTGTGCAGGTCGCGGATGCGCCTTTGCTGGATATGGACGTGTTGCAGTGGAGCCGCCATTTTCGCTGTTTTCCTGGTCAGGGCAGGTTGCCACTCAAGAGCTTCATGTCAGCGCTGGCGAAGACTGGCTATCGCGGACCACTGTCCCACGAAATATTCAGCGACGCCTTTCGTGCTGCGCCGGCAGATGTCACCGCCATGGATGGCATGCGTTCACTGATCTATCTCGAGAACCTGGTGCCGGAGGGGCATTGGGCTGACGCGCTTCCTGCCGCGAGTGATTATCGCGGGATACACTTCATCGAGTTCACTCTTGATGAGGACAGTGCCGCGCCGCTTGGCGAGTTCATCGGTGCGCTGGGCTTTCGACATGTTGGTCGCCATCGCTCGAAGAATGTCGAACTATGGAAGCAGGGTGATATCCATCTGGTGCTCAACTTCGAAACCGACAGCTTTGCCCACACCTTCCGTCTACTGCACGGTACCTCAGTATGTGCGGTGGGCTTCCGAGTCGATGATGTCGATACGGCGTTGGCCCGTGCGCGTGCCTACAAGGCTCCGGTCTATCGCGGCCAGGTTGCCGAAGGCGAGATGGAAATTCCGGCATTGCGCGGTGTCGAGGGTAGCTTGATCTATCTGGTCGATGAGCCGTCGGCGAAGGACCATCAATGGCGGACTGACTTCGAACTGTTCGACCAGGCCAGTCGTGACGAGGCGGGGTTGCAGCGCATCGACCATCTTTCCTATGTGTTGCCGGCCACTCAGTTGCTGGGTTGGCAGCTCTATTATCACACCGTTCTCGGCTTCGAGGCCGAGACAGAGCACGAGATAGTTGATCCCCATGGAATGATGGTCAGTCAGGCCGTCAATAGCCCTGATCGCAGCATCCGTATTCCGCTGACCGTTTCTCAGGCCCGGGACACTTCTCCAGGACGCTTCCTGAGCGAGTTCCGGGGAGGGGTGCAGCAGATTGCCTTCGCCAGTGATGACATCCACGCCACGGTGGACGAGTTACAGGCCAGAGGGTTACCGCTGCTGCGTATCCCCGCCAACTATTACGATGATCTGGAAGCTCGCTTCGATCTGGACCCCGAGTTTGTCGAGGGGTTGCGCTCACGCAATATCCTCTTTGACCGTCGCGATGATGGTGACTTTCTGCATGCCTACACCGATACCTTCTCTGGACGCTTCTTCTTCGAGATCGTCGAGCGGCGTGGCAACTACCAACGCTATGGCGAAGCCAACGCCGGTATCCGTCTAGCGGCGCAATCTGCTCGGCACTGAGTCGATAACTGAATCGGGAGAGATGCGATGAAACTTGGACTGATCGGTAAGGCGATTCTCAATTCCAGTTCACCAGACCTGCATGTACGGCTCGGTAAGCTGATTGGTGTCGAAGCCAGCTATGACCTGTTCGACGCCAATGAGCAGCCCATCGAATCTCTCGAGGCCGCCGTGCGTGATGTCATGGCGGCGGGCTATCGCGGCGTCAATGTCACCTATCCCTTCAAGGAGCAGGCGGTCGGACTGGCGGGCCGTGTCAGTGATGGTGCCCGCATGGTTGGGTCCGCCAATACGCTGGTCTTCGAGGCCGATGGTGTGGTCGCCGAGAACACCGACTTTACCGGCTTCATGCGTGGTTATCGGGCAACGCTCGGTGAACGTGCGCCCGGTAGAGTGCTGTTGATCGGCACCGGTGGTGTCGGCAAGGCGGTAGCCTTTGGCATCGCCCAGTTGGGGGCCAGCGAGGTATTGCTGGTGGATCTCGATCATGACCGGGCAAAGCAACTGGCGGCCGAACTGCAGCGTTTCGGGTTCAAGGCTCGAGCCTTGCCGACACAGCAGCTCGTCGACGAGGCCCCGCGCTGCGATGGCCTGATCAACTGCACGCCAGTTGGTCATGAAAAGAGTCCTGGCTGCCCCTTGCCACCCGAACTGGTGCAGGCCCATCACTGGATTTTCGATGCCGTCTATGTGCCGGCGGTGACGGAATTCATTGCCGCAGCGAAAGCGGTGGGGGCCTCGGTGATCAGTGGAGTCAGCCTGTTCGTGTTCCAGGGCGTGGACGCCTTCAAGCACTTCTGTGAGGATGACAGCAAGCGTGCCGCTGCCGAAGAACAGGCAATGGCCTTGTTTGCCCACTACCGGCGAGAATTGTTGAAGGAGAATCTGTGATGAGCAAGGGCAAGGTTCTGGTATTGCACGGACCGAATCTCAACCTGCTGGGAACTCGTCAGCCGGAGATATACGGCCATCAGACGCTGGCCGATATCGATAATGCCCTGCGTGAGCATGCCTTGCTCGAGGAATGGGATATCAACACCCTGCAGAGCAATCACG
Organism: Halomonas huangheensis; assembly: GCF_001431725.1. Lineage (NCBI taxonomy): Bacteria > Pseudomonadati > Pseudomonadota > Gammaproteobacteria > Oceanospirillales > Halomonadaceae > Halomonas > Halomonas huangheensis. The sequence goes on along the minus strand of NZ_CP013106.1, from coordinate 4,110,501 downwards.
AGGGGGAGTTGATCGATGCCATTCATGCGGCGCGCCTCGATGGCAGCGACGCGATCATCATCAATCCGGCGGCCTATACCCATACCTCGGTGGCGATTCTCGATGCGCTCAACGCCTTCGACGGCAAGGTCATCGAGGTGCATCTTTCCAATGTCCACAAGCGCGAGAGCTTCCGTCATCACTCCTATGTCTCGCTGCGTGCCGATGGTGTTATCGCGGGTCTAGGTAGTCAGGGCTACCATGCGGCATTGGACGCACTGATTCGGGAAAACTGATTCGGGAAAAACGCTGATTACAGGAAATCAACAATGTCACTGCTACGTATTGGCGTGATGGGCGCGGGTATCATCGGTCGTGAGCATATCGCTCTAGTACAGGCATCGGCCGATGCGCAACTGGCGGCGATTGCCGATGTTACCGAGGAAGGCCGGGCCCTGGCGACAGAGCCCGGTGTCGCCTTCTTCGCTGACTATCACGCCATGCTCGATAGTGTGGAACTGGATGCGGTGATTGTGGCGCTGCCCAACGCGCTGCACCGCGAGGCGGGTCTTGCCTGTATCGAGCGCGGCCTGCCGACACTGATGGAAAAGCCGATTGCTGATACTCTTGCCGCAGGCCGGGAGCTCGCCGAAGCCAGTGAGGCCTCAGGAGTGCCCATGCTGGTGGGGCATCACCGTCGCCATAGCCCGGACATGGTGGAAGCTCGGCGGGCGATTCAGGCCGGTGAGCTCGGCGATCTGATTGCCGTCAATGGCATGTGGCTATGCCGCAAGAACGATGACTACTTCGACCAGGCCTGGCGTCGTGAAGCGGGAGGCGGCCCGATCCTGATCAACCTGATTCACGAGATCGATATCCTGCGCTTCCTGTGCGGCGAAGTAGAAAGTGTTCAGGCGACGACGGGCTCCAGGGCTCGTGGTTTCGAGGTTGAAGATAGTTTTGCCGTGGTCATCAACTTCGCCAACGGAGCCATCGGTACCTTCCTCGGCAGTGATGCAGTGCCATCCCCTTTCATGTGGGACGTGGCATCCGGACAGTCTCCTTCCTTTCCACATTATCCCAATGACTGCTATGTGATTGGCGGGCGTCAGGCGAGCTTGAGTGTGCCGGGCATGGAGCTCTGGCGGCATGACCGTGGAGGGGATTGGAAGGGCGCGTTGCTCAAGGAGAGGCTACAGCCGCCGCGCACTCACTGTTATCCCGAGCAGTTGGCACATTTCATTGCTGTGGCACGTGGCGAGGCCGCGCCTGTCGTCAGCGCCCGAGAAGGCGTGATGACGCTTGCCGCGACGCTGGCGGTGAGCCGGGCTGCTGGTGAGGGTGGTCGGGTTCTGGTCAGCGATATGCTGGTCGACTGACGGCTGGTGCTGGTGTCAGGTGTCGCTGGCAGGTTAGCGCCGCTTGCTCACCGCTAACACCACGCCTGCCACGCTGATCAGCGCGGCTCCAATCCAGGTTTCAGAGCGCGGAATGTCGCCGAAGAACACGAATCCGAACAGTGCTGCCCAGATGATCTGCAGATAGAGAAAGGGCGATACCAGTGATGCAGGCGCATAGCGCATCGCCAGAATCAGTGTTAGCTGGCTTCCTGCTCCCATCAGGCCGACAAACATGAACAGCGGCAGATGCCGTGGGTCGATGCTCGACCAGAACGCAGGCACTACCAGACTACTGACGATGGCGCCTGCCAACCCAGCGTAGAACAGCGAGGTCAGCGGATGATCCTCGCGCCCGAAGCGTCGGGTGGTCAACTGGTAGAGCGCAAAGCATAGCGTCAGGCCGAAGGGCAGCAGGATGGCGGGCTCGCTGCGCCAATCCACCGGGCCGACACAGATCACCACACCAGCAAATCCGACTACAATCGCCAGCGCCTGACGCCAACTGACACGTTCCTTGAGTAGCGGGATGGCCAGTAGCGTGACCAGCAGCGGTGAGCTGAAATTGATGACGTAGACCTGCAGCAACGGCAGGCTGCGGAAGGCCAGGTAGGCGAAGGTGCTGGCGCCGAGCAGCAGTAGACCACGCAGGCATTGACCGGTCAGAGAGGTGGTCTTGAGCATGGCTCCGCCAGCACTTCTTCCCAGCCACAGGAAGTAGCCGAGCAGAATCACCACATGGCCGATATAGCGCGCCCAGACGACCTGTACCGGTGAATAGTCCTGAGCCAGCGTCTTGACGCCGGTGTCGAGCATGGTGAACAGCAGTCCCGCCGCCAGCATGTAACCGATGCCCTTGAGAGGACGGTCGCGATTGACGATTTGGGGGGGCGGAAGGGAGGCCGCTGAATCTTGAATCGGAGTCGCTTCGGGGGCAGGAGAGCGAGAACTGGGCATAAGGCTCCGAAGCATGGTGCGGTGACAGGAAATGCAATTCGCAGCGTAAGGTAAAGTCGTTAGCAATGCATCTTTCTGTGTTCATCTTTATGTTGGTGAGATGAAGATTGTGGGCATCAGGTGAATCTATATTGAGTGTTCTGCTGAGTGGCGCTCGTTGTCAGTTGAGCAGGTGTTGGTTGACCAACCAGATCGCTGCACTCAATGTGATGAAGCTGCCCAGGGTGCTGACCATCAGTGCCGCGGAGCCAACACCCTCCATGTTGAAGCGCGCCCCCAGCAGAGGGTAGACACTGATCATCGGACAGCTGGCAAACAATAGAGCACCGGCCAGCAACATGACGTCGAGATCCGGCACCACTAGTGTCAGTGCGAGAAAGCAACTGATGATCAGTAGCGGATGGAGCAGTAGCTTGCCACTGGCGATGGTGACGATATCGCGCCACATACCGCCGAGCTTGAGCCCATACAGCGTCCCGCCGATGACAAACAGCGCAGCAGGAGCCGAGGCGGAAGCCAGCATCTCGATGACCCTCTCGATCGGCGATGGTAGGGATATACCACTGATGGCCACGGTAAGCCCAAAGGCCAGGCCGATCATTATCGGATTACGTGCCAGGCGCTGTAATGTGTGGCGTACCAGGACGCCGGCGCTGACATCGCGCTGCTGACCCGCTTCGGCCAGAATCAACGCGCCAGGAATGATCAGCAGATTCTCGACCATCATGCACATCGCCAGAAACTTGCCCGCAGCGACAGGGCCGAGCACCAGCGCTGCCACCGGGTAACCGATAAAGCCGCTGTTGGATGCCGACATGCCCAGAGCCTGGATTGCTGCCTCGCCAAGCGGTTTTCGCATGAAGTGGCGCGCGGCGTACAGAACCAGGGCTAGAGTAATCAAGGATCCCATGCCATAGGCGAGCAGGAAGTGAGCATTGATCACGTCTTCAAGCGGGCTCTGGGTCAGCGCCTTGATGACCAGAGCGGGTAGCGAGAAATACAGCACGAAGGTGCCGACTCCCGAGAGCTGTACGGGCGACAGCAAGCCGCGCCAACGAGCCAGATAACCGATGCCAATCAACAGGAAGATGGGAGCGGTGATCGTCAGGATATCGAGCACGCTATCAGCTCCTGTGCTTCTTCAGCAGACATCGGCTATTCAGTAGACACTGGCTCTTCAGGGCGTCGTTAGCTGACATGGGCACGAATCTGGCGCGCCTTGTCCTGCAACATCGGCAGATACTGACGCAGCAGGGTGTCGATCTTGACGCGAGCGGCATTGGTACTGATGTTGATGGCCCCGATCAGTTGACCATGGGCGTCGAAGGATGGCACCGCCAATGAACGCAGACCGGAATCCAGTTCCTGATCAACGATGGCATAGCCTTGCTGGCGCACTTCCAGGATGGCCTTCTTCAGCTCCACCGGGTCAGTGATCGACTTGTCGGTGTGGCCTTCCAACTGCACACCCTCAAGCCATGTGTCCAATTCAGCATCGCTGAACTGGGCCAGCAGTACACGGCCCATGGAGGTGTAGGCCGCGGGTAGTCTCGTGCCTACGGAGAGGGTGATGGCCAGTAGTCGCTGGCGAGAAGCTGAACGCGCGACATAGGTAATGTCATTGCCATCGAGCACGCCGAGCGATGAGGATTCCCCTGATTCGGCGGTAATGTCCTCCAGTACCTGCTGGATGACACTTCGATAATTGTTGGCCGAGAGAAATGCATAACCGAGCTGTAGTACCCGAGGGGCGAGTTCGAAGTATCGCTGGTCCTTGCGCACATAGCCCAGCGCATGCAAGGTCAGCAGAAAGCGTCTGGCCCGGGCGCGATTCATGCCGGTACGCGACGCCACTTCGCTGAGTGTCATGCGTGGGTGGCTGTCGTCGAAGGCGAGGATGACATCCAGACCGCTGGCCAGTGCGGTCACAAAGTCGCGATCATCGGGGCTCAAGGCATCCTGTTGGGCCGTATCCATACTGGCATCCTGCAAGGTTTACGCGGGTCGGGAAACACAGAAACAATCGCGGTGACCTGCCTCTCGTCGCTGGTGACCGCTGTACTGTGCATGCCCTGACCCCGTGTTGATAAGAGCATCAGTGATAGAGGTATCAGTGATAAGGACATCAGTCCGGGCGCTTGCCCGGAGTCTATCGGGTAATCTAGCATAGTTGTTCGAAGTGCGAACATGTGTACGACTTTTTTCCAGTAGCCTGTTCCCAGACTGCCCGATAGCTCTACTTCCAACTCGCCCAACAGCATTACGACTTGTGGAGATTCATCAATGCCTTCAGCCCTGTTGAGCCGCCCCTTCATGAGTCAGGCTGCCCTCGAATCCTGCCGTGACGAAGCGCTGGTGAAGTCGATGCTGGCCTTTGAGCTGGCGCTTGCCGAGGCGCATGAGCAGCACGGTCATATGCCCGACGGAACGAGTCAGCGGATGCGCGAAGTTCTCGAGGCTCATGAATTCGATGTCGAGCGCATCGCCGCCGGTGTCGCCAGCGGAGGTAATGCGGCGATTCCCTTCGTAAAACAAGCGCGTGCGACACTGCCTGAAGAGCTGCGGCGCTACTGGCACCTCGGTGCGACCAGCCAGGACGTGATCGATTCGGCCTTGATGCACCTGCTGACCCCACGTCTGGCGCGCATTGATGAGTTATTGCTGCGCTGTCGTGAGTCGGCTATTGCGTTGATGCGCTGCCACTCGAAGACGCCGATGGTCGGTCGCACGCTGATGCAGCAGGCACTGCCGATGGCCTTCGGCGTCAAGGTGGCACAATGGGCCATGGGATTGGAGAGCGCACGGCGGCGTCTGGCAGCGCTGAGTACAGCGGGACTGCCGGTGCAGTTCGGCGGTGCCGTTGGCGTGCATTCCGGCTGGGGAGAGCAAGGCCTGGCGTTGATGGATGATGTTGCCCAGCGTATGGGCCTGGCGACGCCGGTGTTGCCTTGGCATACCGATCGACAACCGGTACATGCATTGGCTACTGCCGTGGATGCCATCGCTGGCGCTGCTGATGGCCTGGCGCTGGATATCGCTCTGCTGACCCAGACGGAGGTGGGGGAAGTCAGCGAGCCTTCAGCGCCGGGAATGGGTGAGTCGTCATCCATGCCGCACAAGCGTAACCCGGTGCGCTGTGCGCGCATTCGTACGGCGGCAAGGCGCATCCATGGTCATACAGGCGTGATCATCAACGCCATGGCGCAGCCACTGGAGCGAGGTTTGGGAGAATGGCATGCCGAGTGGGCACCGCTGAGTGAAATGGTCCTGTTGCTGGAAGGCGCACTGGAGTTGAGTGCCGAGCTGCTGGAAGGTCTGGAAGTGTTTCCGGAGCGCATGCGCGCCAACCTTGCGATTACCGGAGGGGCGATCATGGCCGAGCCTGTCGCAGGCTTGCTGGCACCGCAACTGGGAGTGGACAAGGCCAGGATGCTGGCCTCACTGGCCTCCGAACAGGCTCGGCAGAGTTCAGAGGCCTACAGCCAGGTGCTGGAGAGACTGCTTGCCGAGCAATATCCCGATGTTGCTGGGCGGGTTTCGTTGGCTGAGTTGGAAAAAGCGAGCGACCCCGCTTTATACCTTGGTAGCAGCGAGGCCCAGGTCAAGCGTGCCGTCGAGTGGTTGGATTCTTTTTAACTATCTGAAAATAATGGTTTAAACATGAATGCGGGGGTGGCAATGGGCCACCCCCGCTGTTGTTTGTGCATTTGACGCGCCTCAAACACAGGATTATTTTGTTCGTATCACAAACCTATGTTCACATAGCGAACATCATTGATCGATACGAGAATCGATGGATGATGCGGTAGCCAGGCCGGCAACGAGAGTGACCGGAATCGCTGGCGTCCTGTACCGATCGCAGCGGGTGAACAGCACAGAGGCGAACCATCATGGCCGAGATTCTCAGCCTGCATGACGCGGTCGCGCGCTACGTCGAGGACGGAGCCACCGTCGCCATGGAGGGTTTTACCCATCTGATTCCCGTTGCCGCCGGGCACGAGATCATCCGTCAGCGCAGGCGTGACCTGACCCTGATTCGCATGACCCCTGACCTGGTCTACGACCAGATGATCGGTGCTGGCTGTGCGAAGAAGGTGATCTTCTCCTGGGGAGGCAATCCCGGTGTCGGCTCCCTGCATCGTCTGCGTGATGCCGTCGAGAAGGGCTGGCCCCATCAGATCGAGATTCTCGAACACAGCCATGCCGCCATGGCCTGTGCCTTCGAAGCCGGTGCCGCTGGCTTACCGCTGGCGGTACTGCGTGGTTACGTCGGCAGTGAGCTGCCCAGTGTCAACGACCAGATTCGTTTCATCGAATGCCCCTTCAGCGGCGAGCGCCTGGCCGCGGTGCCCTCGGTGCGCCCGGATGTGTCGATCGTGCACGCACAGAAGGCCGATCGTGCCGGCAATGTGCTGGTCGAGGGCATCGTTGGCGTGCAGAAGGAGGCGGTACTGGCCGCGAAGCACAGCATCGTGACCGTCGAGGAGATCGTCGATGATCTGCAGGCCCATCCCAATGCCTGCGTGATTCCGGGCTGGGCAATCGATGCCATTGCCGTGGCCGAGAAGGGCTCGCTGCCATCCTACGCCCATGGCTACTACCCGCGTGACAACCGCTTCTACAAGGAGTGGGACAGCATTTCCCGCGACCGCGATGCCTTTACGCGCTGGATCGAGGACAACATCATGAATACCGGAGGGAATGCCTGATGAGCCTTGAAAGCAGTTTTCTTGAAAATCGCTCTCCTGAATACAGCTCTGCCGAGATGATGACCGTCACCGCCGCCCGGGCGCTGGAAAACGGCATGACCTGCTTTGTGGGTATCGGCCTGCCGTCCGAGGCCGCGAATCTGGCGCGCCTGACCCACGCTCCTGAAGTGGTGCTGATCTATGAATCCGGCACCCTGCAGACGCGCCCGGAAGTGCTGCCGTTATCCATCGGGGATGGCGAACTCTGCGAGTCCGCGTTGACCACGGTGTCGGTCCCCGAGATGTTTCGCTACTGGCTGCAGGGCGGCAAGGTCAATGTCGGCTTCCTCGGCACCGCGCAGATCGATCGTTACTGCAACCTCAACACCACCCTGATTGGCGATTACAAGGCTCCCAAGGTACGTTTGCCCGGCGGCGGCGGTGCGCCTGAAATCGCCACCAATGCCGGTGAGGTGTTCATCACCCTCAAGCACTCACCGCGTGCCTTCGTGCGTGACGTGGACTTCATCACCACCCTGGGCTTCGGCCGTGATGGCAAGGGTCGCGACAACGTGCCCAACATCGGGCGCGGCCCGACTCGGGTCATTAGCGATCTTTGTGTGATGAAGCCTGACCCCGAAGATCGCGAACTGACGGTGGTCTCGCTGCATCCCGGCGTGACCCGCGAGCAGGTGCAGGAAGCCACCGGGTGGGAGATTCGTTTTGCCGACAACCTCGAACAGACCCCGGAACCCGATGCGCACGAACTCGAAGTGCTGCGTGAGTTGAAGGCGCGCACCGCGCGTGCCCATGCCGGCCAGTGATGGCAGCAAGGAGAGAAACATGACCGCTGTGTATATCTGTCACCCGCGCCGCAGTGCCATCGGACGTTTCGGTGGCAGTCTGTCGAGTGTACGCCCCGACGACCTCGCCGCCGATATCTTCAAGGCGGTGCTCGAGAGTGCGCCGCGGCTTGATGCTGCTGCCATCGAGGAAGTCTTCATGGGCTGTGCCAACCAGGCCGGCGAAGATAACCGCAACGTGGCGCGCATGTCGGCGTTGCTGGCCGGTGTGCCGAGCTCGGTGCCCGGCACGACCATGAACCGTCTGTGTGGCTCAGGCATGGATGCGGTGGGCACCGCCTTCCGCGCGATCAAGGCCGGGGAAATGGACCTGGCACTGGCCGGTGGCGTGGAGTCCATGTCACGCGCGCCCTATGTGATGGGCAAGGCCGATAGTGCCTTCACTCGTGGCCAGAAGATCGAGGACACCACCATCGGCTGGCGCTTCGTCAATCCACTGATGGACAAGGCGCATGGTACGCATTCGATGCCGGAAACCGCCGAGAATGTCGCCGAGCAGTTCGGCATCTCTCGCGAGGACCAGGATGCCTTTGCCGTGCGTTCCCAGCAGAAAGCCGAAGCCGCGCAGCAGGCTGGACGTTTTGCCGAGGAAATCGTTGCCATCCAGATACCGCGCCGCAAGCAGGAGCCGTTGAGCTTCGATCAGGATGAGCACCTGCGTGCCGGCACCAGTCTCGAGAAACTGGCCAGGCTACCGACACCGTTTCGTGACAACGGCACGGTGACCGCGGGCAATGCGTCCGGGGTCAACGATGGCGCGGCGGCGATGCTGGTCGCCAGCGAAGCGGCGGTCAAACAGCACAGTCTGCAGCCGATGGCACGGATCATCGGCATGGCCACCGCCGGTGTCGAGCCGCGCATCATGGGTTATGGCCCGGTACCCGCGGTACGCCGCCTGCTGGAACGTACCGGCGTCAGCATCAATGAGGTCGATATTATCGAACTCAACGAGGCGTTCGCTGCCCAGGCACTGGCCTGCATGCGCGATCTGGATATTGCCGATGATGATCCACGGGTCAATCCCAACGGCGGTGCCATCGCCCTGGGTCACCCGCTGGGCATGTCCGGGGCACGCCTGCTGATGACCGCGGCCCATGAACTGCATCGCCAGCACAAGCGCTACGCACTGTGCACCATGTGTGTTGGCGTGGGGCAGGGGATTGCTACGCTGATCGAACGTGTCGAGTAAGCTTGATTCGGAAATAACTGCAGTGCTTTTGCCAACGGAGAGTCAGCATGGCATTTGTCGAGATCAATGGCCGCAGTGTGGCCTATCGTATTCTGGGCGCCGAGGCGCTGCCGGTGCTGGTGCTGGGTCATCCATTGGGGATGAACCAGTCGGTATGGGATGACCTGCTGCCACGTCTGCTGCCGCGTTATCGTGTACTCAGTTGGGACCTGCCCGGGCACGGGGCCAGTGCACCGCTGGCAGAAGGTGGTGACATCAGCCCGGGACAGCTGGCTGAGGAGCTGCTGGCGCTGGTCGATCATATCGGCGCGGGGCAGTTTCACTATGTCGGCACGTCCATCGGCGGTGTGATTGGCCAGACCTTGATCGAACAGCATGCCGAGCGGCTGTTGTCGGTGACGCTGACCAATACCGGTGCGGTGATCGGCAACAGTGAGATGTGGAACACCCGCGCCCAGCGTGTGCGCCAGCAAGGGCTGGCGGCGATGTCTGCCGAGATCGTACCGCGCTGGTTCGCCCCGGCGGCATTCGAGGCGCAGCCGGCCCTCAAGGCGGGATGGCAGACCAGCATGGCCTGCGGCGATGATGAGTCCTATGCCCAGCTGTGCGAAATGCTCGGGCGCAGTGATTTTCGAGGCCGACTATCGGCGGCCGCAGAGCTGAAGGTGCAGTTGCTGGCAGGCAGTGAAGATCTCGCCACACCACCGGAGAGCTTGCAGGCGTTGAGTGAGGAGTGCGCCGGGAGTGGTGTCGAGATTGGTGTCGAGATTGGTGTCGAGATATTCGATCAGGTCGGCCACGTGCCCTCGGTGGAAGTTCCGGAACGTATGGCGGCCTGGCTGCTGGATTCGCTGGCCGTTGATCTGGGCGACGTCGGCGCTCAGGGCGTGGCCTATGATACCGGGCTGGTCACGCGCAAGCAGGTGCTGGGAGAGGAACACGTCGAGCGTTCGACACGCAATGCCTCGTCACTCGATGCACCCTTCCAGCAGATGATCACTCGTCTCGCCTGGGGCGAGCTGTGGAGCAACGATGACCTGACACGTCGCGAACGCAGCATGATCACCACTGGCATTCTCGCTGCGCTGGGACGTGAAGAATTGACGTTGCACCTGAAGACGGCGAAGCGTATAGGCTTGAGTGAAGCGGAACTGCGTCAGGTACTGATGCATGTCGCGATCTATGCTGGAGTGCCTGCGGCCAACCACGCCTTTGCGCTGGCAAAGGAACTGGGCTGGGGTAAGGGATAAGGAACTGGGCTGGGGCGAGTAGCGACCAGGGAACCTCGAGAGAAGAAAATGGACTAACAGAACACTGTTTTCTTTTCATGGAAGTCGTTATGGTAGGCACCAACGACGCAAGCCGTAGGCGACTACACGGGGCCGAGCATCTGCCCCGGACACCGGAAGGGAATCCATTGACCGTCTGCGCTATGATGCCGGCGACGATACGAGCACCGGTGGTCATCGCAATGCCGCCGCTGACGTGTTTGCCCTTTTCTCGAGGTGAGGAGGCAATATGTGGTTGAGAACTCTGCTCTTGCTGCTGATTACCGGTTGGACGACATCCGCATGGGCGGATTGGCGTTCTGCCGACTCTCATCAAGCGTTGGGTGACGGGGCGACAGCCCAGTCATCGGACAGCGGTGGGCATACTCTGGCGCTGATGTGCCGTGAGGGAGAAACGACGCTGACCCTCAGCGGTTACGGTGCTGAGTCGCGTAGCGACCTCAATCGTCCGTTGGATGTGTTGGTCGATGGCATTGGCTATCGTCTCGAGTCACACCATTCGTCATCGGCCGATATCTGGATCGCCGATGCGCCCCGCGGTCTGCTGACCACGCTGCAGGGAGGCAAGGTGGCCGTGGTGACACCGCATCAGGGCGATCCTGCCCGCTTTTCTCTCCAGGGCGCTTCTGCGCCGATCGACCGGGTTCTTGCCGCTTGTCGTGGCTAGTCATCTGCTGACGGATTCCGGTCTTCTCCATGCTTGACCAACGCATCAAGCTGCGCCATCTCAATGCCTTTCTCGAGGTGGCGAGGCGGCGTAGCTTTGCGCGTGCCGCCGAATCGCTGGCGATCAGTCAGCCTGCGATTTCCAAGGCGATTCGCGAGCTTGAGGAACATGTCGGTGCGGTGCTTTTCGAGCGCACCGCTCAAGGTGTCAGTCTTACTCAGGCGGGCTTGACCCTGTTGCGGCATGCCGGGCCTGCAGTGCGTGCGCTGGAGGAGGGGGTTGAGGCACTGGCCGATGCGCATAATGGACAGCGTTGGTTGCGAGTCGGTGCATTATCCACCGTCGAGAGTCGCTTGTTGCCCACCGCCATCCAACGTTGGCAGAGCTCGCCCCTGGGACGGGATGTCAGCATCCAGGTGGTCACCGGCACCAGTGCCTTTCTGCTCTCGCGACTGGCCTCGGGGGAGCTCGATATAGTGGTGGGGCGCATGACCGCTGCACGCGAGATCCGTGAGCTGGCGTTCGAGCATCTCTACTACGAATCATTGCGGCTGGTGGTGCGCGCTGCCCATCCGCTGGCGGGAGTCTCGTTGCAAGGTGCCGAACCGCTGATCGACTACCCCTGGGCGCTACCGCCGCAACGCACCACGTTGCGCCAGCAGGTCGACAGCTTCTGCGCGCGTCATGCGATCAGCGTGCCCAGCCCATGCCTGGAAACCCTGTCATTGCCGATCAGCCGACGCTATGTGCAGGACACCGATGCCATCTGGATCGCGCCCTTCGAGGCGGTGGCAGAAGCGCTGGACGACGGCAGTCTGGTGGAATTGAGCCTGGCGTTCGAGCAGCAGGGCGGCTCGGTGGGGCTGTGTCTGAATGCCAGTATGCAGCCGACCACGGCGCTGCATGGCTTCTGTGAGGTGCTGCGCCTGGCAGCACTGGAAAGGCCCCAGTAGTCTGGCGGGACTCGCTGCCCGATATTTCGCCACGCCAATCCGATACTCCTATAACCCATAGGTTATGGTGGGCTGTGAAAGCCTCAATTGGCATGCGCTGCATTCGGCGTCACACTCGGTGAAACATAACCAACAATCATCCCGAGTGACCGATATGACAACTCAACGCCGCTTCGTCGAGCGTGATCGCAATTGGCATCCACCCGCCTATGCGCCTGGCTACAAGACCAGTATTCCCCGTTCTCCCTCTCAGGCACTGGTCAGCCTGCAGAACCCCAGTGTCTCCGAGCTGACCGGACCTGACTTCCGCAAGCTGCGCATGGGAGCGCATGACAACGACCTGTTGATGAACTTCCGTGATGCTGAACAACCGGGGCTGCCGGTCGGTGAGCGGATAATCCTGTTCGGCCGTGTTGTCGATCAGTTCGGCAAGCCGGTGCCGCATACGTTGGTCGAGATGTGGCAGGCCAATGCCGGTGGTCGCTATCGTCACAAGAAGGACGCCTACCTCGCGCCGCTCGATCCCAACTTCGGCGGTGTCGGGCGTTGCCTGACCGATGAGGATGGCTGGTATCGCTTCCGCACCATCAAGCCGGGCCCCTACCCCTGGCCCAACGGCATCAATAGCTGGCGCCCGGCGCATATCCACGTCAGCGTCATGGGGCCGTCGATCTCCACACGCTTGATTACCCAGATGTATTTCGAGGGTGATCCATTGATTCCAATCTGTCCCATCGTCCAGACCCTCAACGATCCTGAAGCGGTACAAACCATGATCGGTCGCCTCGACATGGCGCGTTCGCGTCCCATGGACGCGTTGGCCTGGCGCTTCGATCTGGTGGTGCGTGGCGAACTGCAGACCTGGTTCGAAAATCAGTGATGCGAGAATCAGTGATGCAAGAGGAGATGACCATGGAACAGCCTAATTTCAAGCCTACCGCCGAGTTGATGCTGCGCGAGACCGCGTCCCAGACCGCAGGGCCTTACGTACATATCGGTCTGGCGCTGGATGTCGCTGGCCTGCCCGAGCGCGATGACGAAATCTGGAATCGCATGGCCAGCGACAGCGCGGATGGCGAGCGCATCACCGTGGTTGGTCGGGTGATCGACGGCAACGGCGACCTGGTGCGTGATGCCTTGCTCGAAGCCTGGCAGGCCGATGGCAACGGTGACTATCAACCCGTGTATGACAGTCAGGCAAACTTCAACAGTTTCGGGCGCACCGCAACCACCGCTGAAGGCAACAGTGAGTGGACGCTGCACACCATCAAGCCTGGCGCCATTTCTCGCGCCGATGGCAAGATCATGGCACCGCACATCAATCTGGCGGTGTTTGCCCGTGGCGTGAACATTCAACTGCAGACGCGGTTGTATTTCGAGGATGAGAGCGAGGCCAATGCCCAATGCCCGGTGCTCAATGCCGTCGAATCACCAATGCGCCGCCAGACCTTGATTGCCTGCAGGGAGTCGGATGAATCCGGTGGCACGCGCTACCGCCTGGATATCGTGCTGCAGGGTGAAGGTGAGACGGTATTCTTCGACTACTGAGTGAATGACACACCCGATGGGGCCAGCGCCAGTGTGTGCCTGGCCCCATTGCCTTTACGCTGCCTGTCTCGATGCCTGATAGTCGTGGCTTCAATTCGTGCTCAGCTATGGAGAGGGTTCCGTGATCAGTATTCGTGCGACTCGATATTGCGATATCCCCGATCTTCCCATGATCGAGAGCTCGGCGGGCCAGGCTTTCCTGGTAATTCCGGAGCTTGCGTGGGTTGCCGATGATGCTGTGCTTTCCGAGGCGCAGCATCGGCAATTACTGAGGATTGGGCAGTGTTGGGTGGTGGCTGATGAGCACGACCGGCCATGTGCCTTCATCGCCGTGCGGCCTGGCGAGGATGGCCTGCATATCGAGGAACTGGCGGTGCATGCCGATCGCCAGCGTCAGGGATTGGGGCGTGCGCTGATGCAGCATGTGATCGAGGTGGCGCGGCAGCAGGGTGTGGTAGAGCTGACCCTGACCACCTTTCGTGATATCGCCTGGAATGCGCCGTTCTACGCCCGCCTGGGATTTCGCATCCTCGAGGACCATGAACTGTCGGCGGTCTTGCGCAACACCCTTGATACTGAGGTCGCCCATGGCTTCCGCAGGGACAGTCGCTGCGCGATGGCCCTGCCACTCTGATACGCCTGCGGCACGTTCACGGATACTTCCCGCTGATACGGTTCTCGACCAATACCTTGAGGATGGCGTTGGCTTCCTTCATGGTTTCGCTGGGAACTTCACCACGTCGACGGCTACAGACGATGGGCGAGGTGATGTGCTTCTCGGCGAGATACAGGTAGCTGATGCCATCGCGATTCTGACGTTTGACCTGCTCCGGCACCAGGGTAATGCCGAAGTGAGAGACCACCAGCCCCAGCGCGGTCTGCATCTCGTGGGCTTCCTGGGCGACCTCGACCTTGAGCCCGCGTCTCCTGAATAACCCCAGTACGATATCGGCCAGACTCGGCCGCGGGCTGGCGGGGTAGAGCACCAGCGGATACTGAGCCAGTTCTTCCAGCGTCGGCATGCTGCCATCCAGCGGATGGCCGACAGGCACTGCTGCCATCATCGGTTCCTCGAACAACACTTCCTGCTCGACTTCCGGGTCATCGATGCGCAGACGACCGAAGCCTATATCGATACGTCCGGCCTTCAGCGCCTGGACCTGTTCGACGGTGGTCATCTCGGCCAGCGTCAGTTCCACATCGTCCTTTTGTCGTAACCCACGCACCAGCAGCGGCAACTGGCCGTAGAACAGCGAGGGCACGAAGCCAATGCCGAACAGCTCGCGGTTGTGCCGCACCATCCGGCGTACCGCGGTGACGGTGGTGTCCAACTTTTCAAGTATCTGCAACGAGTGCTCGTAGAAGAACTGCCCTGCCGGGGTCAGGGTCAGTCCTCGTGGGCCGCGCTCGAACAGCTTTGCTCCAAGTTCCTCTTCCAACTGATTGATTTGTCTAGTCAGTGGTGGCTGTGCCATATGCAGGCGCTGTGCTGCTCGCGTGATGTTCAACTCTTCTGCAGCGGCACGAAAGTAGCGTAGATGACGAAGCTCCATGATACCTCCTGGGTATGGTATGGCACTCAAACCATATTGGTTGGCGCCCGCTCCCGCAACCAGAATGCGAGCAGTTCCGAGGACAACACCGCCACCGACCGATAGGCAGCCTCGCCCCATGGCAATGGTGGTTGATGGCAGATGGCGGGATGTCCTCTCCAGTGCCCGTCAGGCCAAGCCCGTCAGGAGTAACGTCAATGTCCTGTTTGATCGAATCCATCGAGACGCTGCTGGTCGATCTGCCGACCATCCGTCCGCACAAGCTGTCGATGGCCACCATGGCCACCCAGACCATGGTGATCGTTCGCCTGCGCTGCGCCGATGGCATCGAAGGGCTCGGTGAGGCGACCACCATCGGTGGACTGAGTTATGGCCCGGAAAGCCCGGAAAGCATGAAGGTCAATCTCGATACCTATCTCGCCCCAGTCCTGGTTGGCGAGGATGCCAGCAACATCAATCTGCTGATGGCGCGGCTGAACAAGGTGGCGAAGGGCAATGCGATTGCCAAGTCGGCCCTCGAGACCGCGTTGTTGGACGCTCAGGGCAAACGCCTTGGAGTATCGGTCGCCACCTTGCTGGGCGGAGATCGTCACAGCCATCTACCAGTGTTGTGGACGCTGGCCAGCGGCGATACCGAGCGTGATATCGAGGAAGCCCAACGGCTGGTTGATGAGCGTCGCCACCGTGATTTCAAACTCAAGATCGGGCTGCGCCCTGTCGCTGAGGATCTGCGCCATGTGGCCGCGATCAAGGCGGCTTTGGGAGATGACGCCAGCGTGCGGGTCGATGTCAATCAGGCCTGGGATGAAAACACCGCGGTGCGAGCGATTGCCGCCCTGCAGGAAGCCGGAGTGGAATTGATCGAGCAGCCGATCCCCGCCCACCAGCATGCCGGTATGGCGCGCCTGTCACGGCGTTTCGAGGTGGCGATGCTCGCCGATGAAGGCGTGCAGGACAGCGCCGATGGTCTGGCGTTGATCAAACAGGGTTTCAGCGGCGCCTTCGCGCTGAAGATCGCCAAGAGCGGTGGTCCCTCTGGTGCCCTGCAGCTGGCACACCTCGCTCAGGCGGCGGGCATCGGCCTGTATGGCGGCACCATGCTCGAAGGCACCATCGGCAGCGTCGCGGCACTGCACGCCTGGGCCACTCTTCCGGCCATGCAGTGGGGCACCGAGATGTTCGGTCCGCTGCTGCTGACCGACGACATCGTGACCCGGCCACTGCGCTTCGCAGAATTTGGCGTTGAGCTGCCATCGGGCCCCGGACTGGGTGTCGAGCTGGATGAAGATCGACTCAGGGAATTTGCGCGCTGAAGCGCGGCGAGAACAGGAGAGAGCCAATGCTTTTTCAAGTGGAAATGACGGTCAAATTGCCGGTGGATATGCCTGTTGCAAAAGCCGCCGAGATCAAGGCAACCGAGAAAGCCTATTCGCAGGAGCTGCAACGCAGCGGCAAGTGGCGTCATCTGTGGCGCGTGGCGGGTAGCTATTCGAACGTGAGTATCTTTGATGTCGAGGACAACGCGGAATTGCAGGAGCTGGTCTCGAACCTGCCGCTGTTCCCGTACATGGACATCAGCGTCAAGCCGCTGTGTCGGCATCCATCCTCGGTCCGCGGGGACGATTCCTGAAGCGGTGACATTCCGCAGCAATAACAACAAATGACACGCCATACCGTGAGGAGCGCAACATGAACAGCATGACTCAGCAGCACGGGCCCCGCATCTTCGACAGCAGTGAAGTGCAGGACTTTCTCAAAACCGTCAGCGGATTCGACAAGTCGGCCGGTAGTGATCGAGGCAAGCAGATTCTGCATCGCCTGCTGTCGGATATCTATCGCCTGATCGATGACTTCGATGTGACGCCCGAGGAGTTCTGGCAGAGCGTCTCGGTGCTCAATGCGCTGGGCAAGGACACCCAGTTTGGCCTGCTGGCTCCGGGGCTGGGCTTTGATCACTACCTCGATATGCGCATGGATGCTGCCGATGCCGCTCGTGGTCTTGCCGGTGGTACGCCAAGAACCATCGAAGGGCCGTTGTATGTGGCTGGAGCGCCGGAGTCTCACGCTGAAGCGCGCATGGACGATGGCAGCGATGCCGAGGCGGAGGTCATGTGGCTGAGCGGCCAGGTCCGCGATACCTCAGGCCAGCCGATCCGTGGCGCCAGGGTCGAGATCTGGCACGCCGACAGCCATGGCAACTACTCGTTCTTCGATCCCTCGCAGTCCGACTACAACCTGCGGCGCACCATCCTGACCGATGACGAAGGCCGCTATCGTGCCCGAAGCATCATCCCCTCCGGCTATGGCTGCCCACCGGACAGCCCCACCCAGCAGGTGCTGGACCTGTTGGGTCGCCACGGTCAGCGCCCGGCGCATATCCACTTCTTCATTTCCGCACCCGGACATCGCCACCTGACCACCCAGATCAACCTGGCCGGTGATCCCTATACCTACGACGACTTTGCCTTCGCCACCCGCGAGGAACTGGTGGTGGAAGCCACACGTATCGAGGATGCCGCGACAGCTCGGCAGCGCGGTCTGGAGGGCCCCTTCACCGAGGTGGTGTTCGATGTCGAGCTGGCAGCCACCGAAACCGCCGAGCTGCAGCAGCGCCACAAGCGTCCTCGTGCCCTCGAAGACGCCTGAGACGACTCGAATCGATGCAATCAACACCTTGACCGGACAGCTTCCCGGCAGAGGAGACACCTGATGAACAATAAACTCGATCAGATCGAAGCTCGTGTGCGTGGAGCGGTAGTCGATGACGCCGAGAACGGCATCTTCCGTTGCCACCGCAGCATGTTTACCGACCCCGAGTTCTTTGAGCTGGAGATGAAGCACATCTTCGAAGGCAACTGGCTGTTCATGGCTCACGAGAGCCAGATCCCCGAGCCGGGTGATTACTTCACCTTGACCATGGGGCGCCAGCCGGTGCTTATCACCCGTGACAAGGATGGCGAGCTGCATGCGTTGATCAATGCCTGTGCCCATCGCGGTGCGACCCTGTGTCGGCGCAAGCGTGGCAACAAGGGCACCTTCACCTGCCCGTTCCATGGTTGGACCTTCAAGAACGATGGCCGTCTGCTCAAGGCCAAGAATGAGAAGACCGGTGCCTATCCGGAGGGCTTCAAGCAGCAGGGCTCGCATGACCTCAAGCGCGTGCCGACCTTTGCCAACTACAAGGGTTTTCTGTTCGGCAGCCTCAGCGAGGATGTCATGCCGCTCGAGGAGTTCCTCGGCGAAACCAGGAAGGTGATCGACAACATCGTCGACCAGGCACCGGAGGGACTGGAAATCCTGCGTGGTACCTCGTCCTACACCTACAGCGGCAACTGGAAGCTGCAGGCCGAGAATGGTGCCGATGGCTACCACGTCAGCACGGTGCACTGGAACTATGCCTCGACCATGGATCGCCGCAACTACGATGCCGGTGGTACCAAGGCGGTCGATGCCGATGGCTGGTCGAAGAGTCAGGGCGGTTTCTACTCCTACGACAACGGCCACATGATGCTGTGGACACGCCTGCTCAACCCGGAAGTGCGTCCGGTTCACCAGCGCCGGGAGTGGATCGAGCAACAGTTCGGCGCCGCGCGAGCCGACTCCATCGTCAATCAGACCCGTAACCTGTGCCTCTACCCCAACGTCTATCTGATGGATCAGTTCTCGACCCAGATTCGTGTGCTGCGCCCCATCGACGTCGACCGTACCGAAGTCACCATCTACTGCTTCGCGCCGAAGGGCGAGTCCGCCGAGAGTCGTCGTGTGCGTATCCGCCAGTACGAGGACTTCTTCAACGTCAGCGGCATGGGTACACCGGACGATCTTGAGGAATTCCGTAGTTGCCACAACGGCTACCAGGGCGGCCTCGCGGAATGGAACGACCTGTCGCGCGGGGCCAGCCAATGGATCGAGGGCGCCGACGACAATGCCCGGGCCATCGACATGAAGCCGCTGATGAGCGGGGCGTCGCCGGAGGACGAGGGACTCTACGTGCTGCATCACAAGCACTGGGTCGAGGAGATGCTGCGTGCCATCGAGCGTGAGCGTAGTCACTACATCGCCATCGCATCCTGAGCCGTATCGACCGAGGAGCCAATGCCATGTCCATTACCTATGAACAGATTCAGGCCTTTGTCTATCGCGAGGCGCGTCTGCTGGATGACCGCCAGTGGGATGAGTGGCTGGAGTGCTACCGCAAGGACGCCAGCTTCTGGATGCCGTGCTGGGACGATGATGACCGCCTGGTCGAGGACCCGCAGTCGGAAATCTCGCTGATCTATTACCCCAACCGTGAAGGTTTGGAGGATCGCGTCTATCGCATCAAGACCGAACGTAGCGGCGCCAGTACCCCGGAGCCGCGCACCACCCACCAGATCAGCAATATCGAGGTGCTGGAGCGTGACGGCAACCAGGTGAAGATCCGCTTCAACTGGCACACCCTCAGCCATCGCTACAAGCAGACCGACAGCTATTTCGGTGCGTCCTTCTATCAACTGGATGTGTCCGGCGAACAACCGCTGATCGCCGCCAAGACGGTGCAGCTCAACAACGACTATATCCACCAGGTGATCGACGTCTATCACATCTGAGTGCGTGTCCACGCGTGCAGCGCCTTGCCGGTCGTCGGCAGGCCTGGGCAAGTGGGGGAGGACAACAGACATGAGTTATTCCATTGCGCTCAACTTCGAGGATGGAGTATCGCGCTTTATCGAATGCAACGCCGGCGAGACGGTGCTGGATGCTGCCTATCGCCACAAGGTCAACCTGCCCATGGACTGCTCGGATGGCGTCTGTGGCACCTGCAAGTGCCATTGCGATCAGGGCGAGTTCGAACTGGGCGAGGAGTTTCTCGATGAAGCACTGACCGATGAGGAAGCCGCAGGCGGCATGGTGCTGACCTGCCAGATGGTGCCATCGTCCGACTGCGTGATTCAGGTGCCCGTGGCCTCGACCCTGTGCAAGACCGGTGTCGGCAGCCATCAGGCCAGGGTCGCCTGCATCGAGCCGCTGTCCGAGGACAGCATCGAGGTCGAGATCGATATCGATGGCGAAGGTCTGGGTTTTCTGCCGGGGCAGTATGTGCACCTGCAGGTACCGGGGCAGGACGTACATCGCTCCTACTCGTTCAGCTCACTGCCGGGCTCCTCGCGGGCCAGTTTCCTGATCCGCAACGTCCCTGGTGGTGTGATGAGCGGCTATCTGACCAATGGCGCGGCTCCCGGTGATGCGATGACCGTAGCCGGGCCGATGGGCAGCTTCTATCTGCGTGCAGTGCAGCGCCCGATCCTGATGCTGGCGGGTGGCACCGGGCTGGCGCCCTTCCTGTCGATGCTCAAGCAACTGCGAGCCAGCGGCTGCGATCAACCGGTTCGCATGATCTATGGCGTGACTCGGGATGATCACCTGGTCAAGTGCGAGGAGTTGGATGCCGCCCGCGAGGCACTCGACTTCGATTATGTGTCAGTGGTCGCGGACGAGCAGAGCGCGCACCCGCTCAAGGGCTACGTGACCCACCATATGGATCCGGCAGTGCTTCATGACGGTGACGTCGATGTCTACCTGTGCGGGCCGCCGCCAATGGTCGATGCGGTGCTCAAGCACTTCGACGGCCAGGGCATCACCCCGGCCAGTTTTCACTATGAGAAGTTCACTCCCAACTGAGCCTCACACACCGTGAGGCCATACCAAGGGCAGTCCCATGCGTCGATTCGATAACAAGGTCATGCTGATCACCGGTGCCGCCCAGGGTATCGGGCGGCGTCTCGCCGAACGTGCCGCCGAGGAAGGCGCCAGCCTGGCGCTGGTCGATCGTGCCGAACATGTGCACGCGCTGGCGGCAGAGCTTGAACAACAGGGCACCAGGGTGCTGGCGCTCAACGCGGATCTGGAAACCTGGAGCGGAGCCGATGACGCACTGCGTCAGGCGTATCAGCATTTCGGGCGTCTCGATGTGCTGGTCAATAATGTTGGTGGCACCATCTGGGCCCAGCCATATACACATTATCAACCCCAGCAGATCGAGGCTGAGGTGCGCCGCTCACTGTTTCCGACCTTATGGTGTTGTCATGCCGCCTTGCCTTATCTGATCGAGAGCGGCGGCAATATCGTCAATGTGTCATCGGTTGCCACTCGTGGCGTCAACCGGGTGCCCTATGCCTCGGCCAAGGGTGGTGTAAATGCATTGACGGTCACTCTGGCCATCGAGATGGCGGAGCAGGGCGTGCGCGTCAATGCTACGGCACCGGGCGGCACCGAAGCGCCGCCGAGGCTGACACCACGCAATAGCGAGCCGCAGAGCGAACAGGATCAGGTCTGGTATCAGCAGTTGGTCGATCAGACCCTGACATCGAGCCTGATGCATCGTTATGGCAACCTGGACGAGCAGGTCGGCCCGATCCTGTTCCTCGCCTCCGACGAGGCCAGCTACATCACCGGCAGCATCCTGCCGGTTGCCGGCGGCGATCCCGGCTGACGCTTCTCCCCTGACAGAATCCTCCTTGGCCCGGGTATTGCCCGGGTCCTTCTTGTGTCTGGAATCCGCTCGGGACTTGGCGCTTTCGTATAGGGCCTAAAGCCAGCGTTGAGGGTGGCGCAGCCCGAGTACGCCTTGCTCATCCCAGTCATCCCAACCGCTAAACGGAATCGGCGCTTCACTTTCGAGCCGCGGCAGACGCATCTGCCAGTC
This sequence comes from Halomonas huangheensis, assembly GCF_001431725.1. Lineage (NCBI taxonomy): Bacteria > Pseudomonadati > Pseudomonadota > Gammaproteobacteria > Oceanospirillales > Halomonadaceae > Halomonas > Halomonas huangheensis. The sequence continues at coordinate 4,088,733 of NZ_CP013106.1, read as the reverse complement.
ATCCTTGAGCGTTTCCAGGTGCTGTTGAAAGTGATCTTCCGCCTGGTAGCTGAGTCCACCGCCCTGAACACCGAAGGACAGCTGCGGCGGCAGGACCTCGAAGCCCAGGTAGTAGAGCGAGCAGTGAATGGGATACATCAGGCGTGAGATATCCCCGCCGCGCCCGAAGGGGCCAAAGGCTGCCTCCGGTGAGCCAGTGGTCACGGAACAGATGGCGCGCTTGCCGCGCAGCACTCCTCGGTCGTAGCGGCGACTGCCGGAATACAGGCCACCGTAGACCATCACTCGGTCGAACCAGCCCTTGAGCATGGCGGGTTGCGCGTGCCACCAGAGTGGAAACTGCAATATCACCAGATCGGCCCATTGCAGGCGTGCGATCTGGTGGTCGATATCTGCAGCAAGCTGGCGGTTATCGAAGGCATGGCGCTGTTCGTTGAGCGGCAGAAACCGCTGATCATCGCGTCTGCTCTGATAGTGACGCGGATGCTCAACGGGGTCGAAGCCTTCGGCGTAGAGGTCGCAAACGTCCACCTCATGGCCCAGTTCGATGAGACTCTGGACCGCAATGTTCTTCAGTGCCGCATTGAAGGATTGCGGTTCCGGGTGGCAGTACACGATCAGCACATTCATGGCGGTGCTCCCTTGCAGTGAATGTGCATCACACTAGACTGTTCGCTATTGCAATATAATTCCTCATAGATGCAAATAGGTATTGCAAAAACGAACAGTTTGGTGTCGAGAGAACGATCATATGCATGAACAGATGCTGGAGTGGAACGACCTGCATACCATTCTGGCCATTGCTCAATCAGGGTCGTTATCCGCGGCGGCACGACAGCTCGATGTCAGCCATGCCACGGTGTTCCGGCGTCTGGCGAGGATCGAGCAGCGGCTGGGCGTGGTGCTTTTCGAGCGAGGGCCGAGTGGCTACAGCCCGACGCTGGCCGGAGACGACCTGGCGCAGACTGCCGAGCGTATCGCCCTGGAAGTGGATGGGGCGACGCGCCGTGTGGCGGGGCGTGATCAGCGTCTGGCGGGTGTGATCCGTGTGACCACCACCGATACGCTGCTGGGCGGCATGTTGACGCCGGTGTTCGCCGCATTCCAGTCACTGCATCCCGATGTGGTGCTCGAGGTATCGGTGTCCAATCGTCGCTTCGACCTGGCGGCTCGCGATGCCGATGTCGCCATCCGCCCCTCCAACACTCCTCCCGAGGCTCTGATCGGACGCCGTGTCGGCAGCTTGCAGCAGGCCATCTATATAGCGCACGACGATGTTGCTGATGGAGGAGTGTCACCGCAGGACAGGGTCTGGGTGGATCAGGGCCTGCGCCCGGACGACGCTCAGTTGGCGGCCTGGATGAAGCATATCCCCGAGGGGCAGGTCCGTTATCGCTGTGACAGTCTGCTGGGGCGTCGGGATGCCGTGCGTCAGGGGCTCGGTGCAGCGATACTGCCCTGTTATCTCGCAGAGCCGGACACGCAGTTGCAGCGGATCGGGGAGCCGCTGGATGAATTGGCCATCGATCTGTGGCTGTTGGCGCACGAGGACCTGCGCCGCGTCACCCGTATTCGAGTATTCCTCGATCATGTCGCCGAAGCTTTGCGTTCGAGAATACCTGGCCCGCTTGACGGCGGCTCGGACTGAGCCACGATACATGGCGCGATGGCGGTTACACTGGTAGGGAGTAAAAGGAGGACAGTGTATGAGTACCCCACTGGATCCACGTATCAGCGAGTTTGAAACCCAGGAGCAGGCGGACAGCTATGATCGCTGGTTTCGGGAGCGTATACAGCGCAGCCTGGACGACCCGCGCCCTAATATTCCACATGACGAGGCGATGGCAAGGGTCAGGGCACTGATCGAGGCAAAAAAACGTCGCCATGCTGCCGGGTGAATGGCGTACGCGTGCATTGGATGCCTTGGAAGAATCGCCGCGTACCTGAGTGAACACAATCCTGATGCTGCCGATATGCTCGCCAGTGCCATTGAGGCGGCTGCCGAGACACTGCCCGAACATCCCTATCTCTATCGTCCCGGGCGTGTCCTCGGAACGCGGGAAGTTGTTTACACCCTGATTACCTGGTGATCTACCGCGTAGCGTCCGATCATATCGCCATCGTGGATGTGCTTCACGCACGGCAGGAGTATCCCTGAAAAGGGGCTATGGTCATGCCGGTCTCGGGTTGAAAGGCATGATGGCGGAGAAGGGCGAACCCATCTCCGCTGATTATTCCATCTCTGCTGTTGGTGCAATCCTTCGCTGCTGGCTCAACGGCTGCGGAACATATCTTCCATGGCGCGGCGAATATTGACCGCCTGGCTGTCATTGGCCTCGACATCCTGCCAGGTGACCACCTGGCCTTCCGGTACATCACGCTTGAGCGGCATGTTGTGGGCAAGGCCAATCGGCAGGCCGCCCATCGCCAGTGAGTCCTCGGCGCGGGCGATACGGCCCCAGACGGTATAGCCGCCTTCGCCATCCAGCATCTCTCCGGCCTTGAGCGCTCGCTTGGCCACCGCCACTACGTCGGACTTGAAGGCTAGCGGGGTGCCGGTGGGCTCATTGCGGATCGCCGCATTGGCGACACTGACCCCGAGTTCCAGACCAATCAGATGTGAGGGGCGGAACAGGGTGGCATAGCGCCCGGAGCGGTCGGTCATGACCTGATATTCGCGGAAGCAGCGGCGCACGTATTCCGCGCCCAGACCTTCGCTGTCACTGGCTTCGAAGGTGATGTAGACCCCCCAGCGCAGGTCGCCGAACACATGGCGGCCATCGCGTTCCTCGCTGGAAATGACCTCGACCATTCCGGCCTCTTCGAGGATGCCGCCATGGGCACGAGGCTTGAGGATCTGCGGCAGATCATGCACTCCCACCGGCGGGAAGCTCAGGCCATCGCGAGGCGCCAGCAGCCCGGAGGCGTTGGAGATGGCGGCCATTTCGATGGCCGACTTGGTGCCATCGAGGAAGGAATTGAACATCTGCGGGTTCATGCCGCCCTTCGCGGCCTCTTCCGGGCTCAGGCCATAGTGATCCCAGACGGTATCCGGCGTCGAGGCGGTGTAGCTGGGCAGGTACTTGGTGCCCTTGCCCGCAGCGACCACGCGGAAGCCGCAGGTGCGCGCCCAGTCGATCATCTCGCAGACCAGCGCCGGTTGGTCGCCGTAGGCCATGGAGTACACCAGTCCGGCCTTGTTGAACTGCTCGACCAGATAGCCGCCGGCGAGCACATCGGCTTCGACGTTGACCATCACCATATGCTTGCCGTGATCCTGTGCCAGCAGGGCATGGCGAATCCCCGCCGCCGGGTTGCCTGTGGCATCGATCAGCACATCGAGCTGTTCGCAGCGAATCAGCTCTTCGGCATCTTCGGTCAGGCAGGTACGGCCACTGCGCAGGGCATCATCGAAGGAGTTGGTGACGGCGCTGTCGGTATCCCAACCGGTGTTGTGCAGGGCGGCGACGGCACGCTCGCGCGCCAGGTCGGCGATACCCAGCAGATGCATGCCGGGAATATGGCGTACCTGGGACAGGAACATCGAGCCGAACTTGCCTGAGCCGATCAGGCCCACACGGATAGGGTTGCCGGAGGCGGCCAGTGCCTGGAGTTTGGGGTACAGGTTCATAGTGTCGTGTCTCTTATTGCAGGGTAATGAAGGGAACGAAAGCCACCAGCAGCAATACCGCCATGGCAACCAGATAGAAGGGCCAGAGTTCGCGGGCCACGGAGCCGACATTGACCCGGGCGATGGCCGAGGAGATGAACAGCGTGGTGCCCACCGGCGGCGTGAACAGGCCGATGGCGAGGTTGATCGTCATCATCACGCCGAGCTGGGTCAGGTTGAGGCCGATGGCGTTGGCGATGGTCACGAACAAGGGCGCGAGCAGCAGAATGGCCGCCGACAGATCGATGAACATGCCTACCACCAGCATTGCCAGATTCATCATCAGGATGATCTGCCAGGGATCGCTGAACGCCGCCAGTGCCCACTCGGAGACACGCTGTGGCACATGTTCGAAGGCCAGCACGAAGCCCACCAGGTTGGAGGCAGCGATCACGATCATGACCACACCGGTGGTGATCAGTGTGGCGATCAGGCTGGTGACCAGCGCCTGCCGGGTCAGATCGCGGTAGACCACCAGCCGCAGCAGCAGGGCGTAGGCCACGGCCATCACGCTGACTTCGGTGGGAGTCGCGATACCGAAGCGCAGCAATACCACGATCAACAACGGCAACGAGATGGCGGGGAGTGCCGTGAACAGGGCTCTGGCCAGGGATGGTGCTCCGTCCTCGCCATGGAACAGCGGCAGCTTGCGGGTATAGCCCATCACCCAGCACACCAGCGCCATGCCCACCACCAGCAGCAGACCGGGAATCACTCCGGCGAGGAAGAGCCCGGCGACGGATTCATTGGAGACCGTGGCGTAGAGGATCAGCGGTATCGACGGCGGAATCAGCACCGAGATGATCGACGACGAGGCGGTGATGGCCGCCGACAGGGATGCTGGATAGCCTTCACGAGTCATCCATGGAATCAGCATGCCGCCGATGGCCGAGGCATCCGCCACTGCCGAGCCGGAGACACCCCCGAACAGCGCTGATCCCGCTACGTTGACCTGCCCCAGGCCGCCATGAAAGCGACCCACCAGACGGGTAGCGAAGGCGATCAGGTTCTGTCCCAGCGAGCCGGTCATCATCAGTGCTCCGGAGAGGATGAAGAACGGAATCGCGATCAGCACGAAGTTCTGCAAGGGCTGGAATACCTTGAGCAGCACCACGGTGCTCGGCAGGTCGCCGATGACCACCAGTGCCACGCTGGCACTGAAGATCAGGGCATAGCCCACCGGCAACCCCAGTATCATCAACAGCGCAAAGCCCACCAGCATGGTGATGGTCATGGCAGTGCCTCCTCGGCGGTGGATGATTCACTCCAGGGCGATTGACGCAGTGCCGTCGGTGCCCGCTGTGACAGCAGTGCCAGTACGATGCTGGTCAAGGCGGTGACGGCCAGCAGCGCACAGGTGATGACCAGGGCGCTGTAGGCCCAGGCGGTGGTCAGCCCCAGGGTCGGGTAGTGTTCGCTGGACGTGATTCGGATCAGGGTGGTGCCGTGCCAGGCAAGATAGCCGAACAGGCCCACGGCCAGCGCCTCGGTACCAATGATCAGCCAGCGTGCCTTGGCACTGGGCAGGCCGTGACGCAGAAACTCCACCACAATATGCGCGCCGACCTGAGCGGCGATCACGATGCCGCTGGCACACAACCAGGGAAACAGCAGATAGGGCAGCTCATTGACCCAGGCGGCCCCGTGGTCGCTGAGGTAGCGCAGCAGCACCCCGGCAAAGACCGCGACGAACAGCGCCACCATCACCAGCAGACCGACGATCTGGGCCGTCAACAGGATGCCGCGATCGATGCGTTGGGCCACCACCAGCACGGGAGCGGCCTCCCGGCTGGTGTCGATATCGAGGCTCGACATCACTCACTGGCCTCTTCAGCGGCAGCGGTCAGTTGGGCGACGAAGTCGGGATACTTCTGCTGCCACTTCTCGTACACCGGCTGCACAGCCTGCTGGAAGGCGGCGGTATCGACCTCGCTGACCTCGGTGCCGGAGGCCTCGATTTCCGCCAGGCGCTGGGCATTTTCCTCATAGGCATTGTTGCGCTGGAACTCGGTCGCCTCGCGCCCCGCCTGACGCAGGATATCCTGCTGCTCCGGGCTCAGGGTCTGCCAGGTCAACTGGCTGGCGAGGAAGGGCAGGAACTCATACTTGTGATGGGACAGTGACAGGTACTTCTGTACCTCATGAAACTTCTGCGAGTAGATATTGACCGCCGGATTCTCCTGGCCATCGGCCACGCCCTGCTGCAGAGCCACATAGGTCTCGGCAAAGGGGATCGGCACCGGGTTGGCGCCCAGGGTGGAGAAGATATCGGTGGCCATCGGGTCCTGAGGAATACGGATCTTCAGACCACGCAGGTCGTCCGGCTCGACCACGGGATGCACGTTGTTGGTGATCAGGCGAATGCCGTTGTCCCACCAGCCCAGTACCTCGATGCCGTTGTCGGCGGCCATGTCAGCCAGCGATTGACCCACTTCACCATCCAGTACCTGCCAGGCGGCACGTGAATCATCGAACAGGAAGGGCAGGCCGATCAGGGTGGCTTCCTCGACGATACTCGCCAGGGCGCCCTGACTGCTGATCGACAGATCGAGGCTGCCGAGACGCAGGCCGGTCATCATTTCCACATCGTCACCCAGCTGGGCATTGCTGCTGACCGAGACGGTCAGATCGCCCCCCGAGAGATCCTCGACGCGCTCGGCAAAGAATAGAGCCGCATCGTGGCGAGGGTTGGTTTCGGTGGAGGCGTGCCCCAGGCGCAGTTCGCGGGCTTCCGCATTGGCTGCCAGCGTGGCGCTGGTCAGGACAGCGGTGGTCAGGATGGAAAGCATAAGTAGAGAAGGCTTCATGGCGTGGACTCCTGTCGGGTTCGAGGCATTGTGGGTAGTGAATTCAGCCTCGCAGCCGATCTTGTGTTGTTGGTCTTGTATGACTGGTCTTGTGTCGTTGAGCGTGCCTGCGTGCGCTTGTGTGACGGAGGCGGCTTGCCCGCTGGCGACATGAATTTCCGTCCATGAAATTCTCTGCCGTGTCAGTCCTTTCCATCAGGTGAAACATTCCGGGTAGCACATTCCGGGTAGCAGGCTTTGCAGCCTCGCAGTGTCACACCTGATCAGCCTGGTGTAGCTTAATGTGAAGAACAATTTACTTTTCAGGCGATAAAGATCAGGAAATCTAATCAATGGCACTTCCACTACGCGCCATCGTTGCCTTCCATGCCACGGCCAGAACCGGCAGCATGCTGAGCGCCTCCCAGGCAATCGGCGTGACACCCTCGGCGGTCAGTCAGCAGATCCAGATTCTCGAGAATCATGTCGGTACCCGGCTGTTCAGTCGGGCGGGCCGCAAGGTAGTGCTGACCGAGGCCGGTGAGCGTTATTTCGATATGATTCATGACGAGATCGAGCGTATTGAATCGGCGACGGAATACCTGCGCGGGCACCATGCGATTACCGTGCTCAACGTGCGTATCTCACCGACTTTCGCCACCAAGTGCATCGTGCCGAGACTGCGTGAATTTCTGGATGCCAATCCCGATATTGAACTGCGTCTGGATGCGACCAATGAGCCGCCGGATTACTCTCGCGAACATATCGATCTGGAGGTGAGGCATGGGGAAGGTACGCTCAGCGGTCTCTATACCGAGAAGATCATTGATGAGCGCATGTTGCCGTTGTGTTCGCCCGACTACGCGGCGGTGGGGTCCATGAGCGTGGAAGAGCTGGAGCAGCACCGTCTGATCCACTCGGTGAAGAACCTGGTGCAGTGGCCACACTGGTTCGACAAGGTAGGCCATCAACCGCGCCGAAGGCTGGATAGAGTGCTGTTTGATCGTGCCTATATGTCGATTGAAATGGCCGCACAAGGCGCAGGAATCGCCCTGGAAAGCCATGTGATTGCCGCACAGGAAATCCGCAGTGGCAGGCTAGTCTGCCCGCTGGCCGATCCCCCGGAGGTCTGGCAGGCATCGCTGTGGATCGCCTGCCCACACTCTCACCTACGCCAGCACAAGGTGCAGAGTTTTATCCGCTGGATAAAGTCATTGTTTGCCGAAGAGTGAGGGAGAGCCTGTCGAGGTTGGAGATGAATATATTCAGGTGGTGAGCATGTCGGGCGCTTGTTCAGCACGCCAGACTCAAGATCTCCGGTCTCTCATCTTGCTCAGCGTGCCACAGTTCGTAGGCTGCTTGCCTCGCCATCCAGTGACGGGCTGTACCTACTCCAGCTTTTTCCAACCGGATAGCCAGCTCAGGACTGATGCCAGATCGCTCATTGAGTACACGAGACAACTGCATTCGCGTCATACCCAGACGTCGCGCAGCTTCGCTCACGGTGAATCCCGCATGCTCGATAATCTCGTCACGCAATGAACCGCCCGGATGTGGAGGCTTACACATCGTCATGCTCAGGGTCCTCAGTGGTAATCTTCGTAATCAACCAGCTCAACGTTGCCGCCGACGAATCGCCAGGTCACACGCCAATTGCCGTTCACAGTGACCGACCAGACGCCCTTGCGACTGCCTTTGAGCTCATGCAGCTTGTAGCTGGGTTTGTTCATGTCTTCAGCATCTATCGCAACGTCAAGGTCAGCGAGTATGTTGCGCAGCCGTTTAACGTGGTCTGCACGCACTCCTCGCGTCGTGCCTTTTTCATACAGGGCTCTGAGGCTCTTGTGCTTGATGCTGATGATCATGCCAGTCGTCCCTTACACTGTAGCATGTAACGTTACACGTTTCACTTGTGGGCTCACCGTATGCGTGTCGAGCCCTCAGGGCAAGGGGACAATGTGTTCGTTCGATAAAGGGAGGGATGTGCAGCCTGCATTCGCCCCCCTTGCTGCTCAATGTTGACATCGCCAGGGGTGCCGGGGGCATGGTTGCTGCGTATCAGTGCAACTGACGGGCATATGGTGCCTACTCCATCGTGCAATCGATAACCACGCGCTGTGGTGGGGCGTCGGGGTTGGCGATGCGGCTCAGCAGCAGGTGGATGGCCTGGTGGCCTGCGTGGGAGGCGTCGAAGCGGGTGGTGGGTATGCGGATATCGAAGATGCTGCAGTAGGGCAGTTGGTCGACGCCGAGTACCGTGGCGTCGCGGTAGGAAATGCCGATATCGTGCAGCGCGCTGAGGGCGCCGAGGGTCATCAACTGGTTGAGGCCGACGATGGCGCTGGGGTGGCCGGACTCACTGAGATAATGCATCACCGCGTCATAGGCCGGTTCGAAGTTGTAGAGGCCTTCGCGTGGGTCGAGGGTGACAGCGGTATCCGCCTGTTGGTAGGCGTCCCGCAGGCCCTGAAGGCGCTGCTGGGTGATGTAGGAGTTGGCCGGGCCGGTGAGCACCAGTGCCTGATCGAGCTTGCGCTTGAGCATGGCGTTGCCGATCAACCATCCCGCCTTGCGGTTGTCGAGCACCACTCGTGAGAAATCCTCGACCGGCAGGGTACGATCCAGCATCACCAGCGGGAGCTGCGCATCGCGAAGGGTCTCGATATAGGCCGGGTGGTAGTCCAGCGCATCGGAGACCGGTGACAGGATGATCCCGGCCACCTGGTAGCTCAGCAGCGTCTGGATGGCGGCGGCTTCGATATCGCTGTCGCCGTCGGTATCCATCAGCAGGATGTCATAACCCCTTGCCTTGGCCTCCCGGGAGATGGCCTTGATCGCCTCGCTGTAGAAGGGGTTATCGATACTGGCGATGACCGCGCCGATCAGGCGGCTCTTGCTGCTGCGCAGTTGGCTGGCGAAGGCGTTGGGCACATAGCCCAACTCGCGGGCTGCCTCCATGATGCGCTCACGCGTCGCCGGTTTGACCTTGTCGGGCTGCTTGAAGGCACGCGACACCGTGATATTGGTCAGCCCGACATGGCGAGCGACATCGTTGATGGTGACGGTTCCCTTGCGTTTCATGGATATCCCGGCGGCTGATCATCGGCAGTAGGAGGCACCCCGCAGACTATCACAAGGTGGCGATCATGCTGCGGTATAGCCGCCATCGATGGGCAGGCAGGCTCCACTGATCATCGCCGCGGCCTCGCTGAGCAGGAAGGCCACCGGCAGTGCGATATCACGAGGTGTGGCAAAGCGTTGCAGCGGGATTCGCGCCAGCATCGGCTCGCTCTTTTGCGGGTCCGACCAGGCCATTTCCGCCATCGGCGTCAGTGTGACCGTAGGGTTGACGCTGTTGACGCGAATGCCATGCTGGCCCAGTTCCAGACACAGAACCCGGGTCATGGCGTCCATGGCGCCCTTGCTGGCGCAGTAACCGAGGTGATCCTGCAGGGCGGCGCTAGCGGCCTGACTGGAGACATTGACGATCGCACCGCGCCGCTGGTTGGCCACCATGTTGCGCCCCACTTCGCGGGCGATCATGGCGCTGGCGACTACATTGGTCTGCAGAATGCGCTTGAAGTCGTCGGCTTTGATGTCCAGTGCCGCATCGAGGATCGAGATGCCCGCGCAGTTGACCAGCCCATCCAGCGCCGGCAGCTCGCCAAGCGCCTGGCTGACCTGGGCCTCGTCGGTGATGTCCAGCGCCAGGCTCTGGCAGCCGCCAAGTTCCGAGGCCAGCGCTCCCAGACGCTCCGGGTTGCGGCCAACCAGGATTGGCTCGGCCCCCAGTTCGTGCAGCAGGCGGGCGATATCCTCGCCGATGCCGCTGCTGGCGCCCGTGACGAGAATGCGTTTGCCATGCAGATCGAGAATCCGGTTTTCCAGGCTCATATCATCCGAGTTCATATCAGTGGTTGTCCTTGCCAGGCAGAAGGGGAGAGTCGATGGCATCCAGACGATGCATCAGCGGTTGCAGTGCGGGATACAGATCGCAGTAGCACTGGAACAGCGCATCATAGGTGCGCTGGGCCTCGGCATCGGGAGTGGCACGCTCGATCAAGGTGCCGTGCAGCGCATCGCCGTCGAGAGACAACAGCCCTTGATGGCGAGCGGCCAGCAGGCCAGCGCCCAGCGCGGCTTCGACGTTCTCGCGGTAGGTGTAGACCGGACGCCCGGTAACATCGGCGATGATCTGCATCCACAGATCGGATTGGGTGACGCCACCGACCACGATCAGGCGTGGGTCGAGCTCGACCTGCATCGCCTCGCCGGCCTGCATGTTGTGGCGCAGGGCGTAGGCCACGCCTTCGAGTACCGCGCGATACATATGCTCGCGACGATGGGTGAAGTTGAGGCCGATAAAGGCCGCGCTGGCTCTGGCATCCCATACCGGGCTGCGCTCGCCCATCAGATAGGGCAGAAACAGCAGCCGGTCCGCCCCTGGCGGCAGCGCCGAGGCCAGTGGCTCAAGCTCGGCATAGGCGTCGCCGTGCTCATGATCGGCGAAGAAGGTATCCAGATACCAGGACACCGAAGCGCCAGCGGTCAGCGCGCCGCCGAAAGTGTAGATATCGCGCTGACCGTTGAGCACGTGAGGAAAGCTGATCAGGCCGCTGCCTGCTGTCGGCTGCTGGTTGATCATGCCCCAGCACATGCTGGTGCCGATCATTGCCACATGGTGGCCGGGTGCCGTGGCGCCACCGGCGAGGGTAGCCATGGCTGCATCCACGCCTCCGGCGATGATCGGAATGTTGGCCGCTAGCCCAAGCTGACGGGCCATGGCCTCACTCAATCCTCCCACCGCATCTCCAGAATCCACCAGCCGCGGCGGCAGCTTGTCGAAGTCCAGCCCGAGAGCTGCAGCAGTCTCGCTGGACCAGCAGCGCTGGCGCAGATCATAGACCCCGCCGATATTGCCCGCCGAGCTGTGATCCACGGCCACCTCGCCGGTCAGTCGCCAGGCCAGGTAGCTGTTGGGTGGCAGCAGGTAGCGGGTGTCTGCCCAGAGATCAGGCCGTTCCTGCTTTAGCCACATCATCTTGGTAAAGCCGTAGTAGCTGTCGACACCGTTGCCGGTGATGGCTTCCAACCACGCCAGATCAACATGCTGCTGAACCCAGCGAACCTGAGACTCGGCACGCCGGTCCATCCAGATCAGGCAGGGATGCAGCGGTTGCATGTCTGCATCCACGGCAATGCCCGATCCACCGTACAGGCTACTGATGCACAGCGCCTGCACCGACGAAGCATCGACCTCGGGATCTGCCAGGCAGCCCTCGATGCAATCCACCATCGCCCGCCACCAGACCTCCGGCCACTGCTCGGCCCAGCGCGGCTGCGGGGTATCGACGCGATAGCCCTGCTGATGACTGGCAATGATCCGACCCTGAGCATCGAGCACCAATGCCTTGGTGCTCTGGGTGCCGATATCGATACCGATCACGGTGGGGGGCATGGGAGTCTCCTTGAACAGAGGGAAGGGGCGAGAGGGAAGAGGTCAGAGGTGAGAGGTCCTTTTCTTCGCTCTTTCTTCTTCCTTCTTCTCTCTTGTTTACGGCTTCAACAACACCTTGATCGAATCCGTCGAGTCTGCCAGTTCAAAGCCCTGCTGGAAGTCGGCCAGCGCCAGGCGGTGGGTGACGATGCCTTGCGAGGTGATCAGGCCGCGGGCGAACAGGTCGATGGTCACAGGATAGGTGTAGGGGGCGAGGTGTGCGCCACGCACGTCGAGTTCCTTGCGGTCGCCGATGATCGACCAGTCGACGCTGGTTTCCTTGCCGAATACGCTGAATTCGACGAAACGGCCCAGCTTGCGGATCAGGTTCAGGCCCTGAACCACGCCAGCGGGTACGCCGGTGGCTTCGATATAGACATCACAGCCATAGCCATCGGTGACCGCGCGAACTTCGGCCTCGACATCATCGCGTGCCGGGTTGAGCACGATATCGGCACCAAACTTCTTCGCCAGTTCGAGGCGCTCGTCGACCATATCGATGACGATCAACTTGCGCGGTGTCTTGAGATGGGCGATCTGCACCATGCCCAGGCCGATGGCACCGGCACCGGCGATCACCACTACGTCGTCGAGCTGGATATCACCGCGATTGACGGCATGCACCGCGCAGGACATCGGTTCGATAAAGGCCGCATCGTCCTCGCTGACCTCCTCGGGAATGCGGTGTACACGTCCGGTCGGACCGACCTTGAGATACTCGGCCATGCCGCCCTCGGCGACCACGCGCTGAAAGCCATGGATGTTGTGGACTTCGCACATCCAATACTGGCCGGACTTGCAGTAGCGGCACTTGTCACAGGGTACGATCTGCTCGGCGATGGCGCGGTCGCCCAGCGATACGCCGAAGTGCTCCGCTGCGCCTTCCCCCAGCTCGACCACTTCGCCAAAGAACTCGTGTCCGGCGGCGACCGGCGCCTTGACCCAGGGATCGTCGCCCTCCCAGAACATCGCCGCACCGGAGCGACACTTGCAGTCGCTGGCGCAGATACCGCAGGCGACAATCTTGAGCAGCATCTCGTTGGGGCCGGGGCGCGGCGTGTCGCGATTCTCGAGTCGATAGTCATAGGGCGCGTGGCAGACCACGGCGTTCATTTTTTCGTTGATGTCAGGCATGGGTATTCCTTCAACATTCGAGCGTGGTTGATGAATGATGGTTTGTAGCTCGTAGCTCGTAGCTCGTAGCTCGGGACGAGCCCTGTCAGAGCGCACGTTTACGGCTGATGTAGATGGCCAGCAGGATGATGCAGCCCTTGATCACGTTCTGTAGATAGGGCGACACGCCCATCAGATTCAGGCCGTTGTTGAGCACGCCGAGCAGCATGGCGCCGACCAGGGTACCGAGGATCATGCCGCGACCACCGGTAATGGCGGCACCGCCCAGCACCACGGCAGCGATGGCATCCAGCTCGAAGCCAATCCCGGCATTGGGCTGACCGCTCATCAAGCGTGAGGTCAGGATCAGCCCGGCAATGGCAGCGGTGGTGCCGCTGAGCATGTAAACCAGCATCTTGTAGCGCGAGACTCGGATACCGGATAGGCGCGTGGCTTCCTCGTTGCCGCCGATGGCGTACAGGTAACGACCGGTGGCGGTATGGCTGAGCAGCACATAGCCGATGGCGAACACCGCGATCATGATGATGATCGGCATCTCGATACCGCCGAGGGTGCCGCGACCGAAGAAGGCGAATTCCGGGGGCAGGCCGGAGATCGGATAGCCGCCGGTATAGATCAGCGCCAGGCCGCGAGCGATGCCCATGGTGGCGAGGGTGACGATGATCGGTGGCATACCGGCAAAGGCGACGAACATGCCGTTGATGGTGCCGAAGGCGGCACCCACCAGCAGTCCGGCGATGATCGCCACACTGGGCGGCATTCCGGCCACCATCAGACCGGCCATCACCGTCCCCGACAGGGCCATGACCGGACCCACCGAGAGGTCGATACCCCCGGTCAGGATCGCCAGGCTCATCCCGGCGGCGAGAATGGCGATGATCGAGGCTTGGCGAGCCAGGTTGAACAGATTGCTGGAGGTCAGGAAGTTGTCGTTGATCACGGCCATGGCGACAAATACCACGATAAAGCCGATCAACGGGTAGAACACCGGGGTGCGGCGGAATCGTGCCAGCCATGAGCGAGAGTTGTGCCGTGAGGTGCTGGCAGTGGAGGCGGTTTGACTCATGCGCTGAGTCCTCCGGTGGCGTGATGCATGATGGATTGGGAATCGAGCTCGTCGCCTTCGAGAACGGCGGCGATGGAGCCTTGATAGAACACCGCGGCGCGGTCACACAGGCCGAGCACTTCCGGCAGTTCCGAGGAGATCATGATGATCGAGACGCCCTGGGTGGTGAGCTCCTTCATCAGTGCGTAGATTTCCGACTTGGCGCCGACATCGATACCGCGAGTCGGCTCGTCGAAGATCAGCACCTTGCACTGATGGCCCAGCCAGCGGGCAATCACCACCTTCTGCTGGTTGCCGCCGCTGAGGTTGCCGACCGGAGTCTCGGCATCCGGCGCCTTGACCCTGACCGACTGCATCAGGCGCTCGGCATTGGCGAGTTCGCTGCGACGGCGCAGCAGGTGCGCACCGTTACGGTATTGGTCAAGGTTGTTGAGGCTGATGTTGTCGCGGCACGAGAAGGGCAGAACCAGCCCTTGGGTCTTGCGGCTCTCCGGCAACAGGCCGATACCGTGTTCCAGCGCAATTGCCGGGTGGCTGAGCTTGACGTGCTTTCCCTCGAGGGTGACGTCGGCACTGGCAGGGCGGGTGGCGCCGATCAGGCCCATGGCAAACTCGGAGCGCCCGGAGCCGACCAGACCGGCGAGGCCGAGAATCTCGCCACGATGCAGCTTGATCGAGTGCTCGGGGCTGTTGGCGGTCAGCTTCAGTGCGACGACATCCAGCACCACATCATTGAAGTCAGCATCACAGCGGCGTATCGGGAAGATGTTCTCGACCCGGCGACCGACCATCTTCTCGATCAGATCATCGGCATTGGTCTCGGCGACCCTGAGCTCATCGACCTTCTCGCCGTCGCGCATCACCGTGACCCGGTCACAGATGGTGAAGATCTCCTCCATATGATGCGAGATGAACACCATGCCCACGCCCTGGGAGCGCAGCTCGCGCATGATGTCGAACAGATGATCGGCCTCGCTGGGCGTCAGAGTGGCGGTGGGCTCATCGAGTACCAGAATGCGCGCATTGAGCGATAGCGCCTTGGCAATCTCGATGAACTGCTGGTCGGCCACGCTCAGCTCGGCGATCGGGCAATCCAGCGGGATCGACACCTTGAGCCGTGCCAGCAGCGCCTCGGTTTCGCGCAGCATGCGCCGACGGTCACGCAGTCCCAGCGCATTCTTCAACTCGCGGCCGAGGAAGATATTGTCAGCGGCGTCCAGCCACGGGATCAGGCTGAATTCCTGGAAGATGATGCCGACACCGGCCTTGAGCGCATCCTGGTAGCCATGGAAATGATGAATCTTGCCGTCGATGAGGATTTCGCCGTCATCCGGGCGATGGATGCCGCAGAGGATTTTCATCAGTGTCGACTTGCCGGCACCGTTCTCACCGAGCAGGGCCATCACTTCGCCCTGGTGTAGGTCCAGAGACACATCACTCAGCGCCTTGACGCCGGGAAAGGCCTTGGAAATATGTCGCAATGAAAGAAGAGGGGACATGGGGCTACCCTCGAACGCCACCGAGTCGGGTGGCGTGCTGGTTGAACTGGAGTGGAAGAGCCGTTGCGCCTGGTGGGCGCGATTACCAGCTGAAGTCGGCAGCCTTTTGCTGGTCAATCAGTTCGACATCAATCGGAATTGTCGCCGGAGCGGTGGAGGCTCCCCAGTGCTTGGCCAGCCCAAGGCCGAGGCCAAGGCGCACCATGTCGCGGGGATACTGCGCCGAGGTGGCGATAAAGGCCGAATCCGGCTGCTGGATGGCGGCAATGGCTTCCGGATGGCCGTCGACACTGGCCAGTTTGATGTCCTTGCCACTGGAATCGATGGCAATGAGTGCGCCCAGCGAACCGATGTCGTTGACGCTGAAGATACCGTCCAGCTCCGGGTTGGCCTGGATCATGTTCTCGGTGACGGTCATGGCGTGGGTACGTTCCTGACGACCGTTCTGCTTGGTGACGATCTCGATACCCTCATGCTCACCCAGCGCGGCTTCACAGCCCTCGATGCGTTGCAGGATCGGTACCACCGGAATGCCGTCGAGCAGAGCGACCTGACCCTCGCCACCAAGGGCATCGGCAAGGTACTCACAGGCCTTGTAGCCGGCATCGTAGTTCTTCGAACCGACAAAGCCGTCGATGGGGCCATTGGCCTGGGCATCGATGGCGATGGTAGTCACGCCAGCCTGCTCGGCGGACAGCACCGCGGTCTCGACGCCTACAGAATCCGTGGGATTGAGCAGCAGGATATCGATATCGCGCTGGATCATGTCCTCGACATCATTGACCTGCTTGGCCACATCATGGCGTGCATCGGTGATGATCAGCTCGGCGCCGATGCTGTCTGCCGCTTCCTCCAACGCTTCCTGCATGGTGACGAAGTACTGGTTGTTCAGCTCCTGGAAGGACATACCGATCTTCAGCGGCTCATCCGCAGCAACGGCAGTACTGGCTGCCAGAGTGCCGCTTAGTGCGATGGAGGCAAGGGTGGTGGCGCATGTCAGCTGATGAAATTTCATCTCTGGGCTCCTGGGTTGTTGTTCTATCGTCGGCGGAGGCCGTAATGCGGTTGTTGGCCTGCCTCACCTGAAAAGCTTTGGCAATCCACGCGTAGTCATGCGACGTCAGATGATGAAATGTTAACGTCAACATTCATGCAAGCTAGTCCAGCAGAAATGCTTGGTCAACGGCACTAAGACTAAGGTTCAAGTTAGCGATTGACGGTCTCAGCAAGGGCAGAATGCGTTTTGGAGAGGTGCTGAAAGCCCGAAAGCCGATGTGAAGCAGCAAGTGCGGGTATGGGTTGGTCCCCCGGATAACCAGCGCACATGGATGTCGCAGGTGTATAGCCAGGCCGAGGTAATGGGGGCAAAGGGAAAAGTTCCGCTGGAATGTCGGAACTTGCTGATAGCAAAGGGAGGGCGACCAATAGTTGCTGTTTGTTGAATAACGAAAAAACGCGCCTTGAGGGCTGCCGGATTGTCGGCTGAGAGCTATGCTGCAACAGTTATCATGTTTGCGCATTTCGACGCAGGTTGTTGTGCCGAATCGAAAACTTGATGCTGGCAAGGGCCAAGTAAACTTAGGTGTGCTTGGCGCGTTACACGAAGTTACGTTAAAGGATGGTCATAGCGGCTGGTGGCAGCTAGGGTTAGGCTATCCATTCGACTAATGTCTCAGGAGGAGATAGTCATGAACGGGAACATGAAGCGCACGGTAGGTATGGCCATGTTGATGGCCTTCATGGCTGGCGGCCTGGCTGCTTGTGATAAGGATGAAGCCCCGGCAGATGAAGCTGAGCAGTCCATGGAAGAGTCTGCGAATGAAGCTGAACAGTCCATGGAAGAAGCGGGTGATGCTGCCGAAGAAGCCATGGACGACGCTGGTGCAGCGGTAGACGAGAGTGCCGATGACGCTGCCGCAGCTGCTGATGAGGCTGGCGATGAGATGGGCGCGGCGGCTGATGATGCCATGAATGAAGCTGACCAGATGGCTGATGATGCCGGACAGGCCATGGACGAAGCTGCTGACGACGCTCAGCAGACTGCTGAGGATGCTGGTCAGGCGATGGACGATGCCGCTGGCGATGCCATGGATGATGCCGGTCAGGCAATGGAAGATGCTGGCAACTCCATGCAGGAATCTGCAGAAGAAGAAACTACCAACTGAGTACGCCAACCAGCGTTCAGCGCTGGGTCCGAGGGAACCCAATACGGCCGGGCTTTTGCCCGGCCGTATTGTATCCAGAGAGTGGTTACCGCCCAGGTTCTTGTCTGAGGTCATCAAAATGTAGGCGACAAGGCGTCTGTCACCATGGGAAGTGCAGCCGAAGTCGGCGAAGACATGGACGAGGACGCCCAGCGTGTAGCAATGAGACTGCTCAATAAACGCCCTTGATGCGTGCTTGACGCAAACAGCCGGGCATCAAGCCCGGCTGTTTGTCCTTGTGGCATGTTGCTGCCGTTTCAGTCGTTCTGCTCTATGCCTTGTACATACCAGGGGGCGCCATCACGCAGGTCGCGGATCAGGTGCCAGGTTTCATTGAATTCGTTCTTCTCGCCGTTTTCTTCCAGTACACCGTGGAACAGTACGCGCGCTTCGGCTTGGTTACCGTATTCACGGACACCACCCAATTCCGCGAGTAGATGTATGACCTCAGTGCGGTTGTTGGCGGGCTGGTTGGCACGTTCTTCGCGCAGCAGGTTGTAGAGCTCGGGGGTTACGTATTCCTGAATCCCGGACAGATCGTTGTTGTCCCAGGCACGCTGCAGCGTCATGAAGTGCTCCTTGGCACCACCGAGGAAGCGCTCGCGGTCGAACCACTCGGGATCGGCGACAGGGCCTGTAGGCGTTCCACTGCTACCCGGCATACCAAACGCATTGCTGTCATGCTGTTGGCGGGACATGGCGTCAGGTGACTCGCTGTGTTGTGGTCCTGAAGCTGCCGCTGCCGCTGCCGCTGCCGCTGTGCGGCGTCGAGCAAAGAGCTTGAAGAGCAGGAACGCTACGCCAGCGATCAGCAGAATGTCCATCAAGCGCAGTTCATCGAAAGCGCCACCGAAGAACAGGGCGCCGAGCAGGCCTCCGGCAAGTAGGCCACCGAACATACCGCCCATGAAGCCGCCCTTGCGTGGTGCGGTGCCCGGTGTCGCTTGATTGGGGCGTGCGGCGGCGGATTGGGTTGCCGAAGGCTGGTCGGCCTGGCGGGAGAAGCTACCGACACTCTTGCCGCCGCCCATGCGACGGGCTTCCGCTGTATCGAGGGCCAGGCCCGCACCGAGCATGCCAACCAGCAACATCACGATAAAATGGCGCATGGCGAAAAAGTTTCGCATTGAATGGATCTCCAGAGTAGGAATGGGAGTCAAGAGTGGAAGTGGCTGCCCCGGAGTCTGTCTGACTGGGTACCGGAGCGAGGAGAACAGGAAGACCACTCCATTCTATCCCTTACTTGATTTATAGAAAGGCACTGGACACAAAAATATGAGGAAGGATGGCATGTTGATCGAACGCGAGCGCAGCCTATTGTTGATCGTCGATGTTCAGAGCGGACTGATGCCGGTAATAGAGCGGGCGGATCAGGCGGTAACGGAGATCAGCTGGCTGGTGGCGGTGGCCGAGCATCTGGAAGTACCGGTGTGGTACACCGAACAGTATCCCAAAGGTCTCGGGGCCACGGAGGCACGTCTGGCAGCGGCGCTACCGGCATCGGCGCATCGCCTCATCAAGTGCCATTTCAATGCCTGTCGTGAGCCAGGCGTCATCGACACCCTGCGTGAGTCTGGACGCACTCAGATCGTGATCGCTGGTGCCGAGGCACATATCTGCGTATTGCAGACCGCACTGGGGCTGCGTGAGCAAGGCTTCGAGGTGTTGTGGTTGGTCGAAGGTTGTGTCAGTCGGCGCATGGATGAGGCGCGGTTGGCTCGTGATCGACTGGTGCAGGCGGGAGGTGTCGCGGTAAGTGCCGACATGGTGGCCTACGAATGGCTTGAGCGTTGCGACGACGCCATCTTCCGTGAGGTCCACCATCGGTTACTCAAACCCCGCTCAAGGCGTCCACTGCGGTTGATGCCCTGAGCGAGGATATGTCTTACGCCGGGGTATCGCGGGTAAACACCAGCGTATTGCCCTCGGACTGTGCGGCGTTGAAGCGATAGCCGGCGACATCGAAGTCCTTGAGCCCTTCGCGGTCGTCGAGTCGTTCACGGATCATCCAGGCCGCCATCAGGCCACGGGCCTTCTTGGCATAGAAGCTGATGATCTTGTACTGACCGTTCTTGAGGTCCTTGAATACCGGCGTCACCACGTCGGCCTTGAGCTTGCGTGGGGCGATGGCCTTGAAGTATTCATTGGAGGCCAGGTTGACCAGCACGGATGAACCGCTGTTGGCCACGGCCTTGTCCAGGTCCTCGGTCAGAGTCTCCTGCCAGAACGCGTAGAGGTCCTTGCCGGCGGCGTTCTGCAGACGAGTACCCATTTCCAGGCGGTAGGGCTGAATCAGATCCAGCGGGCGCAGCAGACCATAGAGCCCCGAAAGGATGCGCAGGTGCTGCTGGGCGAAGGCGTTATCGTCGTCGCTGAAGGTATCGGCCTCCAGTCCCACATAGACATCCCCCTGAAAAGCCTGGGCGGCCTGCTTGGCATTATCGCGGGTGAACGGCGTCTGCCATTCAGCGAAGCGCGCGGCATTGAGTCCGGCGATCTTGTCACTGACCCCCATCAGCTCGGATATTCGAGCCGGGCTGTAATCACGCAGGATATCGATCAGCTGTTGGCTGTTATCGAGATAATCGGGTTGCGTGTAGGTCTCGGTAGTTGCAGGTGTCTCGAAGTCCAGCGTCTTGGCTGGCGAAATAACGCTGAGCATCAACAGGCTCCCCTGATAAGCGGCTGTATGTCATCGACGGTAGATAACAGGTGGTGAAAAAGTGCTGTGCCGCCATTGTAACAAGCCCTGGCTGAGGCCGGGGCTATGGATGTGATAGGTGTTGTAGATGAATGCAACAAGCCCCGGCAAAGGCCGGGGCCATAGAGGCGATAGTCCTTGTTGAGTGAGGACTGTCAGGGGCTGGGGTTGGGGATCTCGGTGTGAATGGCGTCGATGGCCTCCAGCACCTCGTCCGATAGCGTCAGAGCCTCACTGGCGAGGTTGCTTTCCAGCTGTTCCATGGTGGTTGCGCCGATGATATTGCTGGTCAGAAATGGACGTGAGTTGACCCACGCCAGCGCCATCTGCGCGGGATCAAGACCATGATCCCGGGCCAACTCGACATAGGCACGAGTGGCGCGTTCGGCAAGGGGCGTGTTGTAGCGCTGAAAGCGCTCATAGAGCGTCAGGCGTGCCTTGGGGGGACGCGCACCATCAAGGTACTTGCCGGAGAGCACCCCGAACGCCAGTGGTGAGTAGGCCAACAGGCCAACGCCTTCCCGTTGTGCGATTTCGGCCAGACCGATCTCGTAGCTGCGGTTGAGAAGACTGTAGGGGTTCTGCACAGAAGCCACCCGCGGAATGCCGAGGCGTTCCGCGAGCTGCAGGCTGTGCATCACTCCCCAGGGTGTCTCGTTGGATAGACCTATAGCGCGGACCTTGCCGGCATCTACCAACTCCTTGAGTGCCGACAGGGATTCCTCCAGCAAGGTGGCATCCTCATCCTGGCTCCAGGTGTAGCCAAGACGACCAAAGAAATTGGTTTGGCGGTCCGGCCAATGCAACTGGTAGAGGTCGACATAATCGGTCTGCAGGCGTTTCAGACTGGTATCGATGGCTGCATGGATGTGCTCACGCGTCAGTCGCGAGCCATCACGTATATGGGCCATTCCCGGTCCGGCGATCTTGGTGGCCAGGATCACATCGTCACGTACACCACGTTGCTTCAGCCAACTGCCGATGTATTGTTCGGTGCGCCCCTGGGTGTCAGCGGTCGGCGGCACCGGGTACATTTCAGCCGTGTCGATGAAGTTGATGCCAAAGGCGACGGCCCGGTCGAGTTGCTCATGGGCTTCGCTTTCGGTGTTCTGCTCACCAAAGGTCATGGTGCCGAGGCACAGGCGGCTGACTTCCATGCCGGTCTGACCTAACGGACGAGTCTGCATAATGGCTTCCTGGCTCTTGATGGTGGTTTCGTACATGAAGACCAGAGCGGTCATCACGTTAAATGACAAGGCTAAGTATATCAGCTGAATATGTGTATCAGATGCCTCTAGACCTGTTCTACACTGCATTGCAGCGAAAATGCCTTGCGACGATGCTGTTGCCCTGGGTTGAAGCGCGTCATTACGGGGGTTGAGTCCTTGTAAACCCAAGCGTATGCTTGCGACCCCGTTAGCGCGGAGATGAGTCTGATGTACTACAAAATGTGCGCAGACGCGCTTGCGAAGCAATGAGATCTATAGCTGGCTTTTTTTCCGAGAATTCAAGGTTGGTTGCCATGCAGCAGGCATCGTCACTCAAGACGCGGCTCGAATATCATCTGGCCCAGCAGCTGTTTCACACTCGCTGGCTTCCGCGTTCGCCACGTACCCAGAAGCTGACCATGCGTCTGTTCCAGCGTTGCGCTGATGCGGGGCACCCCGCAGCGTTATCGCTCTACGGTCATATGCTCTATCACCGCGCGCGTGCTCCTCAGGACAAGGCACGTGGGGCGCGTTACGTTCTTCAGGCAGCGCATGGTGGCGATGTGCGTGCCCAGTATCAGGCTGGCCAGATTCATGAGTTTGGCTGTGCCCTGTATCCATGCCGCTTCGATCATGCCGTGACCTGGTATGCGCGTGCGGGAGAAGCCGGCCATGCGTTGGCTGCTGCGCGCCTGGAGCGTGCCTATCGACATGGCGAGTTGTCACTGCCGGTAGATGTCGAGCGCGCCGATTACTGGGCACATCTTGCTGGGGCGCAGCATGATACCTCGCTGGACAACGCTGGTGGCCAGCGGCGACACTAGAGCTCAGTACTCGCTGAGTTCTCGTACAGCAACCCCGCAATAGGGGTAGGGTCGCCGTCTGTGGTAGCCCTCTCGGTGAGATTTTGCGTCGGCCTCGATTCACCGTCTGGCCGCTATCTTGAGGACTGCTCCGCTCGTGGCGCTACCGACACTGCTGGATATCGAAGCGTCCGGATTTGGACGCGGTAGTTACCCTATCGAAATCGGCATTGCACGTGCTGACGGAAGCTGCTGTGCGTTTCTCATCCAGCCTCTGGAAGAGTGGACCCACTGGGATGCCAAGGCGGAGTTGCTGCATGGTATCTCGCGCGCCCGGCTCGAGCGCGAAGGCTACCCGCTGCGACATGTGGCGCGCTGGTTGAACGACGAACTTCACGAGATCGGCATCGCCTACAGCGACAGCTGGGGATACGACAATACCTGGCTATCGCTGCTGTTCCACCATGCCGGCATGCTGCCGGCATTCCGCCTTGAAGCCCTGCGCCGTCTGCTCAATGAAGAGCAGATGGCGATGTGGAGCGACGTCAAGGAAAGCACTATTGATCGAGGCAATATTCGTCGCCACCGTGCCGGTGACGACGCGCGGTTATTGCAACTGACCTATGCTAGAACCCTTGAACTGACCGCCTCCAACGATTGATCTCAGCTCTCAAGCTCCGCTATCTGTGGCAGCAACCTTCAGCAGTACCTTGCCGATATTGGCATTCGCCTGGACGTGTTCATGTGCCCGACTGGCCTGTTCAATGGGCCATTCGGCGTCGATCAGCGGTTTGACCTTGCCGCTTTCCAGCGCTGGCCATACGTGCTCGACGAGCTGAGCGAGAATCTCACCTTTGGCCTGAGGAGAACGCGCCCGCAGTGTCGAACCGATAATGCGCTGTCGCTTCATCAGCAAACGGCCAAAATCCAGTTCAGCTGAACGCCCGCCCATAAGACCGATCACCACCATGCGCCCGTCGGCTGCCAGCACTCGTTGGTTGTCGGCCAGGTAGCTGGCCCCGACGGGATCGAGAATCAGATTGGCTTCTCCCCAGTGTTTCACGGCTTCGCTGAAGCTGCCCTGATGGCGGTTCCAGCCAGCATCAGCCCCTAACGCCAGGCAACGCTCTACCTTGTCATCACTGCCCACGGTAACGAAGCAGGGATAGCCGAAATGGCGGCAGAGCTGAATAGCCGCTGTGCCTACGCCACTGGCAGCAGCATGCAGAAGCACGCGCTCTCCCGGTTGCAGGGCGCCTTCCATGAACAGGTTGAGCCATGCGGTGGCATAGACTTCGGGTAGCGCGGCGGCATCCTGCAGCGACAGGCCGTTTGGTAGCGGCATCAACTGGCGCTCATCGACACAGACACGTTCGGCATAGCCGCCACCGGCAAGCAGCGCGCAGACCTGGTCTCCCGGCTTGACGCTGCTCACTTCGGGGCCGCAGTCTACGACGGTGCCGCTGACTTCCAATCCGAGAGTCGATGACGCTCCGGGTGGCGGTGGGTATTGCCCGGCCCGTTGCATCAGGTCAGCACGGTTGACTCCGGCCCAGGCCACCGCGATGTGTACTTCGCGACCTTCAGGGGCTGGCAGATCCTCGATACTCTGCCAGTGGAGCGAGTCTTCAGCGACGACGGTTGCGTACATGGACAACTCCTGAGGGGGAATGGGGTTTATGCAGGAAGCAGTGCCGCTTCGAGTTGGTCGAGAAGGGTTTCCGGTGTTGTGGCGCTGACCACTGCGGCTCGGGTATCGGCGTTGAGAAACCCCTGAGCGACGGTGGAATCCAGAAAATCCAGCAGTGGGCGATAGAAGCCAGCGGTATCCAGCACGCCGATGGGTTTGTCATGCAGACCCAGATAACGCCAGGTCCAGCTCTCGAAGAATTCCTCGAAAGTACCGATGCCGCCGGGAAGCATCACAAAAGCATCGGCATGGCTGGCCATCTGCGACTTGCGCTCGTGCATATTGGCGACGCGGATCAACTGCGTCAGGCCATGGTGCGCCTGCTCGCGCTCGATCAGGTGGTGCGGCATGACGCCGATCACCTCGCCTCCCGCGGCCATGGTGGCATCCGCCAGCGCGCCCATCAGGCCGACGCTGGCACCACCATAGACCAGACCATGGCCACGCTCGGCGAGGCATTGGCCGAAATGTCGTGCTGCGGCCATGAAGTCGGGGTTCTCGCCCCGGCGTGAACCGAGATAGACGCAGATATTGGCCATGAGGTTCTCCTGTGCAGAATGTCGGAAATTCCTGTTCCTGTGGTTCTCGACCGTGATGCCGCTGGGGTCAGGGCAACAGGTCGATGATGCCGTAATGCTCGTCCAGCCACTGGCCGATTACATTGTTGCCACACAGGTGGTGGGCGTATTGGGTGTGCAGGCAACGGATCTGGTCATGATTGGCGATGCCGCCGATGCCACGCTCGCGCATAATGCCCTCGTAGCCAAGGCGCTCGACTTCACTGCGTTGGGCTTCGCTCATCAGCCTCCAGCGGGTATTGATGTAGTCCTGGTGGCTGGCGTGATAGGCGCTGCGGAAGTCGTCATCCTCCTGAACTCGCGCCTCCAGTGACTTGATTACGCCAGCGGCCTCGATACGCGACAGCTCGACCTTCAGCAGTTCGGAGCTGAGCCAGTACAGGGTGGGAAATGGCTTGTCATCGACAATCGGCGCCATACGCAGCACCAGTGGCGTGCCATTGCCATCGGTTGCCGCCAACGCCTCGATACCACGCGGCGCGCGCCCGAGTTGCTGGGCAATGATCTCCAACTGCTGGGCATCAGGAGTCGTTTCTGGGCGGATCACCATCGGGGTTGTCTCTTACAAATTTGGTCGAGCGTGCCACGGCGCGGTAGAAGGCGCGACTCAACTGCTCGGGGGTGGCGACGTAGGCCTGTTCGCGCTCGATATATTCCGCGGCACGTGCGATCAGGACGTCATAGAGTCGATTGAACGGGGCATCATAATCGTAGGGGTCAGCACCGAACAAGCGGATATGGGGATAGTCGGCGAAGCGCTCGAAAAACCACGCCTCCAATGCTGCCTCGGCGCTGCGGTGCAGTGTTTCGGCATCGGGGTCGAGCCATTGGGTATAGCGTATGGCCATGGCAGCAGTCCTCCTGACGGCAGCGACTCAGGAAAACACGGAAGGCACTCTGTGCTCAAATCTCTGTTGCTCCCCGGCATCCGGAGCTCTTCAGTAGGTAAATTGTACGGCACCTTATGGGTGCAGGACATGGTTAGTGCACAACACAGCGGTGCAGAGCAGCGCAAGGCAAGAAGGGAGCTGTTTTATCCACCGCAGTGAGAGCGACGTGGGGGGAGTTGAAATTGGGGGTAGCAGTGGTAATGGATAATGGGCACGCCAGTCCCGGGCGTCATACCCGGGACTGAGGGACTTGGACGATTACTGTGCTTCGTTGAGGCGAGTACGGATGTTCTCGGCACGCTCTGATGAGCCCGGGTGCGAGGAAAGCATGCTGCTTTCACCGCCATCGAGACTGGCCAGCTTCTCGAACGCCGTTATCAGCCCTTCACGAGGAAGGCCCCGCTGACCGAGTAGATCGAAGGAGAAGTTGTCCGCGGCTGTTTCCTGACTCTGGGAGAACTGTGCGTTGATGAATTTTTCACCCAGATCGCCCAGTTGAGAGGTGCTGATCCCTGAGGCAATGGCGTTGCCGCTGGCCGCTGCGGCTTCACGTGCCGCAGAGGTCATATAGGCTGTTTGCATGGCCTTCTTGCTGTGACCCAAGGCAACGTGGCCCAACTCATGACCCAGTACGCCTTCGACCTCGTTGTCGTTCATCATGTCCATCAGGCCGCTGTAGACGCGCACGCAACCATTGGCCATGGCCCAGGCGTTGGGTTCATCGGCAAGGTAGACCTTGTAGTTGACTGGGGTGCCATCGATCTCACTGCCAAGGTGACCGGCAATGGTCGCCAGGCGCTGACTATAGACGGAGTCCGGGCCGGCAATTTGAGCTTCGGAGTCCATCTGGGCGCAGGATTGTTCCGACAGGCTTTTGACATCCTCATCGCTCAGAGTGGCGGCAGTATAGGCGGTCATGCCACTTTGCATCATGGCGTCGGTTGACATTCCTTCACAGCCGGCGAGGAAGGTAGTGCTGCACAGGGCAGCGGCGATCATCGTTGCGCGAAATTGCATGGTCATCGTCCTTGTTGATGGTAATTGCCTGGCACCGCCGTCTGGTCAGCCGAGGGCGGGTCTTTCCTTGCGTCATGTTTCATTGCGACATCCGCTGACAAATGGATCTTCAGCTGTGTTTGATCGGCAGCAGTGGAGGCCTCCGACAGCAGGCACCTTATGCGAAGCGCCTTGAACTGTTCCCGATTCGAGACATGAGTCCGCCATACAGTAATTCGCCGACCCACAGGTCGCAACTGCAAGGTCTCGAAGGGCGGATATCGAAGCCCGCAGGGTATAGCCATCATGTTGATGGTTGCGCAGCGGTACAGTGTGTCAGCGCGCTATGGGGGCGACGATTGCCTGCGTCTGCTCGACCAGATCGCCGGGTGCCAGACTCAATTCGAGACCACGTCGGCCGCCACTGACATGGATCGTTTCCAGCGACTCACAACGGGTATCGATGAAGGTCGCCAGACGCTTCTTCTGGCCCAACGGACTGATGCCGCCAACGATATAGCCCGTGGCGCGTTCGGCTTCCTCAGTGGTGGCCATGGCTGCCTTGCGAGCCCCGGCGGCGCGCGCCAATGCCTTGAGATCAAGTTGCCGGGAAACCGGGACAATCGCCACTACCAACTGCTCACCATCCAGCTGAGCCATGAGGGTCTTGAAGACTTCATCGCTTGATAGGCCAAGAGCTTGCGCAGCCTCCTCGCCATAGGCCGGGGAGCGTGGGTCATGCTCGTAACTGGTGACATGGAAGCTGATTCGGGCCTTCTCCAGCGCTTTGATCGCGGGGGTCATGCGTTCTCTGTCTCGTGAAGGTGCGTTTCGAGAACCTCGCGCAGGGCGCCCTGGATGGGTCTGGCGGCCTTGCGTTCGTGATCGAAGTTGACCAGTACCGTATGCCCGGTATTGGTCAGGCGGCCCTTTTGCCAAGCCTGCTGGGTCACGGTGAAAGAACTGTTGCCAAGGCGCGATAGCCAGGTGCGGATCTCGACATCTGCGCCGTAGTGGAGTTCGGCATGAAAGTCGACTTCAAGGCGCGCCATGATCAACTGCCATTTACGCGGATCGAGGTCCGGGGTGAACAGTCGAAACAGGTCATTACGTGCCAGCTCAAACCAGGCGGGCAGGCGAGTATTATTGATGTGGCCCAGGGCATCGGTATCGTAGAACGCGGGCTCGATAGTGCGCGTCAGCATCTGACAGGACCTCTCTGACACAGAAGGGTGACGGATCAGGATCACAGCATTGCCTCTAGCAAGCGCTTGGTCAAGTCCGCTACCCGTGATGTTTCATGGTGTCTCGGGAGCCGATACTCGGCGTTGGTGCCACCATTGCTGAAAGCGCGTCCACAGCAGCAACCACAGGGTGGCGGCAGCAAATCCCAGCAGAGTGCCGAGCCACAGGCCGAGGCTGGCGTAGGTCAACGATACGACCAACGCATAGCACAGCAGTGAGCCGAGTCCGAGAGGGTAGTGTTTGATGACAGTGGCTACCGGTGCCGCGCCCTGGACGAGATGAAGGATCACCAGAAACGGATACATGGTGACCGGGAAGGCGGCCATGACGCCAGCCCATGCCGAGGGTACAACGTGCGCGAGGCCGGTGATCAGGAAGATGATCCCTGCTGCCAGCCCGGCACGTAGCGCCAGTGCCGACCAGGAAAAACCGCCGCGCGGCGTGGCCCTGGTCTCCGGGACACGACGATACAGCCAACTGAACAGGACGATGGCCGCCAGTGTCGTCAAGGTTCCGCTGATACGGGTAAAGTCGAATGTTGTCAGTATCAGACTGGTCGCCAGCCAGGCCAGCAATCCCAATGCCGTGCCGCGAACAATGCCGGCCAGCCCATCACGACGCCCACCGACCAGATAACCACCACCGAACGCCAGGGTGGCGGTGAAGCCGGCCAGTGTATGTACCGCACTATCGGCGGCGAACTGTGGCGAGAGTTCGAGACCGATAAAGAACAAGGCGATTGCAGTACCCAGCGGATAACCCGCCAGCAAGCCAGCAACACGGGTGCTGACGCGTTCGGCGATCACCGAGAGGCCAAGCACCATTCCGATGGAAACCAGTAACTTCGCCAGTTGCCATGACAGAGGGACTTCCATGCTCAGGTTTCCTTGTGTTCCAGAGTCGTTGTTACTGACGAAGCGCTACTATCCGAGTTGTCGGTGTTGGCTGCGAGTGGGCCAGGGGCTGCCTTCAGACCAGACGTAACCCCTGCCTATCTGCCCAGGCTGCGGTAATCGCATGGCTCAATTTTACGCGCAGATGGTCCGGCAGAGCGTTCAGTGCCTCCTCGCGATTGCTGAAGTCGCGATTGCGCAACCAGCAGTAGGCCCAGGCACTGGCTTCGTTGTCGGACTCTGGTGTGGGGCGGGCCGGCATCTGGACCAGCAGGAACAGTGCGGTACGCATGGCCCAATGTGGCGGTAGATCGTCGCCCTCCGCCCAGCATTGCAACTGCTGGCCGCTGGGAGTCTCACCGGGATCACCAAGTCCAGCGACTCGTGCGGTCTCGGCAAGAATCAGTGCCAGTTGATCAGCATCGCCTCTTCCGAGGGTCAGCCACTGTTGGATCAGTGCCGGCATTCCTCGGCAGACCTTGGCGTAGAAGCCATCTTGCGGCATGGTGCTTGTCATGATCTGGTTCTGCACATTGCTTCGTTTTTCATAGGATTGGGTTCTTCACGTGCTTTACGTTGCTCGGCTTCTCGCATGGCTTCGTCCTGCATTGTGATACGGCTTGGTGTCCGGCGCGAGTATGGTGTTGCAGTGAATTTGTCAGGGAGACGTCCATGAACTTCGATTTTGCCACGCCGATCGATCGTCGGCAGCCCCGTTTGCCTTCCGAAATGACCGCCGCCTGTTCCAGCTGGCCATCACAGAAGTGGCATCGCTATGACGAAGAGGTGCTGCCGCTGTGGGTGGCAGATATGGACTTTCGTTCGCCACCGGAGGTGATCGCGGCGCTTCAGGCCAGAGTCGAACATGGTGTCTATGGCTATGGGCTGGTGCCGGATTCACTGCGAGAGGCGCTGTGTGACTGGAGCGTCAGTCGCTATGGCTGGGCAATGCAGGCAGAGTGGCAGCACTGGTTGCCTGGTGTCGTTCCCGCTCTGCATCTAGCCAGCCTGGCCTTCACTCAGCCCGGTGACGGCGTCATGACCGTAACACCCATCTATCCACCCTTTCTGCAAGTCGCCCGTCGTACCGGGCGCGAGATGCAGCAGGCCGCGTTGACCTCCCCCAAGGATGAAAACGGGCAATGGACGTTGGATATAGCCGCACTCGAAGCGGCAGTGACCGAGCGTACCCGCCTGTTGCTGTGGTGTCACCCACATAACCCCACCGGTCGCCAGTGGAGCCATGCAGAGCTGGAGCAACTTGCTGCTTTTGTAGAGCGTCACGACCTGATCGTGGTCTCGGATGAGCTGCACTGTGATCTGCTGCTCGATGAAGGCGCGCGTCATGTGCCGCTGGCTATGGCCTTTCCGCAACTTGCGGCGCGTACGGTAATGCTCTGGGCGCCCTCCAAGACCTTCAATCTCGCGGGTTTGACCGCGGCCTGCGCGATCATTTCCGATTCGTCACTTCGGCGTCGCTTCGCCGAGACCGCAAAGGGACTGATGCCGGATGGCAATGTGTTGGGACTGGTGGCGGCTGAAGCTGCATTTCGCACAGGTGAGCCTTGGCGCCAGGCGTTGCTCGAGGTACTGCGTGAGCACCGCGGCAGGCTGGTGGAGCGGGTTGCCGGTTGGTCGGGGGTGACGCTTGCAGCACCACAGTCGACCTATCTGGCGTGGCTGGATCTGCGTCAATCGAGACTGGGGGACGCGAAGTCTCCGGCCGCAGCGCTGTTGGAGCAGACTGGAGTGGCGTTGTCGGATGGTGCTGATTTCGGCTGGCCGGGCTTCGCCCGGCTCAACTTTGGCACCACTGCGCAGCAGCTGGAGCAGGCGCTCCAGCGGATGGATAGGGTGTTGAAGAGGTAAGAAATAAGAAGTGAGAAGTGAGAGGTAAGAGAGAGGTGGTGTGCCCCGAGAAGGGAGGTATCTCGGGGCACGCCGCTGCGGAGAATCAGTACAACAATGCAAACAGCTTGCGTCGATAATCCACGGTCAGTGGGTGATCGGCGCCAAGTGCATCGAATACTCGCAGCAATGTCTTGCGTGCGAGGTCGTCACCGTAGGTGCGATCGCTCTTCATCACCGCCAGTAGCATCTGCAGACCATCTTCATAATTGCCGTCGGCGACCTGGCGCAGTGCGCGTAGGTAGTTGGCTTCGCTGTCGTCACGGCCTTCCAATGCGGTCAGTGCCTGCTGGTCAGGCGCTTCCTCACTGAACTCGATACTGGCGCGCACACCACGGGCTGCTGGCGCATCGCGCTCTTCCGGCGGCAGGGCATCGAGCAGTCCTTTGGCTTCGTCATTGCGCTGGGCCGCGACCAGAGTTTGAGCCAGCTGAATCTGGTAGGCGTAGTGATCAGGATACTGCTGTACCAGTTGCTGGTAGATCTCAATGGCGGCATCGGCATCGCCGTTGGCCAATGCCTGTTCGGCGAGTTCCTCGGGGGTGGCCGGAGCGTCTTCGGGCGCCGGGAAGTAACGTCCCAGCCACTCACGGATTTCCTTTTCGGGCAGCACGCCCTGGAACTGGTCGACGAGGCCGCCCTGGCTGATCAGTTTTACATCGGGCACAGAACGTACACCAAGCTGAGCAGCGATATCCTGATTGTCGTCGATATTGAGCTTTGCCAGCAGGAAGGTGCCGCGATATTCGCGTGTCAGCTTTTCCAGTATCGGCATCAGGTTCTTGCAGGGTTCGCACCACGGCGCCCAGCAGTCCAGAACCACAGGAATTCGCATCGATAATTCCAGCACCTGCTGGATATTGCTGCGATCCACATCAAAGATCAGGTCACTGTCGGCGGGTGCCTGTTGCGATTGCTGTGACTGGGGCGGTGCCTCGGCTTCCGAAGTGGTACTGATGGGCTGACCGGTGCGAGGGTCGACAATGGACATGGGTGAAGCCTTCTGCGAAGTGTATGAGGCAAGGATGTGGGCGCTGGGCGGTGACTTCAAGTCTGGAGCGCGATATCCCGGAGATGCAGCCACGCTGTCTTCAGTTGAAGGTTGTTCAGCAATCAATGCTGCAGGATAGTGCAGCCAGAGGGGGACCTACTTCAACACCTCTATGCATACGTGGAGGCTGATGGAGCGGTTCAAAGTGCGGCTCGATGAGGGTAGGCTGGAACAGCAGCCAAAAAAATGGGGCACCCTCGAAAGGATGCCCCATTTAAAAAGATGGTAGCGGGGACCGGATTTGAACCGATGACCTTCGGGTTATGAGCCCGACGAGCTACCAGACTGCTCCACCCCGCATCAACGTGGGGCGTATTCTACGACTTTTGGCGAGGATGTCAACCCTGTGCGCAAACGATGCGAACATTCGTAGCTTCTTTGCTCTGTGGTCCATACTGAATGTGTGGGCAGGTACTCATCCCGTTGTGGGGCGTTGGGTAGGTTGTCACAGGGCTTTCAGAAGCATGCGGCATCATGGGAAGTATGCGGCAGCATGGATTGTGCCAATGACTGCCAGGCGGTCAGGTGGTGTACAGGTCAGTAATAATCAGTGCCGTCTTCAGTACGACATCTGTAGTGGCGCCAGAATGACAATCAGGGAGGTCGTTAATGACTCAACAGAAGGCTGTTGCTTGGGTAACCGGTGGAACCGGGGGCATCGGAACTGCCATCTGCCGTGGATTGGCAGATGCGGGGTATCAGGTGCTTGCTGGTTACAACAACCCAGATAAGGCCAGGGCGTGGTTGGAAACCCAGCGTGCGGATGGTTATGACAACATCGATGTCCTGGGAGTGGATCTCACCAGTTTTGAGGCTTGTCAGAATGGAGTGAAGGAAGCGCAGGAGAAGTACGGTTCCATCTCGGTACTGGTCAATTGTGCAGGGATCACGCGTGACGGTACCTTGAAGAAGATGACTTCGGACCAGTGGAACGAGGTTATCGATACCAACCTGAATAGTGTCTTCAACACCTGCCGGAGTGTCATCGAGAGCATGCTCGAGGGCAGCTATGGTCGCATCATCAACATATCGTCCATCAACGGTCGCAAGGGGCAGTTTGG
The DNA here is from genome assembly GCF_001431725.1 of Halomonas huangheensis. NCBI lineage: Bacteria > Pseudomonadati > Pseudomonadota > Gammaproteobacteria > Oceanospirillales > Halomonadaceae > Halomonas > Halomonas huangheensis. The sequence goes on along the minus strand of NZ_CP013106.1, from coordinate 4,055,853 downwards.
CCAGGTCAACTACTCGGCGGCCAAGGCCGGGATGCATGGCCTGACCATGGCGTTGGCTCAGGAGACGGCAACCAAGGGGATCACGGTCAATACAATATCGCCAGGCTATATTGCCACCGACATGATCATGAAGATTCCAGAGAAGGTGCGTGACGCGATTCGTGAGACGATCCCCATGAAGCGTTATGGGACTCCAGAAGAAATCGCGCGTCTGGTTGCCTTCCTCGCTGACCGGGAGAATGGTTTCATTACCGGCGCCAATATCGATATCAATGGCGGTCAGTTCATGGGCTGATTGCCCCTGGTATTCCTGCTGTTCTCATATTGAGGGCGATCAACAACAACGCGAGGCCTGTGCCTCGCGTTGTTATGTTTACAGGTTGTTATGTTTACAGATTGTCGCATCTACAGATCGCCGCGTATGCCGGTTGTGATCGTTGCAGAGGGGTCAGGGAGGCGGAAGCTGGGTCAGAGAGTCGAGCATGGCATCCAGGTCACTGACCTCTCGCTGCCAGGTTGAAGGTGACACCGGGCCGGTTGCCAGCAGATCGCGCAGTACTGCCGCTAACTCGGCCTCGCGTTCAAGCGGCTGGCCGAGGTTGTCATTGAGTCGTTCAACCTGAATGGCGAGGCGTAGTGGTTCGTCGTGACGCGCAATGGCGTGACCCGCCATCAATGCCAGGTGCACGCGCAGGCGCGCCAGCTGTTCGGCAACCTGCTGCTCTGGTGGCGGGTTGCGACGTGCCGCGTTGCGCTGCTGATGGGCCCTGTTCAACCCGTTGGGCAGCGAGAGGTTTTCTTCCAGTGACACTTCTCGACACGGTTGACCCGCAAGACACTCTGCATCGGCATCGAGATGGGCCTGGATCAACGGCATCACTTCTCGCCACTGGCCAACCTTTTCGGCGATGGCGATACGCTCGATGCGCTCTCGGCGGGCCCGGATGATGCCTGTCCAGCGGCGCCGCATGCCTTCGGTACGTCGCCCTGAAGGCAGAGGCTCAAGAGCACTGGCTTCGTTGAGCGCCTGCTCGAGGAGGGCCGCGTCACTACTGCTGGTGGGTTGCCAGGCGTCGATACGATCGATCAGGGCCTGCATCTCATCGAGGCGTTGACGGAGGCGCTGGGTACGGTCATCTCGTTCAGCATCCCGCTGCGCAAATACCTCGTCACATAGCTGGCGGAATTCCCGCCACAGGGTCTGTTCTTCACCCTTGGGTGCCCTGCCGAGCTCTCGCCAGCGTTGTTGCAGCGCCTTGGCGCGTTCGGCTCGCTGGCTGGAGGGCATGTCCTGCTCCAGCAATTGACGTGTGCTGTCGATCAGCGCGTGTTTAGCTGCGGCGATTTCACTGGCGCGTCGGTCGATCAGGGCCTGCAGTCGATGGCGTATGCGCCCGAAGCGCCGACCGATGGCTTCGGCGTCGTCACGTGGAACCGGTGATGTACGACGCCACTGCTCTCTGGCCTTGTCGCGAATGTCACGCAGGACATCAGGATCAGCCTGGGCTGCGGGTTGTTCCAGAAGTGCCTCGATCTGCTCACACAGGGCCTGACGTTCGGCCAGGTTGTTGTGGCGTAACTGGCGCTGTTGCTCATGCCATTTTTCGAGCGTGGTACGGATGCGCTCGGAGGCAGTGCGGAAGCGGTCGGATTGCTCACGGTTGGCCGCTGCGTCTCCTAGCGCCTTCCATTGCTTGACCAATTGGCGGTGACGACGATCACGCTCTTGATCGGTCAACTGATCATCCTGCTCGAGCGCTTCGATGGCCTGGCACAGGTGCTCACGCTTGGGACCTGCGACGAAGCCTCGCCAGTCGCGTAGTTCCGCCAGTCGAGCGCCATGACGCCTGAGGTTGGAGAGTTGTGCATCGGCACTGGATGGCAGGTTCTCCGAGAGATGCTTGAGGCGCTGGTGCAAGCGGCTCGCAGCCTTGAAAGCACCATCCTCGAGTAACTGTTCGAGCCTGGCAAGCTCCTCGTCGAAACGTGACACTCGCTCTGCGGTGTTGTCGTTGTCAGTCAGTTCGTGTTCGAGCTTCAGGTAATGCTGAATACGGGCCAGGCGTGGGTCCAGCGGCAGGTCACCCGGCCAGGCGCAGGCCTTGATGATTGACTTGAGGCGGTGTTCGTCATTGCTCTTGAAGGCTTCCTCGAGCGCACTACTGTGCTCCTCCAGCCGGAGCCAGGCCTGATTGATGCCGTCGTAAGCCTTCAGTGCGTCGTCGTAGCGTTGGCGCAACGCATGGTTGGCGAGGTGTGTCTCCGACAGCGTTTGCCAGCGTGCGGCCAGTAGTTGTTTTTGCGAGCGGAGCGAATCGAGGTCCTGTTGGCCGATGTGGTCTCCCTGGCGCAAGGCTTCGAGGCTTTCCTCAAAGGCCATGACCAGCGCTTCGCGGTCAAGGTCCGCCTGTTCCCGCCGCTGTTGATCAGCCATCAGAGCATGTTCGTGAGTTTCATGGTCGTTGATGGTCTTGCGGCAGCGAAGACAGGCTTCCTGGAAGCGTCGCTCCTGCTCAACATCTGACTGGTCGGCGAGGTTCAACCACTCGCGCTCAAGATGTCGGAAGCGGCCAGCATAGAGTGGCTCCCACTGCGCGCGGCTGTGTTGTTCGAGGCTTGCGAGCAGCGCTTCGCGCTGGGCTATGGATTCGTTGAGCGCATCAGCATCGGCACGTAGGCGGTTGAGTCGATCACGGGCGGCGCGCTGGACATGCCGGTCACGGCGTACATTCTGGACCAGTTGTTTCAGGCCCGGCTCCGATGAAACACGCTCGGCTGCGGCGTGGCGCACGGCGGCGATACTGTTGTCGCAGGCCTGCCTGACGAGCAGGGCTTCATCATCGATCTTCGCCAGCGCCGTCAGGCGTAATTGCTGATTGTCGCCCCGCATGGCGACCTCGGTGAGCAGAGCCGAGTCCGTGAGTTCTTCTACCAGTTGCAGGCGCTTGCCAAGCTCAATGCCTCCGGTACGTCCTGTCAGTAGTTCCACCAATTGACGATCCAGCTCGCGGGATGTCGCGCCTTCTTCACGCAGCCTGAGTAGCTGCTGTGGATCGCTGAGACGCTGCACTGCTGCCATCCTGACATCCGGGTCCGTGTCCCGGGCAAGCTGTTCCAGCGCATCACGCTGGCTGGTAGGGTCTAGCCTGGTGATGGCATCACGTCGTACGCTGGAGTCTGGATGGCGCCAACGTGGCGAAAAGAGGCGACTGAAGAGTCCTGGCATGGGGCATCCTGACAAGAGTAGGGTAACGATATTATTGACGCCCACTGGGGGCAGCCCTGACCCACCATAGCTCAGCATTCTGAGTATTGGTGTTGAATCCTGGCCCCAGACTCTCCTCAACGGAGACAGGGCGACAGGTGCGACCGGGTTACACCATCCTGTCGTTCCGGGAATCGAAAATGTTGTGGCCGGCACGGTCATGTTCCGCACTACCATGCTTATCTAAGCATGCACGTTGCCGGCAGAAAAGACCTGTACTGAGGGTTGTGGCTGTTTGGAGACACTGACATTGGTCCTATAGCAGCTTATGATCCCTTGCAGGGTGGCGAGCTCTCGCATAGCTTGAAGCCTACCCGACCAATACCTGACGTGGAGTTAGGCAATGAGCCTTAAAGTGGACAGGGACAGCATGGCGTTTACGTTCAAGGGCGGCATGCTGCCGATGACAGTGATGGAACTTTCCTCTGCGGACCCAGAGCGCATTCGCGAACAACTGGCCGGAAAGCTGTCTCAGTCACCTGCCTTCTTCCAGCACACGCCAGTGGTGCTCAGTGTCGAGAAGGTCGATGAACCTCACCTCGCTCTCGAGCGAATCTGTGCGGTGTGCCGTGCGCACAAGCTGCTGCCGGTAGCGGTGCGTGGCGGAGCTGACCCTGTCAAACAGTCCGCCTGGGCACTGGGGCTGGGTTGGTTCCCCCCCCAGGAAGAAGGTCGAGCAAGGACGCTGGAAAGCGTCCCGCCGGTGGAAGCCGCTCCGGAGAACGAGGATGCCGACACCGAGGTCGAGGTTGGCACTCTTGAAGCCCTTCCGGCGCAAGGTGGACGCATCTACCGCGGCACCGTGCGTTCAGGACAGCAGGTGACAGCACCGGACGGTGATCTGGTCGTGGTTGGTTCTGTCAATGCGGGCGCCGAACTGCTGGCGGCTGGCAATGTGCATGTCTATGGCGCACTGCGCGGACGAGCGCTGGCAGGAATCCATGGTGATCACAAGGCCGGTATTTTCTGTCGTGAGCTGCACGCCGAACTGCTGTCGGTTGCGGGTAGCTACAAGCGTCTCGAAGACATCGACCCTCAGCTGTTGGGAGGCTCTGTGCAGGTCGCGCTGGAGGACGACCAGCTCAGCATCCAGTCGCTGGCCTAGGCCGGCCATACTTTGCGTCGCATCTTACAGGACGGCCTGTACCGAACAGTTCCCATGGACTTTGGTCCGGCTCAGGTGTGTATGAGTTCGGCGAGTGGCATGAAAAGCTGGCGCTACGTCAAGAAAATGGCAAGAAGTATGAAAAATCTCATGCTGTTGAGTGGTCGATCACCATACTGGTCATGCATGGCGTCGAGCGGCGAGAATGCGAGAGCGACGTTTCAAGGACACGTGGGTGGCTGCCATCAGCGGCCATGCGGGAAATATCATTACCAAGACAGGATGTGACACTTGGCCAAGATCATCGTTGTGACCTCCGGTAAAGGTGGGGTCGGCAAGACTACCAGTGCAGCGGCCATTGCCACAGGGCTGGCGCTGCGAGGCAACAAGACCGTGGTGATCGACTTTGACGTCGGCCTGCGGAACCTGGACCTGATCATGGGCTGCGAGCGTCGTGTGGTTTACGACCTGGTCAATGTGATTCAGGGCGAGGCAGGGCTCAATCAAGCGCTGATTCGTGACAAGCGGGTTGATAATCTGCATATCCTTCCGGCGTCCCAGACGCGGGACAAGGATGCCTTGACCCAGGAAGGGGTGGAGAAGGTTCTCGACACCCTTGCCAAGGATTTCGATTTCGTCATCTGCGATTCGCCTGCCGGTATCGAGCGTGGCGCTCAATTGGCAATGTATTTCGCCGATGAGGCGATTGTCGTTACCAACCCCGAAGTGTCGTCGGTGCGTGACTCCGATCGTATCCTCGGCTTGCTGTCGTCCAAGACGCGCCGTGCCGAGTTGGGTAAGGACCCGATTCGTGAGCACCTGCTGATCACGCGTTACAACCCCAATCGGGTCGACCGCGGAGACATGCTCAACCTTGAAGATATTCGAGAGATTCTGGCCATCGATCTGGTTGGCTTGATTCCTGAGTCCGAAGCGGTGTTGCGTGCTTCCAACCAGGGTGTCCCGGTCACTCATGATGGTGACAGCGACGCTGGCCAGGCCTACCAGGATACCGTGGGTCGCCTGCTGGGTGAGGACGTGCCGCTACGCTTCCATGAGTTCCAGAAGAAAAGCCTGCTAAGCCGCATGTTCGGAGGAGGTCGCCGGTGAAACTACTCGATTTCCTGAAGCGCGAGCGCAAGAAGTCTGCGTCTGTCGCCAAGGAGCGGTTGCAGATTATCGTAGCCCATCAGCGTAGCCAGCGTGAGCAGCCCGATTTTCTGCCGATCCTGGAGAAGGAGCTGCTTGAGGTGATTCGGCGCTATGTACAGGTGGATGACGATGCCATCAACATGACGCTGGACAGTGAAGACAACTGTTCCGTGCTCGAGTTGAACGTCACGTTGCCGCGCGGCGGCTGACTGTGATGGCTGCGAAAGCCTTGCCGGTTACCGCGCTCGTCGGTGATCGGCCTTGTTGTGCATTGTTTAAACTGGGCATTGTTTGAACTGGGCATTGTTTGGACAGGGCACTACCTGAGCGGTGCACTATTGAAGTGGCGAAGACTGACCGCCAAGCTGAGCATCGAGGTAGCCTGTGTTAGGCTTTGGCCTCGCTGATTTCCCCTGAAGAGTTTTCCTCCATGGCGCAGTCCACTGCCGCTCCGCTGACTTACCTCTGGCACGATTACGAAACCTTTGGTGCCGACCCGCGCCGTGACAGGCCATCGCAGTTCGCGGCGATTCGCACTGATGCGGATTTCAACGAAATCGGTGAGCCTGTGGAGCTGTTCTGCAAGCCAGCCGATGATGCGCTGCCACATCCCATGGCATGCTTGATCACGGGCATTACACCGCAACAGGCTCGCCGCAAGGGTCAACCTGAAGCCGAGTTCGCCGGTGCCATCTTCAACGAGATGAGTGTGCCGGGAACCTGTGCGCTGGGCTACAACAGTCTGCGTTTCGATGATGAGGTCAGTCGTCATCTGTTCTATCGCAATCTCATTGACCCCTATGCACGCGAGTGGCAGAACGGCAATTCGCGCTGGGATTTGATCGATGTGGTACGCGCCTTTCATGCCTTGCGACCGGAAGGCATTGAGTGGCCGAAGCGCGAAGACGGAGCGACGAGCTTTCGTCTCGAGGATTTGACCGCAGCCAATGCTATCGAGCATGCAGGAGCGCATGATGCGCTGGCTGATGTGCGCGCCACCATCGCGCTTGCCAGGCTGTTGCACGAGAAGAACGCAAACCTGTTCGACTATCTACTGTCACTGCGCAACAAGCGTCAGGTGGCCTCGCGTTTGGACCTCTCGCAACGACGCCCGGTATTGCATATCTCGCGCCGTTATCCAGCCAGCCGAGGATGTAGTGCGCTGGTGATTCCGCTGGCGGAGCATCCTTCCAACCCCAATGGTGTCATTGTCTTCGATCTGTCGGTGGACCCTGGGGAGCTGCTGCAACTGTCTGCGGAACAAGTGCGTCAGCGGGTTTTCGTCAGTAACGATGATCTTGCTGAAGGGGTTGGCCGTATCCCATTGAAGGTCATCCATATCAACAAGAGCCCGGTGATCTTTCCGCCCAGTGTACTCAAGGATGTCTCCGGGCCACGTCAGGGCGAGTACGGTGATATTGTCGAACGCCTTGAACTCGACATGAACCAGTGTCGCGAGCACTACAAGCGTATAGCCGCCGATCCTTCCGTCGCTGACAAGGTGCGTGAAGTCTTTGCCGATGCACATCCTGAACCGCCTCATGACCCGGACCTGATGTTGTACTCCGGCGGCTTCTTCTCCCCGGCGGACCGTCAACAGATGCAGCGTGTCCGAGATACCGACCCATGGGATCTGGTCGATGCTCGTTTCGCCTTTCAGGATCCACGTCTCGAAGAGATGTTGTTCCGTTATCGCGCACGCAGCTATCCCGATACCCTGACCGGTGAAGAGCAGGCGCGCTGGGAAGCGCAACGTTGGGAGCGTATGAACGATTCGACGGTCTCGAGCCTGACGCTCAAGGATTTTGCCCGCGAGATCGAACGTCTCAATCAGACATCGCTATCCGACCGCGAGCGCCAGATACTCGAGGAGATGGTGATGTTTGTCGAATCGATCATGCCGCCCCAGGCATTCGGTTAAGCAATAGCTGCCAGCCTTCGCTCTGGACAGGCGCTGAGCTGCTGTAAACGAGCACTCGATAACAGGCACTCAAACAATCAACCCGGCCAATGGCCGGGTTGATTGTTGATGGTGGAAGGTCAATACCAGAGACCCATACAAGAACCTAGTGTGTGTCGGAGCCTGTCGCATCCTTGAGGTTGGCGGCCGGAATTTCCGAGTGTGGTGCATCGCTGGTGGAATTGGCATTGCTGTCGCCTGGCAAGACTTCCAGGCCTGCCTTGAGGCCGGCGACGTCACTGGGCGAGGCGCCAGGGTCGAAGGTAACATCGACCACATCATGACCCAGTAGATCACCCCAGGCATTGCTCAAGTCACTGGCGTTCACCTCGAGGACGGCTGCGGCAAGGCGCTGGTGATGGTCAAACTGCAGGTCACCCCAGGAGAGAGCTCCCCAAAGTCGAGAGGTGCGCTCCGGAAGGCTGGTGTCGCGTACCAGTAGCTCGTCGTGGACGGCCTGACGGTAGGTGGTCAGGTCCTCATCGTCGAGGTTGGATAGCATCTGCGGGACACCATTGAGAAATGCATCAACGTGTTGCCGCAGTTCGGCGCTTGGAGTGGCTGGCGATTGCACCAACATGCTGATGCCGGGGGCATAGAGCAGTGGTGAATAGCCGGCGTTGACCACATAGCCGAGTTGTTGCTCGGTGCGCAGACGCTGATAGAACGGCGTCTCCAGCAGCTTGCCGAGCACTGCCAGTCTAGCCTGTGTCGTCACCGATTGGTCGGAGCCCTGCAGGTATCGCAGCAGAATCGACTCCTCGCGGGTGGATTCTGGTGTCAGTGCCGGCAGATCGTTGGCGTCGAGCACCACCAGGTCAGGGATGTCATCTGCGCTCAGTTGCGGCTGCAGCTTGTCGATGACCTGTTGAGCCTCGTCGTTGGCGAGGTCCTTGTCGAGGTTGCCCACTGCCAGTGCTTGAACGTGCAGTTGGCTCAGGAAATCGTCACGGTAGTTGCGTAGGTCATCCAGGCTGATGTCATCGAGAGCCTCCAGCAATACAGGAGTCGACCACTGAGGGCGAATCAGCGCCTCTGACAGAGTACGTTGTGCCTGGTAGTAGAGCGGGTCCCTGGGTGTATTACTCCACTGACGTTTCAGCCCGTAGCGCACGCGTTCGAGGTTGCTGGCCTCGATCTCGCCATTGAGCAACTGGTCGATGACCTGCTGCATGACCAGCGATTGGCGGTCACGCCAGCCGGTGAAGGACAGCGTCATGCCACGTGAATGGGCATAAGCGGTATAGCTCTGGCCAGCCAGGCGCGCGGCATAGAGCTGGTCGTTGAGGCTGTCATTGAGCCAGCCGGCAAGCAGTCGTGCCATCGCAGCCTGGCGTGCCGACTGGCTTGATTCAGGGTGCTGAAGGCTGATGCGCCAGGAAACCCTGGGCGTATCGAACTCGCTGTCGGCCTTGTACCAGATATCTGCTTGCGGGCTGTCGAGCAGCACGGTGGGAATATCCTGGTGTTGATCGAGTAGCGCCAGGTCTTCGGCGATAAAAGGGTTGGGGGCGGGCAGTGCAAGCCCGGAGACCGGCTGGGCTTCGTTGGCCTTGAGCGGCACTTTGCGCCAGGCAGTGTCGTAATACCGAGTACGCTGCTCGCTATCCACGTCCGGGCCGCTGTACAGGCGCAACAGACGCTCCGGACGCAATGCATCGAGCCATTGCTCTGCCTCATCGCGGTCCAGACCATCCATGCGGTAGGCAGCGCGGTTGACGTCTTTCAGAGGATAGTAAGCGAGGTTCATCGACAGGCGTGTAACCTCGTCGATGGGACTGCCGTGTTGCTGGAATTGGAAGGACTGGTCGGCGAGGCTGGCCTGCTCGTCGTAGCGCGACTCACTGACTCCGTCCTCGCGAATCTGCTTGATGGCGGCAAACAGGCTGGCTTGAATACGGTCGATGTGCTTTGCGCCTTCCGGCGTGAGGCTGATGTCGACAGAGAACAACGCGTGTTGGCCATCGCTGCGGGCAGTTCCTGCGGATAGACCGTCAGCCCAGCCTTCCTTGCGTAGCTCACTAAGCAGGCTTCCGGGGCCTTCGTGGCCAAGCAGGTTGGCAATGTAGCTGTCCGGCTTGGTGCGATAGCTGAGGATGGGGTCCTCGATCGGGAACATGAAGGTGACGTGACGTTCGTCACGCAGTGACTGGACCTCTGCAGCCATCGGCAGACGATCAGTTTCCACCAGTGGTGTAGTGATGCTGGCGCGTTCGAGGTCGCGGTTGGGGATCGCAGAGAAGTCTTCGCTGACCATCCTGGTCAGTTGGTCCAGCGGTAATGGCGCGACCACGGAGAGATGCATGACGCCTGCACCATAATGCTGCTCGTAGAACTGCATGACGCGATCACGCAGGCTCGGTTCGCCCTCTGGGCGATCCGCCAGTGTCTCGGTACTACCTACCGAGAAGCCAACCGTCGGGTTCTCGGGGTTGAGGAGGGCATCAAGTACCTCGTTCTCGCGACGCGAATCATCACGTAGACGCGCCTGGTATTCGGAATTGACTACAGTGCGCTCACTGCCGAGTTGGTCGGCATTGAACAGTGGGTCGATGAAGAAGTGGCTGAAGCGATCCAGAGCGCCTTCCAGTGCATTGGGCTCGATATCAAAGAAATAGTTGGTGTCCCTGGACGCGGTAAAGGCGTTGTGGTTGCCGCCATGCCGGCTGATATAGCCCTGGTAGGCATCGGGCTCAGGCCAGGCATCGGTACCCAGGAACAGCATGTGCTCCAGCAGATGTGCCAGCCCCTGCAGGTCATCAGGGTCCTGTGAACTACCTACAGCCACGTTCATCGAGGCAGCGGCCTTGTCGGCCTCGGGATCACTGACCAATAGCACTTCGAGACCGTTGTCGAGGGTCAAGACTCGGTAGTCGCGTTGATCATGAGGGCTGACGATCGGCGTGGTGACGTCGGCTACCTCGGCCGGAATGGCCTGGTCGGACGTTTCGGCGGCGAGGATGCCGGCAGCCTGCCAGGGCAGGGTGAGGGCGCATAAAGTCACGAGCAGCACACGGCCGCGTCGACGTGGGGTGGTTGCCATCATATCTCCTGTTCGGGCTTGTCGCGCCGCATTATGCCAATGGGGTGGGCGCATGATGGATCCTGTTCGCGTGGATTGTTCACACGTCTAGATACCGGAAAAGCTCCCAACAGTTCCCTCGACGCCGGCATGAGCATGTCACTGACGGCTTCCTGTGGTGTCTGTGGGTCGAGCCAACGATGGGCATCCTCGCGGGTAATCAGAGCCGGAAGACGGTCTGAGAGAGGTTCCAGAAAAGCAGGACTGGGCACCGTGATGAGTGCAAAGGAATCGTTGTAGTCCGTCAAGGTGGTATGAAAGCGACACCAGATACCGGCCAGCAGCATCGGGCGTCGATCGGCGTGCGTGATCAGGTGTGGTTGTTTGTAACCTGGTCGGGGTTGCCAGGCGTAGACCCCTGCCGCAGGCACCAGGCAGCGGCGCGAACAGATGGCGTCGCGGAACATCGGGCGCTGGGCAAGCCCTTCGGCGCGAGCGCAGTGTGGTGCCTGATCAAGCACCGTCAACCAGGGCGGGGTCAGGCCCCAGAAGGCGTTACCCAGGGTAGGGCGCGCCGCCTCGAGGCGTATTACCGATAGTGGCTGGCGCGGGGCCATGTTGACACCACTGATGACATCAGTAGGTACATAGAGGTCGGGCACTGCCTGCTCAACGCTGGCAGCGGTAATGTACAGTCGACCTGTCATGAAGTCTCCAGCCAGGAGCTGTCCGGCGTTGAAAGCTCGTTGCGGGACAGCATTTCCCTTGCGCTTGCGACAGTGTGGGGTATTCTGTCGAAAACACTGTTCGATTAATGTATCCTAACCTGTGAACGTAAGGAAGGACTGACCTATTGTACAGATGATATGGCACTTTTCGTTGCTGTCACTCTGCGCGAGGTCAAGACTTCGAGTCCCACCCTTTGCCGCTGATCCGGCGTTACTGTGAGAGGAAAGCGATGGCTCGTCCCAGACAGCATGCCCCCGAAGAGCTACACGCTCAGGTGATGGCGGCCTGTGACGCCTGGCTGAGTGAACAGCCTGTCCATGCGCTCTCGCTGCGCTCGCTGGCGCGAGAGGTCGGTTGCGCGCCCAGTACGCTTCTCAAACTTTATGGCAGCTTCAACAACCTGCTGCAGCACGTCAATATCGAGAGTCTGTCTCGACTGCGTGCTGTGATCGAACCGCTGTTGGCGGATACTACCCCTCCCGAAAGGCGCTTGCGTGCTTTGGCCATGGGCTATTGGACCTTTGCCCGTGACGATGCTCACCGCTGGGAGTTACTGTTCGACTACCCGCTGGCGCAGGAAGGAGAGCTCGATCGTCGTCAGTCGGATATGATTGAAGCACTCTTCGCTCGTGTTGAGGCGACGCTCAAGGAATATCAACCCTTGTTGGATGACCAGGAAGCACGGCGCCTTGCTCGCACCCTATGGGGCAGTGTGCATGGTCTGGTGCAGTTGGGTTTGAATGATCGCCTGGGTTACTGGCAGGGCGGTGCATTTGGGGTGGATGAGTTGCTTGCGCAACTGATGAGCACCACCCTGGCTGGGCTTGAGAGGGTGCCGTTGGACCCGTGAACGCACTTCTTATCTGGGGCATTATCGCGCTATTGGTAGCAGCTTATGCCTGGCACTTCGTTAGACAGCCCGCCTGGCACCTTCGTGGCCTCGTCTATATCTTGATTCATATCATGTATCGTCTGCGATTCAGAGGGCGTATCCATATTCCGGCGCGTGGCGCGGCGTTGGTGGTATGTAACCACGTCAGTTTTGTCGACGCGCTGGTGATGGGGGGAGGGAGTCCACGCCCCTTGCGGTTCCTGATGGACAAGCCAATCTACGATTCGAAGTGGCTCAATTGGCTTTTTCGTATGGTGGGGGCGATCCCGGTTGAGTCGGATCGAAGTGATCCGGGGAACGTGCGGCGAGCGTTGGATGAAGTCAGTCGAGCTCTGCGCAACGGCGATATCGTGATGCTGTTCCCCGAAGGGCGATTGACGCCGGACGGCAATACTCATGCCTTTCGTCGTGGTCTGGACCTGATTCTTCAGCGTGACCCCGTACCAGTGATTCCCGCAGCATTGTCAGGGTTGTGGGGCTCATGGACATCTCATGCTCATGGCCGCGCCCTGTCGCGTGGGCCGAGGCGCTTCCGTGCCAGAGTCGCATTGTTCTTCGGCGAGCCTGTGCAGCCGGGCCGGGCGACTCGCCAGTTACTTGAACAGCAGGTGCGGGAGCTCAAGGTGGAAGCGGATGCCTGGGTGCATTCGAAGCGATGAGTGTGAGAGTGTGAGGCTGTTTGGCCAACGGTGCTCAAGACCCTGGCTTGCAAAACAGCAGTTCTCACAACAGCAGTTTTCACAACAGCAGTTTTCAAGACGATAGCTTTCAAGGAAACGGGGCGGCCGATCGGCTGCCCCGTTTGCATGTCATGCTCCTGACTTGGCGGGTGCCGTTTGTACGCAATTTGCCTGGCGTTCGATAATATCGGCGAATGATTGGACCAGGACGAAGAATGATGCTGCCAGCAGGCCGACATCCTTGAGCAGGAACTGTCCCGGCGCCACACTGATGGCCGGGAAGCCCAGGCTGCCCTCGATCACGCCGGGAGTGCTGAGCATGAAGCTCAGGGTGGTGATGAACAGACCTGATGACAGCAGGCCGCCAATGGCCGATAACCACGGTGACAGAATTCGTCCGGCGATCAGCAGAGCAATGCTCAGCTCAACGATGCCCAGGAATGTCGAGAATCCGGTGACCGAGAAGATCTCGTATAGCCAGGCCAGCAGGGGACTGTTCGAGACCAGCGGGACCAGGCCTTGTGCCTCGTAGGCAGTAAACTTCATTCCGCCGAACCACAGGTAGATCAGGACCAGTGCGGCAAAGAGGCCATAGCTGGCCAGAATCGATAATGTTCTCTCAAGGCGTGTTGCACTGGAGTGGTGGTGGGCGCTGACGAGGGGCATGAGATGACTCCTTTTTTTAACGATCGTACCAAAATTGCGCATGATGGTTCCCTGTGTGCATGGTCGCGGAGCGTTGTGTTCGCGACCGTGCACGATTATTGGTAGTTCAGATGCAGGCGATCATCGGTGTAGCGGCTGGCTGGTCCGACGATGAGAACATCTGGAAGTAAGGCTACTTATTCTGGTACGATCGTTCAATAATTATTTACAACAGAATTTCATTGATTGGTGGGCGATGCCATGAAGACGCCTGGAGCGCCAATGCCATGGATATTGTCTGCCAGGTCTCGGGAGGAGTGATGGCTCGGCCACGCAAGTTTGATAAGCAAATAGTGCTTACCAGCGCAATGGAGGTCTTCTGGCGCCATGGCTATGAAGGAACCTCCACCAGCACACTGGAGCAAGCGACGGGGCTGGGACGTGGCAGCTTGTACAATGCCTTCGGCGACAAGCGTGGGCTCTATCTCTGCGTGCTGGATCACTATGCTGATGTATACATGGGTGAAGCCATACAGCGGATCAAGGGCTCCGACACGTCTCGCCTCGGGATACGTGCGCTGTTCCAGTTCGTGGTAGAGGCGTCGTCAGAGAGTAGCTGGCGTGGTGGATGTCTCTTGTGTGATGCCGCGATCGAGAAGGCACCCCACGATGAGGATGTGGCTGAGCGCGTGCGGCGCTCCTGCGAGCGACTGGTGCGAGCCATTGCGACGATGATCGCCAGCGAGCAGGCCGACCGGGATGAAGCACTGATTATGGCCGAGGCCAACCGCGCGTTGACGACCTACATGGGCTTGCGTGTACTGGCCCGGGCCGGCTACCCCAGTGAGACGCTCTCGGCGATTGCCGAGAGCGAGTATCTTGCCTAGGCCTGACCGATCTCGTTGGTCATGCGGCGGGCTGCGGGCCAGCAACACACCGAGGTGATCAAGTTGTCGCGCACCTCAAGAATTTCCATGCGAATGCTGCCGATCTGTAGACAGGCCTGACCATCCGGGAAGGCTTCCAGATATTCCAGAATCAAGCCATTGAGCGTCTTGGGGCCATCGGTGGGTAGGTGCCAGCCGAGCGACTTATTGATCTCGCGAATGTTGGCTGTGCCATCTATGACATGGCTGCCGTCGGCCTGGGGCAGCATATCCTGCTCAAGGTCTGTTACATCGGTAGTGAACTCACCGACAATCTCCTCAAGGATATCCTCGAGTGTCACCAGCCCTTCCACATCACCGTATTCGTCGACCACGATGCTGATGCGCCGCTTCTGTTTCTGGAAATTGAGCAGTTGGGTATGCAGTGGCGTCGATTCGGGTATGAAATAGGGTTCACGGGCTTCCTGAACGATGGCGGCCTTGGTGACCTCGTCATGGGAAAGGAAGCGGGCTGCGTTGCGTAGGTGCAGCATGCCGATGATGCTGTTGATATCGCCTTTGTAGACGGGGAGGCGTGTGTGCTGGCTGGTGCGGATCTGAGCAAGGATGTCCTCCAGATCGTCATCCAGATCGATGCCCACCACTTCGTGCCGTGGGACCATGATGTCGTTGACGGTGACGTTCTCGAGGTCAAGGATCGACAGCAGCATCGCCTGGTGACGACGTGGTATCAGAGTGCCGGCTTCATGGACCACGGTGCGCAGTTCGTCTCGTGTCAGGTTGTCTCCACCGCCATCGGTGTTGCGTACCCCCAGCAGCCTCAGCAGGCCATTGGAGACGAAATTGACCACCCACACCAGCGGATATAGTAGCTTCAGCAGTGGTTCCAGCACCATGGATGCCGGGTAGGCAATGCGCTCCGGCATGATGGCTGCGAAGGTCTTGGGGGTTACCTCGGCAAAGATCAGTACCACGATGGTGAGGATCGCAGTGGCAATGGCCGGGCCGCTGACTTCGCCGAAAAAGTGGATGGCGATGATGGTGGCAATCGAGGCCGCGAGATTGTTGACGAAGTTGTTGCCGATGAGAATCACGCCGATCAGGCGATCGGGTCGCGTCAGCAGGCGCAGAACGCGTTTGGCGTTACGTTGGCCACTGTTGGCTTGGTGGCTGAGTCGATAACGATTGATCGACATCATGCCGGTTTCGGAACTGGAAAAGAAAGCCGAGAGGGCGATGAGCAGGAACAGCAGGCCAAACAGTGTTCCTACGGGAAATTCGTCGCTCAAGTCTTTGGGTCCTGGGTCACGGGTAAGGGTCGAGTTTTAGGGGCTCGACCAGGGTGTGTCAAGAAAAGTACCGAGTGGGTTCCGAATCGGCAGCATTTTGTGCATCAATACGCACCAGTTGTGGGCGATCTGGATCAAGGGTTCGCCAACAGAATTTCGAGTACGAACTTGCTGCCGAAATAGGCGAGCAGCAACACAATATATCCGCCCAGGGTCCAGCGAACGGCACGCATGCCGCGCCAGCCGAGACGGTAGTGGCATAACAGTAGCGTGGCAAAGACCAGCCATGCGAGCAGCGACAGGACTGTCTTGTGAACCAGGTGCTGAGCAAACATGTCGTGCAGGAACACAAAACCACTGGCAATCGACACGCTCAGCAGGATAAGACCGACCCAGAGCATCTCGAACAGAACACGTTCCATGGTCGTCAATGGGGGCAGTGACTGGACTACGCCACGAATGCGATGGTGCTTGAGAGCCTTGTTTTGAATGCCGACCAGAATGGCCTGTAGTGCCGCAATCGCCAGCACAGCAAACGCCAGTGCGGAGCTGACTGCATGCAGGGCGATACCTGCGGTCATGCCATTTGTGTTGGTCGGCGTTGGCATCTCGGTGCCCAGCAGCAACACGATGCCAGCAAAGGGGAATAGAGCCGTGGCGATATTCAGGACTGGTTTGAATAGACTGGTGCAGAGCAGGATGATGACGGCGAGGACCGTGGCCAGTACTGCGCTGGTGGAAAAACCCGGCAGTAGCGAGCCTTCATGCACAAGCAGGCCAATGGCAATGAGGCCGTGAAACACTGCAGCAAGTGCACCGAGTCCGCGTACCAGTAAATCTCTGGGCGGCACGCGACGTACCAGGGCGAGGCCCTGCCAGGAGGCGGCTGCGAGATAGAAAACGAAGGCCATCAAGGCCAGGGGTAAGGCCTGCATGCTGTCCGTACGCCTGTGGTGAGTGAACAGGGGGCGAAGGCAGGCGACTCGGAAGGTTCCGGACTGCCGCTGGCACCCTGTCTGCATCATTGCCGCGGAACGGGTCCGGGCATCTACCGGCCCTCACTATACCGAATCGTAGCCTTGCCTGACAGCTGCATGGCGACAGCTGCATGGAGAGTCAGGCCGACAAGGCGTATAATTTTCGCCCAACGCTATGAGAGGCGGCGACAGCTCGTCTCCAGGCCATTGCTTTCAAGGGGCCTTTCATGTTCCAGAATCTCAGTGAGCGTCTGTCGCAGACGCTGAAGTCGATCAAGGGCCAGGCGCGCCTGACCGAGGACAACATCAAGGACACGCTGCGCGAGGTGCGCAAGGCGCTGCTGGAGGCGGATGTCGCGCTGCCAGTGGTCAAGTCCTTCATCGAACGTGTCCGCGAGCGTGCCGTCGGCCAGGAAGTATCGCGCAGCCTGTCGCCGGGCCAGCAGTTCGTCAAGATCGTTCAGCAGGAGCTGGAAGCGACCATGGGCGAGGCCAATGAAGGCCTGAACCTCAAGGGGTCGCCGGCGGTGGTGCTGATGGCAGGTCTGCAGGGGGCGGGTAAGACCACTTCTGTAGCCAAGCTGGCGCGTTATCTGCGCGAACGCGAGAAGAAGAAGGTACTGGTGGTATCTGCCGACGTCTATCGTCCGGCAGCCATCGACCAGCTCGAGACGTTGGCAAAGGAAGTCGAGGTCGACTTCTTCCCGTCGCGCTCGGACGAGAAACCAGTGGATATCGCCGAAGCGGCGATCAAGCATGCTCGCATCCAGTTCCATGACGTTTTGATCGTCGATACCGCCGGCCGCCTGGCCGTCGATGAAGCGATGATGGACGAGATCAAGGCGCTGCATAAGTCGATCGAGCCGTCCGAGACGTTGTTCGTGGTCGACTCGATGACCGGTCAGGATGCTGCCAATACCGCACGCGCCTTTGCTGATGCCCTGCCGCTCACGGGTGTGGTGCTGACCAAGGCCGATGGTGATGCCCGGGGTGGTGCTGCGCTCTCGGTGCGCCATGTCACCGGTCGTCCAATCAAGTTCATGGGTGTCGGCGAGAAAGTCGATGCGTTGGAACCCTTCCACCCCGACCGTGTTGCTTCACGGATTCTGGGTATGGGCGACGTATTGTCATTGATCGAGGAAGCCGAGCGCACCGTCGACCGTGGCAAGGCCGAACAGCTTGCTCGCAAGGTCAAGAAGGGCCAGGGCTTCGACCTGGAAGACTTTCGTGAGCAGTTGCAGCAGCTCAAGAACATGGGCGGCATGGGTGGCTTGCTCGGCAAACTGCCCGGTATGGGGCAGATGGCTGAGATGGCCCAGGGACCGGGGCCGGAGAAGGAACTTGGCAAGCTCGAAGCATTGATCAACTCGATGACACCACGTGAGCGCCATCAACCGGACATCATCAATGGTTCGCGCAAGCGTCGCATCGCTGCAGGTGCCGGCCTGCAGGTGCCGGACCTCAATCGTCTGCTAAAGCAGCACAAGCAGATGCAGAAAATGATGAAGAAAGCCGGCAAGAAGGGCGGCATGCAGAAGATGATGCGTGGCATGTCGGGCATGATGGGCCCCGGTGGTATGGGTGGCCCAGGCGGCATGGGTGGTCCGGGTGGAATGCCGCGGCGCTAGTCCGGACTCTGGATGCGCGCTGTTCGGCCCTGTTCGGCAGGGCCGAAAAAGGTTCCCATGTGGAGCGCTTTTCCGTAGAATACCGCCTCTTCACTATTGGGTCCGTGTTCAGCGCGGCTCTTTTCGTGAGTAAAAGCTCGTTGTGAGTAAAAATTCGGTTTGAAGATTCGTTTCTCCAGCCGTTTCAATATTGTAATCAACCGAAGGACAGTCAACGTATGGTTACCATTCGTCTGGCACGTGGTGGCGCCAAGAAGCGTCCCTTCTACCACCTGACCGTGACCGACTCTCGCAAATCCCGTGACGGCCGTTTTATCGAGCGTCTGGGTTTCTTCAATCCTGTTGCCCGTGGTCAGGAAGAGCGCCTGCGCGTCGACCTGGATCGCATTGCTCATTGGCAGTCTCAAGGCGCCCAGTTGTCTGGCCGCGTTGCTGAACTGGTCAAGGAAGCTCGCAAGCAGGCCTGATTCAGGCTCGCGTGTGACTAGAGCTGCTGGCTACGGCCAGCAACGGCGAAAAGCCGGTTTGCCAAACATCATCGAGTCACTGTGCTCCATATCGGTCGACAGTGAAGGATGTTTTTCGGAGTAGCATGGGGTCGCCAATGAGCCACAGCGCACAGCGCCAACCGGCCGACGATCGCCAGAACGACGATTTCGTCGTGTTGGGCAAGCTGACCAGTCCCTACGGTATCAAGGGCTGGATGAGGGTGTATTCCTACACCTCACCCATGAAGGGCATTCTCGACTATGCCGAATGGGTGGTCCGTCAGAATGGACAGCTTTCTCGCTATCGTCTCAAGCAGGGACGCCCCCAGGGGCGTGGATTGGTTGCCCAGCTCGAGGGTGTCGATTACCGCGATCAGGCCGAAGCTCTGGCCGGTGCGGAAATCCTGTTGCCCAAGCAAGAGCTGCCTGACCTGGAGAGTGGCGATTATTACTGGTATCAGCTTGAGGGCCTCAAGGTCACCACGCTGGATTCGGTATCTCTGGGTATGGTTGCCTATCTGTTCGAGACAGGTGCCAATGATGTGATGGTCGTCAAGGGCGAGGGTGCTCCTGATGATCGAGAGCGTCTACTTCCCTGGCTACCAGGTGACGTCGTCAAAAGCGTTGACCTCGAAGCAGGGGAAGTTGTGGTCGACTGGGATCCTGAGTTCTGAGCACTGTACACCTGTGCATTGCGTAAAGGATTCAAGCCACAGAAGACCATAGCTGTTCAGAAGACCAGTGCTGTTTGAATCAAAGCTGTTTGAATCAGGACTGTTTGAACCAGAGCTGTGTGAATAGAGCTGTGTGAATAGAGCTGTACAAATAGGGCTAATGCCGTGTGGATAGGAGTCGTGTCACTGTTCCCCGAGATGTTCGAGGCGATTACTCGCCAGGGCGTTACCGGGAGAGCCGTTGACCGTGGCCAGTTGAGTCTGGAGTTCTGGAACCCTCGGGATTACGCCACTGATCGTCATCGCACCGTGGATGATCGCCCCTATGGCGGTGGCCCCGGAATGTTGATGAAGGTCGACACTCTACGCAGCGCGATCCATGACGCCCGTGAGCGTGCCGCCGAGGCCACAGGCCAGCGACCGCGTGTGATCTATCTTTCGCCTCAGGGGCGGAGGTTGGATCAGCAAGGGGCTCAGGAATTGGCGTCAGGCCCACCGCTGATTGTGGTGGCTGGGCGCTACGAAGGCATCGATGAACGCGTAGTTGAAGCGGATATCGATGAAGAATGGTCCATTGGTGACTATGTGCTGAGCGGTGGTGAGCTGCCGGCCATGGTGCTGATCGACACGGCGGCACGGTTGGTTCCCGGAGTATTGGGCCACCAGGATTCCGCCGTCGAGGACTCCTTCAACGACGGTTTGCTGGATTGTCCGCATTACACACGTCCCGAGGAAATCAACGGACGTCGTGTTCCGGATGTCCTGCTCAGCGGCCACCACGGCGAGATTCGCCGCTGGCGGATGAAACAATCGCTGGGACGTACCTGGTTGCGGCGGCCGGACCTGCTGGACGGGCGGTCACTGACGCCTGATCAGCAGACGCTGTTGGACGAGTTCATCGACGAATACGCCGACAAGGCGGAGGTGCAGGACGTACCGGTGGCTTCCGACGATCAATAGATCGTTCGACCCGGGACCGGACCTGCGTCATCAACAGGCCCGCGTGCTCGTGCTGCGAGTGCCGGGATCACGATTCGCCGACGCCCACGACTGATTGGCGAATCACAACATTTTCAGGAGTTTGATGACATGAGTAGCAAGAACAAGGTGATCCAGGCACTCGAAGCCGAGCAGATGAGCAAGCAGATACCTGATTTTGCACCGGGCGACACCATCGTCGTCCAGGTCAAGGTCAAGGAAGGTAGCCGTGAGCGTCTGCAGGCCTTCGAAGGCGTTGTCATCGGTAAGCGTAATCGCGGCCTGAACTCCGCTTTCACCGTGCGCAAGATTTCTCACGGTGTTGGTGTTGAGCGTACTTTCCAGACCTACAGCCCGCTGGTTGACTCCCTCAGCGTCAAGCGTCGCGGTGACGTGCGTCAGGCCAAACTGTACTACCTCCGTGAGCGTAGCGGTAAGTCTGCGCGCATCAAGGAAAAGCTGGCCTAAGGCGCAAGCCTGCCAGTATGGGCGAGAGCCTGGTTCGCGATCGAATCAGGCCTTGCCGGTCCGACACCCCGTCACCGCATCCGCGGGACGGGGTGTTGTGGTATCAGGGACTGTCGAAAGGCATGAATGTGTCACGGAAGGGCTTGAATGAGTGAGCAGCACAGCAGCGAGAACACTGCGGCCAGTGAGCTGATCAACACCTTCCTCGACGTACTATGGCTCGAGCAGGGGGCCAGTGATCATACGTTGTCCGCCTACCGACATGATCTCCAGGCCTGGGCCGCGCGCTTGTCAGAGGATGGCGGCAAACTGTTGAGTCCAGGAGAGTCGCTGTTGCCGGTGTGGCTGGATGAGCGTCGAACTGCGGGCTATCAATTACGCAGCAACGCACGTCTATTGGCCAGCCTGCGGCGTTTCTATCGCTGGGCACTGGCCGAGGGGCAAATCGAGCATGACCCTCTGGCAGGTGTTCGTCTGCCGAGAGTTCGCCCCTCGTTGCCGAATACTCTTGAGGAAGAAGAGGTAGAGCGACTGCTGGCGGCCCCTGATCTGGATACTCCGCTGGGTTTGCGTGATCGCGCGATGCTTGAAGTGCTCTATGGTGCCGGTTTGCGTGTCAGCGAGCTGGTGGGGCTGACCAGCGATGCGGTCAATCTTCGTCAAGGCGTGGTGCGGGTCCGTGGCAAGGGCGGCAAGGAGCGCCTGATACCTCTGGGAGAAGAGGCCAACTGGTGGCTGCAGCGCTATATGCGCGAAGGACGCGGTGCCTTGATGTCCGATATCACGCGTCCGGCATTGTTTCCCGGGCGTGCCGATGCCAGCATGACACGCCAGACCTTCTGGCATCGGATCAAGCTTCATGCCAGGGTCGCCGGTATCGAGCGGCCGTTGTCGCCGCATACTCTACGCCACGCTTTTGCCACCCACTTATTGAATCATGGTGCCAACTTGAGGGTCGTACAGCTGTTGCTGGGACACTCGGACCTGTCGACAACCCAGATTTATACCCATGTAGCGCAGGCGCGTCTGGAAGCCCTGCATGCTGACCATCATCCTCGAGGTTGAAAATGACCCGTACTCTATCTGTCATGGCGGCACTGATTCTGACCACTGGCTTGCTGGCTTCCAGCATGGTGATGGCGGATACGCCTGAAGCGCTCAACGAGATCGAAGTCAACGGCCAGAAGATGCCGGTGCAGCAGGTGTTGGAAACGCCCATGCAAGGTATCTATGAAGTCCATCTCGATACCGGCGAAACGTTCTACACCAATGCCGAGGGCAAGTATTTCGTGATTGGTGACATGTTCGAGAACAGCGCCGACGGTCTGGTCAACCTGAGTGAGCAAAACCGCAGTGCACAACGTGCTGAACGCATTGCGGCGATACCCGCCGATGAGCAGATCGTGTACCGTGGGACCGATGAGCCTAAGGCGGTGATTACGGTATTCACCGACACTACCTGTGGCTATTGCCGCAAGCTCCACGAAGAAGTTCCCGAGCTCAATGAGATGGGCATCCAGGTGAATTACCTGGCCTTCCCGCGTGGCGGCATGTCGAGTGAAGGCGCTCGTCGTCTCGAGCAGGTCTGGTGCGCCGCCAATCGCACCGAGGCGCTGACCGATGCCAAGCACGATGAGCTACCAGAGAGCGCCGCAAGCTGCGACAATCCGGTAGCTGAACAGTATCAATTGGGTCGGGCATTGGGCGTGCAGGGAACACCGGCGATCGTATTGCCTGACGGTACCATGGTACCTGGGTATGTGACCGCGGATCGACTGGCCGCCATGCTCGACCTCGATAGCTGAGCCTGGTCTAGATAACTGAGCTGGGGCAGACGCCCAACCCAGCTGCGTCCCCAGAGGGCGTAGCCATTAAAGATCAGGGCCTCCACGGAGAGGCCCTGCAACAATCGCTGAGACACACATGCTTTGTGAGGGAGAAAGACATTGAAACCGGTGAGAGTGGGAATCTGTGGCCTGGGCACCGTGGGCGGTGGAACCTTCAACGTTCTAACGCGCAACGCCGACGATATTACGCGGCGTGCTGGTCGTCCTATCGTGATTGAGCAGGTTGCTCATCGCAGCCTCAATCCAGCCTGTGATCTCACCGGTATTCGCACTACTACCGATGTCTTCGAGGTGGCGTCCAATCCTGATGTCGACGTGGTGGTGGAATTGATCGGCGGTTACGACCTGGCGCGTGACCTGGTGATGACGGCGATCGAGAACGGCAAGCATGTCGTGACGGCCAACAAGGCGCTGATTGCCGTGCACGGTAACGAGATTTTCAGGGCGGCGCACAGCAAGGGCGTGATCGTGGCCTTCGAAGCGGCTGTCGCTGGAGGCATTCCGGTCATCAAGTCGTTGCGTGAGGGCCTTGGCGCCAATCGTATCAGTTGGGTCGCCGGTATCATCAACGGCACTGGCAACTACATCCTGACGCATATGCGTGATGAAGGCCGTGCGTTCGAGGATGTGCTGGCTGAAGCCCAGGCGCTGGGTTATGCCGAAGCCGATCCGACCTTCGACGTCGAAGGCATCGATGCCGCGCATAAGCTGACGATCCTCGCCTCGATCGCCTATGGCGTGCCGCTGCAGTTCGAAAAAGCCTATACCGAAGGCATCTCGCGGGTCACGGCTGAAGACGTTGAGCAGGCCGACAACCTCGGCTACATCATCAAGCACCTCGGCATCTCCAAGCGCACCGACAGCGGCCTGGAGCTGCGTGTACACCCGACGCTGATTCCCAAGGAGCGTCTGCTGGCCAGCGTCCATGGCGTCAAGAACGCCATTGCCGTGCTCGGCGATGCCGTCGGCCCGACGCTTTACTACGGCGCCGGTGCCGGTGCCGAGCCGACCGCTTCGGCGGTGGTGGCTGATCTGCTCGACGTGGCACGCGATATCTCCACCGAGCACCGTTATCGCACGCCTTATCTGGCCTTTGGCGGCATCAAGGAAAACGGCGTCTCGCTGCCGATCATGCCGATGGAAGATATCACCACCGCATACTATCTGCGTCTGCTGGCCGTGGATCGTCCCGGTGTGCTGGCACGCGTGGCGACCATCCTTTCCGAGGAAGGCATCTCCATCGAGGCGCTGATCCAGAAGGAAGCCACCGAAGGTGAGCTGGTGCCGATCATCCTGATGACGCATCGCACCTTGGAACGCAACATGAACGAGGCGATCCGTCGTATCGAATCGCTGGCGGATATTGCAGGTTCGGTGACCCGTATCCGCGTCGAAAGCCTCGATGAGGAATAAACCGATGCGCTATATCAGCACTCGCGGGCAGGCGCCCGCACTGTCCTTCGAGGATGTGGTTCTGACCGGTATGGCCGCCGATGGTGGCCTGTATGTGCCGGAATCCTTTCCCGAGCTGTCGACGCAGGAGCTGGCCGATATGGCCGGGCTCTCCTATGCGGAAATCGCCTTTCGGGTCATGAAGCCCTTCGTCGGCGGCGAGATCGACGACGACACCTTCCGTGGCCTGGTACGCGATGCCTACGCGACTTTCAGCCATGACGCCGTGGTGCCGCTCAACCAGCTCGATGCCAACCATTTCCTGCTCGAGCTGTTCCATGGCCCGACCCTGGCCTTCAAGGATGTCGCACTGCAGCTGCTGGGACGCATTCTCGATCACTTCCTCAAGAAGCGTGGCGAGCGTGCGGTGATCATGGGCGCGACCTCCGGCGACACCGGGTCTGCCGCCATCGAAGGCTGCCGTCATTGCGATAACCTCGATATCTTTATCCTGCACCCGCACAACCGGGTGTCGGAAGTACAGCGTCGTCAGATGACCACGGTGCTGGCCGACAACGTGTTCAATATCGCCATCGAGGGCAACTTCGATGACGCCCAGGCGATGGTCAAGGCCAGCTTCGCCAACCAGGACTTCCTCAACGGTACACGTCTGGTCGCGGTCAACTCGATCAACTGGGCGCGGATCATGGCTCAGGTGGTCTACTACGTGGCTTCTGCCGTGGCGGTGGGCGCTCCCCAGCGTGAGGTCAGCTTCTGCGTGCCGTCGGCCAACTTCGGCAATGTCTTTGCCGGCTATGTGGCTTATCGCATGGGGTTGCCGGTCAAGCAGTTCATCATTGCCACCAACGCCAACGACATCCTGCATCGTACCCTGGCGGACAACGACTTCTCGAAGCGCGAGCTGCTGGCAACTCTGGCACCGTCGATGGATATCGTGGTGTCGTCCAACTTCGAGCGCCTGCTGTTCGAAGCCTATGAACGTGACGGTCAGGCGGTGTCTGATCTGCTGACGCGCTTCCAACAGCAGCCCGCTGCACTGGCGGATGCACCGCTGGAACGTCTGCGCGCCAGGTTTGCCAGCCACAGCGTCGACGATGCCACCATCCTCGAGGTGATCCGCGAGGCGCACCATCGCACCCATGAGATCCTCGATCCGCATACCGCGACCGGTTATCGTGCCGCGGAGCGTGAGCGTATCGATGCGAGCACACCAGTGATTACGCTGGCGACTGCGCACCCGGCCAAGTTCGCCGAGGCGGTGGTTAAAGCGGGCTTCCCTGGCGTGCCATTGCCACCGCACATGGACGATCTGCTGGAGCGTGAAGAACGCTATAGCGTCCTGCCAGCGGAGCTGGAAGCGGTTCAGGACTTCGTTGCCAGTCATCGTCGCGGCTGAGGCCCTGGCGCCGCCGTGGCACTGGTCACGGCGGCGTTGCTTGTCTGTTGAACGGCGGTAGCCGTCGGACCGCTGACTTTCTGTTTGGTGACAACCTGTTCTGAGGGGAATATTCGATGCGTCTATTGGGTCGTAGCAACTCGGTCAACGTCAAGAAGGTCATGTGGTGTGCCCAGGAGCTTGGCATTGCTCTCGAGCGCGTGGACATGGGCGGTCCCTTCGGTGGTCTCGACAACGACGAGTTTCGTGCTCGCAACCCCAATGCGCTGATCCCGGTGTTGGAAGATGGCGAACTGATGGTATGGGAATCCAATGCCATCGTGCGTTATCTGGTCGCCAGCAAGGCTCCCGGCAGCTTGGCTACCCAGAACCCTGCGAGCATCGCGCGTTGTGATATGTGGATGGACTGGGCGCTCTCGACCCTGTCGTTCCCGTTCCGAGAACTGTTCTGGAACAAGGTGCGCATGACCGAGGAAACTCGCGATCACGCGGCCATGGCTCGAGGCTTGAAGATTACCGGCGAGAAACTGGCGGTGGTCGACCGAGTGCTGTCGCAACAACCGTGGCTGTCCGGAGACGAGTTCGGTATAGGCGATATTCCCGTGGGCTGCTATGCCTACGCCTGGTTCAACATGGATATCGAACGCCCGGAGCTACCCCACCTTCACGCATGGTATGAGCGCCTGACCCAACGCGAAGGCTATCAGGCCCATGTGATGCTGCCGGTAACCTGACCCGCGCGCGGCCAGGCCGCACGAAGGAGAGGAGGGGGAAAGAAAGAGGGAAGAGGTAAGAAATGCTGACCGTTTCTTTCCTGCACCTTGATTCTCATGTCTTCCTTCTTCCTTCTTCCTTCTTGCACCTTGATTCTTATGTCTTCCTTCTTTCCTCTAGTGTGAACCCCATGTCCCAGGCGTTATCCCCGCTGATCCTTGCTCGTGAAGTTAACGAGCTGCTCTACCAACGTGGCGTAGCAGCAGGGCTGTCGGAGTTGCAGGCGCGGATTCTGGCGGGTCGTCTGGCGCAGTACGAGGGTGAAGTCGAGCCACTGATTGATCCAGCGCTCAAGCATCTGGCGCATCCTGGCCTGCTGGCCGATGGGCCACGAGCTGCCGAGCGTATCGCCCAGGCGGTGGCCGAAGGTGAGCATATCGGCATTCTCACCGACTACGATGTGGATGGCATCACCTCCCACGTCGTGATCCGTCGCACCCTGAATGAATTGTTCGGTGTTCCGGAGCAACGGCTGCATAGTCTGATCGGCCATCGTATTCACGATGGTTACGGCATCAGTCTGCCGCTGGTTGAGCGTACCTTGAAGTTGTCACCACGACCCAGCCTGGTGATTACGGCTGACTGTGGCTCGTCTGATGAGCTGCGAATTGCCCGCTTGCGTGAGGCGGGCATCGATGTCGTGGTCAGTGACCACCATGCCTTGCCGATAGAAGGACCACCGCCATCGGCGTATGCCACGGTAAACCCGACTCGCAGTGACTGTGACTATCCTGACGCTACCATCGCTGGCTGTATGGTGGCATGGCTGCTGATGTCGTTGACACGCAGCACACTGGTGGAGATGGGCATACTGCCGAGCTCGGTACCCAAACTGTCGGCCTGGCTGTCCTATGTTGCGTTGGGCACCGTCGCTGATTGTGTATCGCTGGGGGCCAGCGCCATCAACCGCGCGGTAGTGCGTCATGGCTTGAACCTGATCAATCGCATGAATGAGCCCTGCTGGCGGGCCATGGCTGAACGCCTCGGCGAAGATAGCGTGCCTTTCAACGCGGAGACGCTCGGCTTTCAGATGGGGCCACGTATCAACGCTCGTTCACGTCTGGATGATCCCTATGCGGCACTGCATTTCATGCTGGCCACCGACGATGGCGTTGCCCAGCGCCACCTTCAGGTGTTGGATGACGATAATCAGTCGCGCAAGGCCATCGAAGCGGACATGGCAGAACAGGCGCGTGCACTGGCCAGTACTGCCCTGGCGGCAGATGAGCCGATCATCATCGTTTATCTCGAAGATGGCCACCCCGGCGTTCAGGGAATCGTCGCATCGCGGTTGGTGCAGTCCTATGGTCGCCCGACGGTAGTGCTCACCCCCGCCGCCGAGGCGGGGATGCTGACGGGGTCCGGGCGTTCCATCGAAGCGCTCCATCTGCGCGAAGCATTGCAGCGCGCTTATGAGTTGGCTCCTGAGTCATTGCCGCGTTTTGGCGGCCACCGCGGTGCCGCGGGTGTTGGTGTGCCCCACGAGCGTCTGGATGAGTTCCGAACGGCACTGATCCAGGCGGTCAGCGAGCAGCTACGGGGCATGGAGCTGGTGCCCCGATTGTTCACCGATGGCGAGCTCCAGGGCCATCAGCTGCAACTGGCTACCCTCGATGAAATCGACGCCCTGGGCCCCTACGGGCGTGAATTCGATGCCCCGTTGTTTGCCGGTCAGTTCCTGATCGAGCGTGTCCGCCCGGTTGGCGATGGCAGCCACCTGATGATGGAGCTTTCATTGCAGCGTCAGAGCTGGAAAGCGATCTGGTTTCGTGCCATCAAGCCCGGCGATGTGCCACCGTTCAGTGAAGGTGACATGGTGCACTGCGCCTACAAGCTCAATCGCAATCGCTTCCGCGGCCGTGAATCCCTGCAGTTGATGATCGAGCATGCGCACCCCCTGTGAATGCACTGATGGACCATGGTCACAAGTTACAAGTGTCCTTTCCTACCTACTGGGCCACCGTTTACTGACAGAGCAACGTCAGTATGATGTGCTAATGTGGTACGGGAAAGGTTGTGAGCTGATATTCAGTACCTGAACAAGGAGGAGTTATGGGCATTTTTTCGTGGATTATTCTGGGTCTTATCGCGGGTATCCTGGCCAAGTGGATCATGCCGGGTAGAGATCCGGGTGGTTTTATCATCACTACCCTGATTGGTATCGCCGGTGCTTTTGTCGGCGGTTTCCTGGGGAGTCTCGTGGGAATCGGTGGACCGGTCTCCGAGATCAGCATCGGCAGTATTGTGACTGCGGTGGTGGGTGCTCTGGTACTGTTGTTCATCTACCGCAAGGTCAAGGGTTGATCGAAGTCTCCTGACCGCGATGGATCGACGCACAATGGGCAGCATAACGCTGCCCATTGTTGTTTCTGATGTCGCTGTCGCTTCCGGGTGAGTTGCGCCGTCAGTAATTGGGCCAGATTCCAGGCGTCGCCAACTCCAGTAGATGGTCATCCGGGTCCCGCAGATAAAGGCTTTCTCCGCCTCTTGGCCAATGAGTGCGACCCTCGATCTTCACGCCGTGGGCATTCAGGCGGCGCTCCCATGGCTCGAGGTCTTCCGGAGCGATGGCAAACGCCATATGCACAGGGCCATTTCCATCATGCGGTGGAATGCTGCCGCGATTATCAGGAAGCTGCACGGTTTCCGTGGTTCCCCCCTCCATGAACAGCAGCAGGACGCTCGGGCCTACCGCGTAGGCGGTCATCCGATGGTCCGCAGTAGAGGGCCTCAGCTCCAGTACTTCCTCGAAAAAGGCCCGGGCTCTGGTCATGTCGCGCACATAAAGTGCGGTTTCGAGGACGGCGTTGAGATGCGGCATCTGAGGCTCCCGGCAATGACTTTCCTTAAGCATAGCTTCAGCATACCTGTAGCGTAGACCCGAGAGCATAGACCTGGGAGCATAGACCCGGGAGCGTCACCGGCAGAACTTGAGGTCAGCCCAGCCAGAACCACCAGATGATCAAACCGATCAGACCGAGACCGACCACTGTCACCAGAATACTCATGTCCGTTCCTCCTGTGTTGTTGAGGTCCGTGTCGTTGAGGTCCGCGTCGTTGAGGTCTGTGTCTCTGATGCTGGTGTCGAGGCTTCCTGTGTCGATGGCTGCGAAACCTTGAACAGGCGCAGGCGGTTGGCATTACTGACCACCGTGATCGACGACAGTGACATGGCGGCACCGGCGATCATCGGCGACAGCAGCGTGCCAGTCAGTGGGTAAAGTACGCCGGCAGCGATGGGAATACACAGCGTGTTGTAACCCAGCGCGCCCCACAGATTCTGCTTGATATTGCCGAGGGTCGCACGGCTGATCTCGATAGCGTCGACGATGCCGTGAAGCGATGAGCGCATCAGCGTGATCCCAGCGCTTTCGATGGCAACATCGGTTCCTTGCCCGATGGCGAAGCCGACATCGGCCTGGGCGAGGGCGGGAGCATCATTTATGCCATCGCCGACCATGCCGACCACTTCGCCCTGGCGCTGCAGACGTTCGATCTCGGCGTGCTTGTCATCCGGAGTCAATTCGGCACGCACCTCATCGATGCCTACCTGGCTGGCGATGGCATTGGCTGTGGTCGTATTGTCACCGGTCAACATCACCACCTTGAGTCCATCCCGGCGCAGCCTGGCAATCGCATCGATGCTGTCATGTCGCAGCGGGTCCTCGATGGCAAAGCTCGCTGTCAGCTGGCTGTCGATGGTGAAGTAGACCACGGTACGTGCCTGATTGATCCAGCTATCTCGTTCATCACCCAGAGCGTCCAGACTGGCACCTACATCATTCACCAACTGAGCATTGCCCAGTGCCAACTCTCGGCCCTGGTCATCCTGAGCACGTACGCCACGCCCGGTGACACTGGTGAAGTCCGCGATGGTGGCTTGAGCCAGCGCATCGCCCAACTGTTCTTCGATATGCTGGGTCAGTGCGATCGCCAGGGGGTGCTCGGAACGGC
This sequence comes from Halomonas huangheensis, assembly GCF_001431725.1. Lineage (NCBI taxonomy): Bacteria > Pseudomonadati > Pseudomonadota > Gammaproteobacteria > Oceanospirillales > Halomonadaceae > Halomonas > Halomonas huangheensis. Next base: position 4,025,630 of record NZ_CP013106.1, on the reverse strand, counting down.
CCTCAAGAGCATGTACCAGACTCAGCAGGGACGCCGAGTCGTCACCAAACAGCCGCTGATCAGTGACACGCGGCTTGCCTTCGGTCACCGTGCCGGTCTTGTCGACCACCAACGTGGTCAGACGGCTGGCGGTCTGCAGTGCATCTCCGGAGCGAATCAAGACCCCATGCTCGGCGGCCTTGCCGACACCAATCATGGTCGATAGCGGTGTCGCCAGACCGAGCGCACAGGGACAGGCGATGATCAGCACGGTCGTCGCCGTGACCAGCATATGGATCACGCGAGGCTCTGGCCCGAAGTGGAACCATGCCAGAGCAGTCAGCACGGCAATGATCATCACGCTGGGGACAAACACCGCAGAGATGCGGTCGGCCATATTGCCGATCGGCGGCTTCGAGCCCTGGGCATTGGCGACCTGCTCGGTAATCCGGCCCAGCCGGGTATCGGCGCCAACCCGTGTGGCACGGTACAGCAGTGAGCCACGTCCGTTGACGGTGCCGGCGCTGACATCATCACCCGGTCCGCGTGATACGGCGAGTGGCTCGCCGGTCAGCATCGACTCGTCGATATAACTCTTGCCCTCGACGACCTCCCCATCGACCGGCAGGCGCTCACCAGGCCGAACACGGATCAGCTCGTCAGTCTGGACCTCGTCGATCGGTATATCCTGCTCGCGGTCATCGCGCACTACGCGGGCAGTGCTGCTCTGCAGGTCGAGCAGGCGGTGCAGTGCATCCGAGGTACGGCCCCGGGCACGTAGTTCCAGTGCATTACCCAGCAACACGAGACCGACAATCATTGCCGCCGCTTCGAAGTACAAGCCGCGGGCCGCCTCGGGTAACCAGGGGGCGGCAAGCACCACCACCATGGAGTACAGCCAGGCACTACCGGTACCGATGGCGATCAGGGTATCCATGTTGGCCTGACGATGGCGCCCGGCCTTCCATGCATTGACGAAGAAGTGACGCCCCGGGAAGGCCAGAACCGCAAGAGTCGCGAGTCCCACCAGCCCCCAACCGAGGCGCGCGACACCCACCGGCTCAGGATGGTGAATGAACATCATGACCATCAACGGGATCGCCAGTGCCAGCGCTGTCAGGCTGCCTTTCAGCTTGCGCTGATATTCGTGGCGACTGGACTCGGCGCGACGCCGTTCGGCTTCACGCAGATCGACAATCGGCTCCGCACCGTAACCGATGGCATCTACCGCAGCGACCAGCGCAGCGCCATCTGCCTTGCCGTGCACTCGTGCAGTATTTGAGGCGAAGTTGACCTCGGCGCGGGTGACGCCGGGTACCTGATTCAAGGCCTTCTCGACACTGGCAACGCAACTGGCGCAGGTCATACCCTGGATGGCCAGGCGCTGGCTCGGTTCCGCTTCTGCCGGCGATGCTTCGCTCCGAGGAGTCTCGTCTGCAGCATCTGTACGCTCAAGCCCATCGGCTGACGGTTCAGTTCCATCGTCGCCCTGATCGGGTAGCGGGCAGTCAGACGTGGCGGAAGGCTCGGCCTCGCTGGGGTATCCGGCTGAGGAGAGGATCTCATCCAGTTTCTCGCCGGCCAGACGCGACTCCACGTACAGATGATGGGTCTGTGGCTCGCCCTCGACCCGAGCATCGCTGTCATGACTCTGGATCGCTTCACGCATGCGTTTGACACAACCCTGGCAGCTCATTGACGGGATGTATCTAGTCAGGGACTGAGGTGCGTTCACGCTTCCTCCCTTGTCTCGTTCGATGGTAACGGAACACTCTCGATCAGGCGGCACAGGCTATGACCGTTGGGAACGCCATCGGGCATTTCCTGCCAGGTCTCCATGGCTTGTTCCATCCGTGAGGCCAGGGCTTCGAGCTCGCGAATCCGCTGGCGAATCTGTGGTAGACGAGCAGCAATCAGGTCGCGGACCAGTGGGCAAGGCGAGTCACCGTGGTCGGCGTGCTCAAGGATCTCGCCGATTTCGTTGAGGCTGAAGCCGAGGTGACGGGCGCGCTGAATGAAGCACAGGCGTTCGAGATCTCCTGTGGCATAGATGTGGTAACCGTTTTCGGGGTCGCGGGTCGGTAACAGCAGTCCCTCACGGGTGTAGTGGCGCACCGTTTCCGCGGTAACCCGGGCCGCTCGGGCCAGCTCGCTGACTTTCATATTCGCTCCTGGTATGCCCCGCTGCCCAGAGGCAAACGGTGGCAAAGCCATGTGTCAGAACAGTACGTATCAGGATTTCAGGAAGTCTGGACAGGAGTTAGTGTAAAACCTTTGTGTTACCCAAGGGTCAAGGGCGTTATATGAACTCGGGCATGCTCTAAAGAGGGTTTTTAACTTGTTGAAATAATAGGCGTTAAAATTTTATATGACCAAAGTATGAGTATATTTCTTATTCAAACAAACGTTTGGCCTTGAACTTTTCAAGGCTATCGCAAACACTGCGGTCAAGCCTTGGAGCATGAAAACCATGTACTGGTCCGCATAGATGCTGGTGTGTTTTCGATGCAGAAGGGTTGCCTGAACATAAATACTGACTAGCTTGCCGACACAGGATGCCGACATGATGCATAACAACTTAAAACCGTTGACACTCGCAGTTGCTGTTGCCACTGCAACCGTTTCAGGTCACGCCATGGCAGGTGCTTTTCAGCTGAATGAGCAGAGTGTCAGTGCCCAGGGTACCTCCTTTGCAGGCCGTGCCTCTACTGTCAATGATGCTTCTATTGTCTATGGCAACCCGGCGGGCATGTCGTTCCTTGATCGAGCCCAGGTGACAGGTGGTGTCACCTATCTTATGCCCGAAACCGACATCGACAATGTGTCCGGTAGCGCGACCGGAAGCAATGATGGTGACATGGTGCCGAACAAGGCGATTCCCTTTGCCTACTTTGTTCAGCCGATCAATCCCAATCTCCATTTTGGCCTGGGAGTCTATGCTCCCTTTGGTCTGATCACTGACTACGAGAGCGATTTCCAGGGCCGTTATTTCGGTGACTATAGTGAGGTCAAGGTCGCCACTGTACAGCCGACCATCTCGGTAAAATTCAGTGAACAGTTCTCTGCCGGTTTCGGTGTGACTTACAACCGAATCGATGGCAAGTTGGGCTCGCGTACGCCCGGTGGTCCGGTGGGATATTACGACTCCACCGGCGCCTTCACTCCGACGGGGTCAGAAGGTGATGGTCGAGTTGTTGTCGAGGGCGATGATGAAGCCTGGGGCTTTACCTGGGGCATGATGTACAAGCCATGGCAGCACACCACCATCGGTCTGGCCTATCACTCCGAGGTGGATTATGACCTTGAGGGTGATGCCAGTTTCGAGAATGTTCGCGGCCAGGGCGACCCCGTCAACCATCCTGTACTGGGCCCGATCGTTCCTGTGGGGGCTGCTTCAGCCAAGTCGGATGCCAGCCTGGGCATCAGCCTGCCAGCCAGCTGGGATCTGGGTGTGACCCATGAACTCAATGACCAGTGGACTCTGATGGGTGGTGTCACGCTGGTCAAGTGGGGCAGCTTCGAGGAACTGAACGTCGAGAATGATGTTCGTGAAATCAACGAAGTCCAGAACTACAAGGACAGCTGGCAGTATGCGCTTGGTGCCAGCTATCAGATGAATGAGCAGTGGGTGTTCCGCGGTGGTGTTGCCTACGACCAATCACCGATTCGTGATGAGGATCGTACCGTACGCGTCCCCTCCGGCGATCGCATGATCTACTCCGTGGGTGCCGGCTGGACGCCAGTCGAGAACCTGACCGTAGATGTGGCATACACCTACCTGGATGAGTCCAGCGCTGAGCTGTCTGAACAAGATCCAACTCGCGGTACCTATGAGGCGGACTACGACAACTCCGCCAATGGCTTCGGTGCCCAGGTGACCTACCGCTTCTGATCGTCTTTCCGCAAGACAGTACCGCAGTACGAGAACGGCGCCCCAGGTGGGCGCCGTTCTCGTGTCTGTTGAGATATATCTCGATACTTGCTTAAAACTCAAGCTCCACGCCAGCATAGACCGCGCGGTCCGGAGCAGGTTCGAAGTAGCGGTCGTTGTTGGCGTTGATGCGTACGTTTGAGTAGTACTCTTCGTCGAACAGGTTGCGGATTCCCACGTAGCCTGCCAATACGGTATCGCCGCCCATCCGCCAGCCGTTGCCGGCGCGCAGGTTGACCAGCCAGTAGCTGTCGACGTCCACCTGGTTGGCGTTGTCGCCGACCATATCACCGATGTACTGGGTTTCGAGGCTGGCGAAGGGACGTGCCAGGCCCTCGCCGTCGCCGAACCAGGTGAGTTCATTGACCCAGGTGGTTTCCGGCAGTCCGGGGAGGCGATTATCGTCGAGGTCCTGGTCGCCACTGACATGGTCGAAGCGGTAGCGTGCCAGGGTCAGCGCGGTGTCCAAACGTAGGCTATCCAGTGGCTGCCAGCCCAGTGCAAGCTCCACGCCATCGCGTGAGGTATCGCCGGCATTGGTATAGAAGGTACGACCACTGTCGCCTTCGTAGGGCACCAGTTCGTCTTCGACATCGATCGAGAACAGTGCAATGTCGTAGTCGAGTCCCCAATCGAGGGTGCCTCGTGCGCCCAGCTCTCGGCTCCAGGCCTTCTGTGGTTCGATATTCGGGTTGAAGCCGCCTGTACCATCAGGGTTGGCAAACTCGGAGAAGGTCGGTGTCTCGAAGGCAGTACCGGTATTGGCATACAGCTGATGTCGGGGCAGGTAGCGATAGCTGACCCCCAGGCTGCCATTGAACTCGTCGAAGTTGCGTTGCCCGCTCTGGTTTCCGTCATCGAGATAGTCATCCTCGACCTCGAGGCTGACATGATCGTAGCGGGCACCGAGTGACAGCGTCCATGCATCCGTCATATCGAGATCCCCCTGAGCGAAGACACCAATGGACTCGCCAGTCTGGGTTTCATCGGCAACCTCGCCGAGATTCTCGCCGCTGAAGGCAATTTCATGGCGATGGCGGTCATCTTCCTGACGGGCGGCATCCACGCCCAACATGAGGTCGAGGGGCATGTTGCCGAGTGAGGTCTGCTGGTGATACTCGGCGCTGCCGCCATAGTAGTTGCGCTTGTAGTCGATCAGGCTGTCGCCTGGATAAGGCAACTGCTGCTCGAAGTCACGCCAACTGACGAAACCTCGGAGATACAGTTCGCCGGGGCCGAAGCCGAGATCCTCGTATTGCAGCCCAAATACCTGCTGATCGACACTCTGGCCGGTATCGTACTCTTCGGTGAAGTCGGCGCCCTGGCGACGGTCTTCCTTGACCTGCTCCAGGGTCAGTCCGCCGGGATCTTCGGCCTTGGGATTATCCAGTAGGTTGAGCGTGGCGCTCAGCGCGCGATCATTATCGAGTTGATGGCGAAGCTGGCCATTGAGCTGTGTCTTGCGCGCTTCACTGTGGTCACGATAGCCGTCGATTTCCCAACTGGCGGCACTGATGTGATGCGACCAGTCGCCATGCTCACCACCGTTCTGCACGGAAAGCTTGCGATAGCCATCACTGCCCACGCCAGCATGCAGGCGCGTGGTGCTGTCACCTTCTCCGCGGCCGTCGGCGGTAGTGACGGCAATCACACCACCTGCGGCATTGCCGTATTGCACCGCGGCTGGGCCGCGAATCACTTCGATACGTTCAGCACTCTCGAGATCGACAGCATCCAACTGTGCCTGGCCATCCGGAAGGGTGTAGGGAATGCCATCGACCACCAGCGTGATGCCTCGCACGCCAAAGGGCGCCCGTGAACCGAAACCGCGGATCGATACCCGTGCCCCCTGGGCAAAGTTGTCACGGTTGCTGATGAACATGCCGGGAACTGTCGTCAGGGCCTCGTCGATCCGCACGCGCTGCTGACCCGGAGCGATACGTGACTGATCAATGACCGATACGGCGGCAGGGGTGGTGTAGAGCTCGCGTGTCAGGCGGGTGGCCTCGACGGTGATCGGTTCGAGTTCAATGGTCTGACTGGTCGACGTTGGTTCGGTGGACTGGGCGAACTCTGATTGGGCAAGTTCTGATTGAGCAAACCCTGGCTGGGCGATGGACACCAGCAACGGTGCGCTGAGGAGAAGGGCGGGGCGAGGCATGACTTTCCCTGGTTGGAGGTCGGTATCCGAGAGAGCACCTCTACCCGTCAGGTGGGTGCCGTCGTGGTATTTTAGATAAATCATGTATTGGATACTACTTTGGTCGTGTGTCTTCGCAGCGGTCTGATCCGGAGCAAGGTTGCGGGCCTGGAGTGGCACCCTGGACCAAAGTCGCTTTTTGCCGCGCCAGGGGGTGAGTTACCTTTTGATGGATAATGCGAACGGCTGTTCACTATGCGAACGTTTGCGTGGTGCGCTCAGATGCCCATGGTGTGTTGCGCACTGCACAGGTTCGCCAGGCTATAACGCCAACATATAAAGATAAGGGCTGGAGGATTCCCCCGATGAAAACGCAATTTACAAGTTGCCTGCTGGCGGCAGCTATTGCCGGACTGGCAGCGACGTCTGCCGAAGCTGCCACTACCCTGCGCATGGCACACTTCTGGCCGGGTGCCTCCGGCATCAACACCGAGATCTTCGAGGAATGGGCCAGGGCTGTGGAAGAAGACTCCGGTGGTGAGTTGCGAGTTCAGATGTTCCCCTCCGGTACCCTGGCCAAGGCCGATGATATCTATGACGCCACCGTCAATGGCATTGCCGATATCGGCGTCACTGCGCAGGGCTATACGGCGGGGCGCTTTCCGCTGTCGCAGATCGTCGAGTTACCCGGTGTTGCCGATGATGCGCGTCAGGGCGCCTGCGTCCTGCAGACGCTCTATGACGACGGCCAGTTGAACAGCGAATATGACGACACCCATGTGTTGTTCATGTTCACCACTGGCCCCGGCTATATCCATACCGTGGATACCGATGTGCAGACACCGGCGGACCTCGAAGGCCTGCGCATTCGCCGCCCGACCGCCGTCGCTGGAGATATTCTCGAGAACATGGGAGCCAGCCCGGTGGGCATGCCGGCGCCGGATATCTATACCTCGATGCAGCGTGGGGTGATCGACGGCCTGAGCTTCCCCTGGGAAGGCATGAAGGGTTTCCGCATCAATGAGCTGGTCGAATATCACACCCAGGTGCCGTTCTACTCCCTGATCTTTGTCGCCACCATGAATCAGCGTATCTGGGAGAGCCTGAGTCCCGAGCAGCAGGCCGCCATCGATGCCAATTCAGGTATGCGCTGGGCAGGGCAGTCCGGAGAGGTCTTCCATTCCATTGATCAACAGGGGCGTCAGGAAGCCGAGGATGCCGGGCATACCATTCGCGTCGTCGATGACCCGCTCAATGACCCCGAGTGGTCAGCGCCGTTGCAGCAGGGGATCGACGAGTACCTGGCAGGGCTCGAGGAGCGTGGTCTCGATCAGGCGCGCGATGTCTACAATGCGGCGCTCGCCGCGCGTGATAGTTGCGCAGCAACCGAGTAACCCTCATGCGAGAAGTGATCGAGAAGGTCAGCCGGTGGCTGGCCTTGATCTGTCGACTGGTGGCTGGTGTAGCGCTGTTGGCGATGCTGTTGGTGACCATTGGTGATGTTGCCACACGCTACCTGCACCGGCTCACGGACGGTGTGGTATCCATTCGTGTGGTGGGCAGTGTGGAACTGGTCAGTTATTTGATGCTGTTTGCACTGCTCTCGGCGATGGCGGCCAATGTCGAGAAAAGTCAGGTGGTGGTTGAAGCCTTTACTCACTCACTGCCGGAATCGCTCACTGCACGTTTGCATGGCTTCTATCTACTGGGTTTTGCCCTGTTGGGAGCGGTGCTCTGTGTCGGGCTGTCTGGTGCGGCCAGCAGTGCCGCAGGGCATGGCGAAGTCACTCAGGATCTACGTCTGCCGTTGAGCCCGATCTATATCTCTGCGGCGCTGCTCAGCGCCTTGCTGGGGCTGCGTAGCCTGCTGCATGCACTGCTGGGCATGATCTGGGCTCAGCCGACGTCTCAGGACCAGACGCAGGAGGCGGCGGATGGCAACTGAAATGATCGGTGCCATCGGTCTGGCCTTGCTGCTGGTGCTGATGGTGGCCAGAGTGCCGGTGGCGCTGGCCATGCTGCTGGTGGGTATTGGGGGCTTTTCCCAGGTGATCGGCTGGGGAGCGGCGGTGTCGATGCTCAAGTCGGTGCCGGTCGAGGTGCTGACCAACTACAGCTTCAGTGCAGTGCCGATGTTCATCCTGATGGGCGTGCTGGCGGCGCATTCCGGCATGGCGGGCAAACTGTTCCAGTCGGCACGGGTGATCTGTGGTGGTTGGAAGGGAGGCCTCGCCATCGCGGCGGTGGGCTCCTGCGGTATCTTTTCGGCGGTTTCCGGTTCGTCGCTGGCGACCGCCAGTACCATGACTCGCGTGGCGTTGCCGGAAATGGAGCGATACGGCTATCACCGTGGCCTCGCAACTGGCGCGTTGGCTGCGGGTGGCACCCTCGGCATCATGATACCACCGAGTATTGCACTGCTGATCTACGCCATCCTCACCGAGCAATCGGTGGGTGACATGTTCATGGCTGGCTTGATTCCCGGATTGCTGGGGCTGGCGCTCTACGCGTTGACAGTCAGCGTGGTCATGCGCATCAAGCCGGAGTTGGCAGTGGCCGGGGAGGCGACAGCATGGCGTGACAAGCTGGCCTCTCTGGGTGGACTGATGCCGTTTCTGGCGGTGTTCCTGATCATGATCCTCGGTATCTACTTCGGTGTCTTCACGCCGACCGAAGGGGCCAGTGTCGGCGCCTTTGCCACGCTGATTCATGCGCTGGTCAAGGGCATGAGGGGGCGCGAGCTGTGGGCAGCGGTGCAGGAAACGCTGGCGTTGTCGACGGTAGTGTTCTTCATGCTGGTCGGTGCTGAGACGCTCGGTTACTTCATCTCGGTATCGCGGATATCGTTCTCGATCAGTGACCTGCTCTATGGGCTGGAACTGTCACCGTTCGTGGTCGTACTGTGCATTCTTGCCATGTACTTCCTGCTCGGCATGTTCATGGACTCGATCGCCATGCTGGTGATCACGGTACCGGTGGTGTTTCCGATCATCCAGTCGCTGGGAATCGATCCGGTGTGGTTTGGCATTATCACTGTGCTGACCGTGGAGTTGGGGCTGATCACACCGCCGGTCGGCATGAATGTCTTCGTGATCAAGGCGATGGCTCCCCACGTCGGGCTGGGCGAGATATTCCGTGGCGTGGCGCCGTTTATCGTCTCGGACCTGGTGCGTCTGGTCCTGTTGCTGGCCTTCCCGGTGTTGACGACCTTCTTGCTGGTCCAGGTTGGGTGAGGAGGGTGTCAGGAGGGTTAGCCCGGCGTCTGCTGCCGCTTGCGAAAGTCTCTGGGCGAGTACCCGGTCAGGCGCTTGAAGAAGCGAGTGAAGTAGGCCGGCTCGGAAAAGCCGAGGCCATCGGATATCTGAGCGATGGTCAGGTTGGTATAGGTCAGCTCGCGCCTCGCTTCGAGCACCAGCCGTTGATGCAGCAGGTTCAGGGCGCTGGCCCCGGCCTGCTGCCGGCAGATGCTATTGAGGTGGGCACTGCTCAGTTCGAGTTGCGTCGCCAGTTCCTCTACACCTGGTTGTTGGCGGAAGCTGGTTTCGATCAGCATTTCGAGACGCCTCAAGTGCTGGCGTGAACGTTGGTGGGCGTTGGTGACGGAAGTCGTGTCGTGGTCGCCGATGGCCAGCCGCGATGCCTCGATGGTCAAGGCCTGTATCAGCGCACTGAGCAGTGCATCGCGGCCGGCTGCCGGGCGTCGGTACTCACCATCGATATGTCTTACCAGTTCCACCAGCCGTTGGCTGGCACCGCCCTCCGGTAGCACCTGCACGCTGGCGCGGCGCCATATACGTGAGGCCTCGGGCAGGGTCTGGGCCAGCTGCTCTACCAATGGTGCGGCCAGCGTCAGGATATGGCCCTGGATGCAGGGCGAAAAATGAAACCCATGGATGCATAGCGGCGGCACCACGATGACCAGCGGAGCCGAGGCATGGTGAGTTGCCCCTTCCAGCTCCAGCTCTACCTCTCCTTCGTACAACACCAGTAAATGCACCAAATCCGCATGACGATGGGCACGAATATGCCAGTCATGCAGGCGGCTGCGTTCGGCGATCGACTCGCAGTGCAGTAAGTCGGGAGTTGGCCAGTGATCGGTTTCGCCATACAGGGAGAATACTGGAATGGCGCTCAAGCTGTGCTGGTTCATCAATCTGTACTGGCTCATCAATGCGCCCCGTCTGTTGTCATCCCTGGCTCCGGCATTCGACCAAAGTGGGTGGCGTATCCGTCAAAAGTCCAATTTGTAGATGAAATAATGCCTTATTGAAGCAACGGTGATGCTGAAAAATACAATAACACAACAATGTTTCAGCGGATCACTGCCGAGGAAAGTAATGACTATGTCCACACCCAAGCCCGTTACTACGCTCAAGACTGGCGTCGCGATTATCGGTGCAGGCCCTTCGGGGTTGCTGTTGGGACAACTACTCAGTCGTCACGGCATCGATAATGTTCTGCTCGAACGGCGCAGCGGTGAGTATGTATTGAGTCGTATCCGCGCTGGAGTGCTGGAGCAGGGAATGGTGGACCTGCTGCGTGAAGCGGGAGTGGCGGAGCGCATGGACGAACAGGGGCATGCCCATACTGGTGTCGAGTTGGCGTTCAATGGTCGGCGTGTGCGTGTCGACTTGGCGGCCCATACCGGTGGAAGCTCGGTCATGGTCTATGGACAGACGGAAGTCACTCGGGATCTTATGGAAGCTCGCCAGGCGCTGGGAGCGCCGAGTTACTACCAGAGCGAAGATGTCACGCCCCATGATCTGGAAAGCGCTGCTCCCTATGTGACCTTTCGCCATGAAGGCCAGGATTATCGCCTCGACTGTGATTACATCGCTGGTTGCGATGGCTATCACGGCATCTCGCGTCGCTCGATTCCCGAAGAGCGACTCAAGGTCTTCGAGCGCGTCTATCCGTTCGGTTGGCTGGGTCTTCTGAGCGATACACCGCCGGTATCCGATGAGCTGATCTACGCGCGCAGTGAGCGAGGCTTCGCGTTGTGCAGCATGCGTTCACCGACACGCAGTCGCTATTACCTTCAGGTTGGGTTGGAAGAGCGCGTCGAGGATTGGCCGGATGAGCGATTCTGGGATGAGCTCAAACGTCGTTTACCGCAGGATGTCGCGGATAATCTGCTGACTGGCCCATCATTGGAGAAAAGCATCGCGCCGTTGCGCAGTTTCGTTGTTGAGCCGATGCAATATGGCCGCCTGTTTCTGGTCGGTGATGCGGCGCATATCGTGCCACCTACGGGAGCCAAGGGCCTCAATCTGGCGGCGAGTGACGTCAATACCTTGTATCGGCTACTGCTCAAGGTCTATCACGAGGGGCGCTGCGATCTGATTCCACGCTATTCGGAGACTTGTCTGCGACGCGTCTGGAAAGCCGAGCGCTTTTCCTGGTGGATGACGTCTATGCTGCATCGTTTCCATGACCGCGAAGACTTCGACTCACGGATGCAACTCGCCGAGCTCGATTATCTGACCAGCTCCGAAGCGGGGCTGACGACCTTTGCCGAGAATTATGTTGGTCTGCCCTATGAGTCGCTGGAGCCTTGAACCCGGTTGTATGCCTCGCAGGCGGAACTAGGCACTGTACCGAGTCTGGCGTATGGTCATTAACCTTGTTCCAGTTATTGTCAGTAGATGGATCCCATGCAGCCTGAGCGTCTCACTCCCTTCCAGATTCTGATCCTGATTCTGTCCATCTATGTACTCGGTGCTATGGCGGTACAGGAGCTGTATGAGCTGCCGCCCGATGTCGTTGATCTGCTGCATAAGCTGGATTTCGTCGTCTGTGGCTTCTTCTTTGCCGACTTCGTGATTCGTTTCCGCGCTGCTGAGGACAAGTGGCAGTTCATGCGCTGGGGGTGGATTGATCTGCTGGCCAGCATCCCGGTGAGCTATTTCTATGCGGGGCGTCTGATTCGGGTGGTGCAGATCATTCGCATGCTGAGGGCGATCAAGTCGCTGCATATCGTCTGGGATATGCTGTTTCGCAACAAGGCCAAGGGCATTTTTGCCTCAATGGCGTCGGCCACGATCATGTTGGTGATTTTCGGCTCGGTGGTCATCCTGCTGGTCGAAGGGCCGAATCCAGAGAGCGCCATCGATACCGCGGAAGAAGCTCTGTGGTGGGCCTTTGTCACGGTCACCACGGTAGGTTATGGCGACTATTATCCGGTGACCACTCTCGGGCGCTTGGTGGCCGTTTGTTTGATGGTGGCCGGTGTTGGCCTGTTTGGTAGCTTTGCCGCCTATGTCGGTTCTCTGTTCGTGGTCGACCAGGAAGATGAAAGTGAGCGTCTGCATCGTGCCAACCGCCGCATGTTGCGTGATCTTCACCATGAAATGATCGCGCTGCGTGAGGAAGTGACTGCTCTGCGCAGCGAGTTGGCTCATCGTCATGGCAGCGCGGGCTCGGAAGATGGTGCCGAAACGCAGCAAGCCTTGCGGCCGGAGGGGTCGGGAAGAGTGCCCGGCAGTAGCGCCGACAAAGGCTAACCAGCTGCTCGAACAGGTTGAACAGATCGAGAGATACCAACGACAGCGGCCCGGGAGATCAGTCCCCGGGCCGCTGCCTTTTTACGCTGGCCTGTCATGTCCAGGCCGTGGCCTGCGACGACGCATCAACCGGTGGCTGCCAGTGCTCTGCGCCGCCGTCCCTCCACGCGTTGCTTCAGCGCTGTGCGGCGGATTTCCAGCCCGCCGCCATGGAGGCGGGCCGAACGTCCCCAGTCCTCCAGCAACTCGATGCAGGCATGGTCGATGTAGCTGAGTCGGTCCATGCAGATGTATACCTGAGTGCTGGGCTCGATCGCGGCGAGTTCCTGCGACAGTCGTGGTACACCGAGGAAGGTGGCGGCACCGCGCAGATGCAACTCGGCCTGACCGGGTTCGGTGTGCACTACCTTGATGCGCAGCTTCGAAGCACTCCACAGCAGCTTCAATAGCGTCAGCGCAAAGCCGGTCAGCACCCCGGTAAGCAGGTCGGTCATCACGATACACAGCGCAGTGGCGATATAGATCAGCATCGGGATACGCCCGAACTGCCTCAGATTACGCAGCGCCGCCGGATTGACCAGCTTGAAGCCGGTGTAGACCAGCACGCCACCGAGGCTGGCGATCGGGATGCTCTGCAGCACGCTCGGCAGCAGAGACACCAGCGCCAGTAACCACAGGCCGTGGAGAATGGCTGACGTACGGCTGACGGCTCCCGCCTGCACATTGGCCGAGCTGCGCACGATGACGCCGGTCATTGGTAATGCACCCAGCGCGCCACACAGTATGTTACCGACACCTTGCGCGGAGAGTTCACGATTGAACTGCGAACGAGGGCCCGAGTGCATGCGGTCCACGGCAGCGGCAGACAGCAGTGTTTCGGCGCTGGCGATGAAGGCCATGGCCAGTGCGGCCACCAGCAACTGCGGGTCTGCGAGAGTGCTGAGCGCCTGAGGGCTGATCCAGTCGATGGCAGTGCCCAGATTCTCCGGCAGCTCGACGCGAGTGATCGGCAATGCCAGCCACATGCTGAGTAGAGTCGCGAGGCATACGCCGATCAGTGCCCCGGGAAGGAATCTCAACGCTTTGGGACGATAGCGATCCCACAACCACATGCAGGCGATGGTACCGATGCCGATCAGGCCCGCAGCGAATGCACTGCCGCCATCATTGAAGTGGAACACCTGCATCAGCGCGCCAGGGAACGCCAGCAGGTTGTCGAGGCCGGAGGCCAGTGGTTTGGCGTCGATCATCACATGTATCTGCGATAGCACGATCAGGATGCCGATACCTGCCAGCATGCCGGATACCACTGCCGGTGCCGTGACACGAAACCAGCTACCGAGACGCAGCATGCCGGCCAGCAACTGAATCAGACCAGCCATCAGCAGTACCGGACCAAGCGCGGCCATACCGTGGGTATTGACCAGCTCGAACACCAGCACCGCCAGGCCGGCGGCTGGACCGCTGACCTGCAGCGGCGAGCCGGACAGGAAACCGACGATGAGTCCACCGATGATGCCGGTGATCAGCCCTTTTGCTGGTGGCATGCCGGAGGCGATGGCAATACCCATGCACAGGGGCAGAGCGACAAGAAAGACCACCACGGAGGCGAGTCCATCGCGCGGCAATGTGCGGAAAGCAGTCATGAGGCTCTCTCCAGAATGATTGGGTCAGAAGACAAGGAGAAACGGGATATCAGGCGCATTCGTGACGCGACTGAGGACTCGCTGCCGGCAGGCTATTGCCATCCAATGGCACGAACTGGCGCGCGCTGGCGTCATAGGTGCGAATGGTGCAGCTCTCGATGTCATAGACCCAGCCATGGATACTGAGCTGTCTGGTGGCCAGGCGTGCGGCGACGGAAGGGTGAGTGCGCAGGTGGTTGAGCTGTGCCACGACGTTCTCTTCCGTCAGTACTTTCAGGGTTTCATGGGGGCCTTGGGTTTCATGGGGGGCCTGGGTTTTATGGGGGGCCTGGGTTTTATGGGGACCACAGCTGCAGTGGCTTTCCACGACACTGCGCGCGGCATCCGTATGACGTAGCCAGGCTTTTACGGTTGGCATGCTGTCCTGGCTGGCGGGGTTGAGCACAGCCTTCATGGCACCGCAATCGGAATGGCCGCAGACGATGATGTGTTGCACTCCCAGGCCGAGTACTGCGTATTCGATGGCGCTGGACACGCCACCGTTCATCTGGCCATAGGGCGGCACCACGTTGCCGACATTGCGCGTGACGAACAGCGATCCCGGCTCACTTTGGGTGATCAGCTCCAGCACGATGCGCGAGTCGGCGCAGGTGATGAACATGATGCGCGGCTGCTGGGTGTTGGCGAGGCGCTTGAACAGCTCTCGCTGCTGCGGATAGACATCACGGCGAAAACTCTGCAATCCCTGAATCAGAGTCATCAGGGCTTCGTCAGCGCTCAAGGGCTGATTTTCGTCAGGTGTGTTCATTACATGCATCCTTGCTGAAATGGTGGTCGACAGTACGGGTCACTGTATGGCGACCAGACAGAGAACAAGCGGTCATTCCTCGACGGCCTGGTGGGTTGAATATCTGGTTGCGGTGATTTACGGCAGTACGTCGAGAACAGTATGTCGAGAACAGTACGTCGAGAATGATTTTCTCGTCAGCAATGACGAGAACTCTTGTCATCGTATTGGGATCTCCACCTTGATGATCTTCGCCAGCCGATATCTTGTGGATTCGACTATTGATGACGACAGCCTGCACGGTAGCAGAGGTTTTCTTTCTGCAACCTTACATCGTGGTTAATGTTTTATTCATGTTGAATTAATGGTTTCTGAACAGTGTTATATGATTGATGTTTAGTGTCTTTTTGTTGTTGTAAAGGTTTCTCTGTACAGAGTGTGTTGTTTTAAACGGCGTCTTGTAATGAAGGTGAAAGGGATGAGTGGGATGTCTGTGGGGGATAAGAGGGATGTCTCGGGGGGAGGAATAGAGAATAACGCTTGAAAGGCTCCTGGTAACGGGTCCTTGAATTTTTCAAGGTGCTTTTATTGTGGAATAAATGTATTCGTTTATCGAATATTCGGCAACTGGTTTCAATATGCTTGAACAAGTGAATAATCGCGGGATTACGGCAGTTCTCGGATTACAGCATTTACAGCATTCCCCGGGCGACAAGGAGGTCCGCCACGGGTTGGAAGCAATCTTCAGGGATAGGTTCGCCATTGCCGGTGCGCTTGCCGATGTTCTGCGCCAGCGTGCGGTTCTCTATCACCGGCAACCCATGACGAGCGACATTCTGCATCAAGACGGCAGATTCCTGCGGGGATGCCTTGCACACTAGCGTAGGTACCGGTGTTTCCCCTTTGACGTAGCGAATACCCACCAACCAGTCACCGGCGGCGCCGATCATGATCGATGCCTGTTGCAGGCCTGTACGGGATGAATAGGCCTGAATGTCTCGGCGCTGACGCTGGCGTTCCTTGCGAATATCCGGGTCGCCTTCCATATCCTTGCGTTCACGCTTGTGTTCGGTTCGGGTCATGCGCTGGTCGCGATGAAATAACCAGCGTTGGGTGCGGACATCCAGCAGGCCAACGATCATGAACACCACCAATGCCGTGATGACCAGTGGCTTCATCAATGTCAGAAATATGCCTTCAAGACAGCCATAGCCGCAGCGAGATGATTCCATCAATGCCTGCAACCCCAGTCGGCAGACCACAACGAAAGCGACCCCGAGCGTTACGATCTTGAGCAGCGACTTGAAGAACTCGATGATGCCGCGCACTGAGAAGATACGCTTGAACCCTTCGGCGGGATTGATGTGCTCGAGCTTGGGTTTGATCGGATCCACCGAGAACAGAAAGCCGCGCATGATGAGAACATTGGTGAGTACGGCGGCCACCACGGTAATCAGAATCAGCGGCAACACCGACCACACCAGCACTTCCAGGCCTGCGGCCATCAATCGAGGCCACAGGGTGTCGAAGGGCTGGGTATACATCTGGGTGGTAAGCGTGATCAGTCCTCGCAGACGGACTTCCATGCCATCGACACTGACCACCAGATACAGCGTACAGCCCAGCATGACGACCGCTGAGACCATGTCGTTACTCTTGTCGACCTGACCCTTGAGGCGTGCGTCCCGCAGTTTCTTCTTTGATGGTGGTAGGGTCTTTTCCTCGCTGGGCTGTTGAGCCATGCGAACCTCGTTATTCTCTGGTGGACTCGACCAGTGTCTCGAAATGCCGGTAGTAACCCGGTAGCGCGTCCAGCTCACTGAACATCTGCGGCACCAGGAACACGATGTAGATCACCAGCAGGAAAGTGAACAACAGGTTCTTGATCGGCAATGACAGAATGAACATGTTGAGATTTGGTGCCATGCGCGCGAGGTATGCCAGCATCAGATCCGCGGCCAGCATGGCGATGATCAGTGGCGCGACCATCAGAACACCGATACGCATGATCTGGTCGAGAAAGCCGAGCACTGCCAGTGCGGTGTGGGTTTCCAACGTTGGCACCATCGACTCCACCGGCCACAGCGAATAGCTGCGGTAGAAGCCCTCGAGCAACATGCTGAAGCCGCCGCTGGCAAAGAACAGTGCGACCAGCATCACCACCAGCAGGGTACTGGTCACACCGGACTCAGTGCTGCCTATGGGGTCGAGCAACTGGCCCATGGTCGAGGCTCGTTGCAGGTCGACGACTTCGCCTGCAACCTCGGCGGCCCAGAAGGGAATACCGAACACCATGCCGATCAGGACCCCGATCAACAGCTCCTTGAGCAGTAGTGCCGCCAGCGTGAAAGCGCTCATATCCAGCTCGGGCAGCATGCCGAGGACCACTGGCATCATGGGAATGGCCAATGTCATCGCCACTGCCGAGCGAATCAGGCCGGTCAACCCCAGGCGGTTGAAGGCCGGAGTGATCAGGATCATGCCCACCGCACGCGACATGCAGATCGCCAGCGAGGCCATGACCGGATACAGCTGGTCGAGGAGGACGTCGATCAGATCTTCCCAGGGCATGACTAACGTGACCAGGTGGCGAAGTTGTCCAGTATCTGATCGGTCAGTCCAGTGAGCTGACCGACCAGCAGGGGACCGGCAAAGATCAGTACCAGCATGATGGTGATGACCTTGACTGACTGCGGCAGCGACTGGTCCTGAATCTGGGTCAGAGCCTGCAATAGACCGATACCGAAGCCAATCAGAATGGCGGTCAACAATGCCGGTGCAGACAGCAGCAGCACGGTCCATAGTGCATCGGTCATCACCGACTGGAAGATATCCTCGGTCATCGCTGGCTATCCTCCATAGCTGAGAATCAGGCCGTGCATCAGTCGTGACCAGCCATCGACAGCAACGAACAGGAAGATCTTCAAGGGGACCGAGATCAACGGCGGTGCGACCATGACCATGCCCATCGCCATCAGAACGTTGGCAACGATCAGGTCAATGACAAGAAAGGGGATATAGATCAGGAAGCCGATCTCGAAGGCGCGCGCCAGCTCCGAGGTGACGAAGGCCGGAATCAGCGTGACCAGGTCGTCATCCTGTACATTGTCGCGTGCTTGCTGGGACCAGATATCCTGGGTGGCGTCGAGGAAGAAGGCGCGTTCACGCTCGTTGGCGTAGGTCGACAGGTACTCCTTGAGCGGTTCACGCAGTACCTCGCCGGTGGCCTTGATGTCCTCCATGGTCCCTACCTGGGTGTTGTGGGTTTCCAACTGGTAGACCATGTCACCGATCAACGGTGTGGTGATGTACACGGTCAACACCAGCGCAATGCCATACAGCACCAGGTTGGGCGGTGTCTGCTGCACGCCAAGGGCATTGCGGATCAGGAACAGCACCACAGCAATCTTCAGGAATGAGGTCATGGTCACCACGGCCAGCGGTAGCAGGCCGAGTGAGGCAACAACAACAATGATCCCGATGAGATTGGGTTCAAACTCACTCATCAGTGGCCAGCCTTTCAATCTGGACGCCGAGTCCATCGCCGATTTCCACCAGGCGTCCCTTGCCCATGAGCTTGCCATTGATGACCAGGTCGACAGCCTGTTCGGGGGGGCGTGATAGTGGCAGAACACTGCCCTGGTTGAGTTCCTGCAACTCCCTCAGCGAAAGCTCGAGACGGCCGAACTCGCACACGAGGTGCACCGGTAGCTGATCCAGCCGAGTATCATCCGAGCCAGAAGGGCTCGGCGGCTGGGTGGGGGTCTCGGTGTCATTGGCTGGCGCGGCCATATGAAAATCTCCTCGCATGGGGCGATAACGTTCAGAGGGACGAAGTCGGGATTGCAGTTGCAGACTGTTGTGTTGCGCCGTCACGGCGGCCACCAGGTGATCTCCCACCAGAACTGCCGAGCCGTGTTCGGGGCGATTGAGCATGACCACATCGCCAGGTTGTAGATCGCGCACCTCGGCGAGGGCCAGGTGCTGGTAGCCTCCGATCCACTGCACTGGCCATGGCACCGACGAGCAGGGTCTGGGGGCGACGGGACAGTGAAGCTCGAGGCATGGTGCCAGCAGTTCAGCGGCTGCCGGTGATAGCGATACGCACAGGTGACCGGACTGTTGGCTATCGTCGAGCATGATCGATAGTGCGATAGGGAAGTCGGTAGGAGGGGCAGCGATACCGGTCAAGTGGATGGGGACATCCAGCATCCGTTCCAGCAGCTCGAGCCACTCCAGCAGGGCGTATTCCAGCCATATCGCGCTGACATCAGTGCTACCGGTCGTCAATGCGCGTTGCAGCGCCAATGGGGCGGTGAGCATCTTGAGTGTGGTGTCGTCCAGGCGCAGCAATGCCGGAGCATCGCCCAGCACCACCCCCAATGTCAGTGCCTCCGGGCTGGAACGCTTTGGGCCGTGCAGCCGGCAGGTCAAGGGATGGTCGCCGAGTCGCAGCAGCAGCGGTGCACGCGGTCGGCTGATGCTGTTCAATACCGGTACCGTATGTGGCGACAGCACCGTCAGGTGGGGAGCCTCAAGGCGTTCCATGCTGTGGCTGGGGGCAGTGTAGGATGCTCGATCAACAGTCAACTTGCTTACGGCCATCAGCGCCCCCCTCGCGGCGGGACATCCTCGGCTTCGAGCTCGGCAAGCAGTTCGCGTCGATTCTGGTGCTTGCGATTGCGGCGTTGTTCAAGCAGCTCAAGGGCACGATGAGCGCGGACTCGACTCGCCCACTGCGTGGCGCGCTCGTCTCGGGTAGTCTGCTGTTGACGATATTGCTGATCGAGTTCCCGTTGCTGTTCGTCGAGTCGCATGCCTTCCTGCTGATGCTGAGCCATGGCCTGACGCATATCTTCGAGCTCTGGCCCCGACAGTCCGCCGTCTGAGCCAGCAGTGAACCACTGCTGCTCCTGGTCATCGAACGCACGGCGGAGGGCACTGCGTTGCTCGTTCAACATGTCGAGTTGTTCGGCACTTTGCTGACAGCGGTGACGTTGTTCCTGCAGGGCGTGTTCGGCTCGTTGTAGCCGCTGCTTGCGCAATTCCATCAGCTTCTCGAGTCGTTGCTGGTCATTCATGACAGGATCTCGTTCATGCGTTGCAGAGTGTCTGGCATGCTGCTGGTTTCTCCGCTGGTCTGGCGCAGGAAGGCTTCCAGCGCATCGTGCTTGTCCACTGCTTCATCGGTGCGGGCATCCTGGCCATGCTGGTATTCACCCACCTGCAACAGCAGTTCTACGTCCTGGTATCGGGCCAGGTGGTCGCGCATGCGCGCCGCCAGTTTGCGGTGCTCCTGATCGGCCACGGTTTCCATCAAGCGGCTGCGGCTGGCCAACACATCAATGGCAGGGAAGTGGTTGCGGCGTGCCAGGTCGGCACTCAGCATGATGTGGCCGTCGAGAATGGCGCGTGTTTCTTCGCTGACCGGATCAAGGGTGCCATCGCCCTCGGTGAGAACGGTGTACAGCGCAGTGATGCTGCCGGTCGCCCCCGGGCCTGCACGCTCGAGCAGCCGTGGCAGAGCGGCGAACAGTGACGGAGGAAACCCGCGGCGTGTTGGTGGCTCGCCCGCTGCAAGGCCAATCTCGCGTTGCGCTCGGGCGAAGCGGGTGATGCTGTCGACCAGCAGCAGTACGTCGCGTCCCTGGTCACGGAAATACTCGGCGATGCTGGTGGCCACCATCGCCGAACGCGTACGTTCGATGGCTGGCCGATCCGAGGTCGCGACCACGCAGACGGTACGCCGTCGTGCTTCTTCGCCTAGCTGAACATCCAGTAGTTCGCGAACTTCGCGACCGCGCTCGCCAACTAGCCCCAGCACGATAACGTCCGCTTCGCTGCCTCGCACAATCGCCGACAGCAATGATGACTTGCCGACACCGGGTTCGCCGAAGATGCCCAGACGCTGGCCGCGTGCCACGGTGAGCAAACCATCGATCGCGCGAATACCGAGACTCAGCGGATGCTGGATCAACTGGCGAGCCAGGGGCGCAGGGGGATCGGCATGCACCGGGTAGCTGTTCATGCTGTCCTTCATCGGCGATGGCTTGTTGTCGATAAAGGTGCCCATCGGGTCAATGACTCGACCGAGCAGTGCTTCGCCCACGGCAACATTCTGTGGTGCGCCAGTGGCGATGACCTCCGCACGTGTCGACATCCCACGCAGGTCACCAATCGGCGAAAGGATCGCATCCTCATCCTCGAAACCGATGACTTCAGCGGCGACACGACGACCGCTGAGAGGGTCGCGCAGATAACACAGTTCTCCGATGCCGGTACCCTCGACACTGGCGTGTACCAGTTGGCCGAGAATACGTCTGACCCGGCCGCGGACTGGTCGCAGCTCAGCCTGGTTGGTGCGCTGATCGAGACGGGGCAGTAGCGCGTCGAGATCGGGGAAGCGGGGGCCGGAACTCATTCGCTGCCTCCAGCGGGAGGTATCAGTGCCTCGCGCAGCGCTTGCAATTGTGCCTCGAGGCCCACATCGACCACTGCTACCGGACTCACCAGCAGGCATTGACCACTGCCGAGCTGTGCATCCCCTTCAATACGATAGGTCGGATGATCCGGTACCGGATCCGCCACGCGCAGCCGAGCCTCGACGTCCGGAACACGCTCCGGCGCAACGCGTACCGTTACCGTCATGTCATGGCGGTATTCGATCAGTGCCTGGCGCACACAACGGACGATCAACTCGGTGTCGTCGAATTGGCCGAGAATCCGCCGTACCATCTTCAGACACAGCTCGGCCATGGACGGCTCCATTCCGGCCAGGTAGCGGTCGACCTGTTGTGTGGTTCGGGTCAGGAGCTCAGTGGCCTGAGTCTCACCGGCCTGCCGCCCGGCCTCGAAGCCATCGGCGTAGGCCGCAGCTCGGGTATGGCGTGCTTCCTGTTCGGCCTCGCTGGCGCGCTGCTTTACGCGCTCCAGAAAGGCGTAGCCACTGACCCATGCGTCAGCCTCGCGAGCCTTGAGAATGACCTTGCCGGGACGCGTCGGTAACTCGTTCATGGCATGGCCTCCCGGTGATGGTTGAGCACAGCGGTCGCTGCGCAGCGCACGATGGCCACGCCCTGTTCGCGTATCTGAGGAGAAATCTCCTGACTGTCGATCATGGGATCGGCCGCTATGCCGAGACGCAACCAGGCACCCATCTCGTCGGATTGTTGGGCCAGCCAGCTGGCGACACAGGCCAGACCCTCCTGGTGCAGGGTGTTGGCGAAGGTATCGGAGAGGGCATCGTCGACGGTCTGCGGTGGGTAGGGTAGCGCCAACTGGTGATGGGCCAGTGCAGTGAGAAATGCCGCTGTACCGAAGTGTTGCTTGAGAGCCACGACGCGTGGTGCCCGTATCTCTCGGACGAAGGTAGTGGCGTGGCAGATCATCCCGCAGTAATGCACAAGTTCGCCTGCATGCTCGGGCGCAAGTTGCAGGATGACCTGGTCCTCCTCCGCCAGGGGTGGGAGGGCGGCTGGCGCGGTCAGCCCATGGCGCTGCATCAGGCGTTCGGTGAGACGTTGTTGGAAACGTGGGTGATATGCCACTGCGGCGAGGGTCGCTTCGTCATCGGCGACGCCGTCCAGTATCTCGACAATCCAGTTCATCGCGACACAGCGAACCGGTGCCGCGATGAAGTCCTGCCAGCGATCATTCTGCACATGCTCGTTCTGCAAACGGTAGTCAGGGCTCATTGTGGCCTCACGACTCATGGGGCGTCTCCAGCTCATAGGGGCTACGCCGCCGTTGATGCCACAGCAGCCAGGCCAGCAGCGCGCCGAGGCCGAGTACCAGAACCATCAACAGGCCGAAGATCCAGGCCGCTCGCGAAACACTCGACGCCGGCATGGCGATGCCGAGAAATGAGCTCAGTGTGGCTGGAGCCGAGCCATCTGCGATCTGGAGAGGTTGCGCGGCAACAGGCACCACCGAGACACTGTCGTACGCCAACCCTGCAATGCCGTTGGCCACCAATGTCTTGACCTTGGGGATCAGAGGGTTGACGTCGAGGGTCGGTGAATAGCGGATGAAGACGGATGCGGATGAAGGCGTGCTGTTCCGCTCGAGAAGATCGTTGTCGGGAAGTACCACGTGGACGCGTGCCGATAGCACGCCATCGATCTGCGATACGGTGTGCGACAACTCCTCGCTGAGCGCGTGAATCATCTGCGCACGCTCCTGCACTGGCGAAGAGACCAGGTTGTTGCTCTCGAAGACGGCGCCGAGATTGGAAAATTTCTGTTCCGGCAGCCCCAGTTGGTCGAGGAGACCGACAGCCTCGGCAAAGTGGTCTTCATCAACCGTGACACTCATCATGCCGTCTTCCTTGAGCACGCGTTCCGCGGCAATGCCGTGGCGTGCCAGGCTGGCGACCATGAGGTTGGCCTCGCGTTCGCTGAGACCGGTGTACAGCTCTGTGTCACAGGCCTGCAGCAGCAGTGCCAGGGTCATTACCAGCAGCAGCTTCAGTGTCTTCGACAGCGGCCCTTGCAGGACAGGAATGGAAGCCAAGATTCACTGTCCTCGCAATAGCGTTCTGGCAGCACCGGACGTCTGGGACGCACAGGACGACATCAGCTTCATCAGCGTGGCATGGTCGAACATGGCCGAGAGCGAATCGAGCATACGATCAAACTGCATATCGCCTAGCCCTGCTTCGTCACTCGAGGTGGTTCCTTCGCTTGCCGTGGCGGTTTGCTGATCGTGCATTCGGGCTGAAAAGCTCTGCGCCTGCTCGATGGGATTTTCCAACGCGTTCAAGATGTCCGACCCCAATTCTGCTGGCGTAGTCGTCTGTGCCGCCGTACTTGACTGGCTGGCAAAGTGTTCGAACAGATTCTGAGATGACAGGGGATCCATCCCGCCTCCATTGGGAGAGGCGGGGATGGCACCTGCGCTGACTTCTGCCGCGGGTATCATCATCAATGCTCCTGTATCAGCTTGTCGGGGGCAGGACGCTCGCCTGACGAAGGCTGGTTATCAGCCTTCGTCCTTGAGCATGTCTCCGGCGTAGTCCATCAGTTGTGTCGAGGCCAATGAGGCAACGGCCTGTCCCACGATCTGCATGGCACGTGCATTTTCTGCGGCCTGATCGAAGGCCTGCTGCTGTTGGTTATTGGCCGATGCAGCCGGATCGACGCCTGGTGCATTGGTCGGTTCTGTGGTTGCCATATCGCTCTCCTTCGGATTGCCATCATTCGGCAGTGGTTGGCGCCACACTGCCACGGAACACCTGTACTTCACCGCGCCCTCCAGGCATCGGGTTGCGTAAGCGCTCGACATGCCGCGCTACACTCTCGATCCAGGCATCGACGCCCCAGACCTGTAGTGCTGAATCAGCGTCTACCAGCCTTGCCTGCATCGGCTCACCAGCACCTGCCTGTCCGATATCTTCCATCAGACGATCAACATCGACCCGTGACAGGTCGAAGGTCCGCTGTGTCAGTTCCCGGCGAGAAGTGATGTGCAGTACACCACCATCAAAGAACCACGCCAGGTCATTGGCCGCACATACCTGCTCGAGAAATTCGCGAGCATTTCCGGCCTGTATCTCGCCCCTTACCTCTCCTCTTACGTCACGAGAAATCTCGACAGGGAGCGATAGGTTTCTGCCGAATTCATTAAGAACATCGCGAACATCCTGCTTGACAATGATGTAGTGGTAGTCACGTTGCATCCATTCCGATCTACTGTCGTTCTGTTGTGCATCGGCTTTACTTGTCATCAAGAAAACTATACCTGTTACTGAAAAAACCATGACTGCCATACCGATAAACAGTGGCATTAACGTGGCTGGTTCCCTGATCTCTTTTCTGGATATCGATCGCATGGTTTTGGAAATATCCTGACCTTTCATTGTTGTGATGATGCGGTGTAAAAAGTGCATCTCGTTGTGAAAATATGATTGACGGAATCATGATTGAGTGACTCAATGTTTCGTGATTCCGGAGTCGCCTTCTGCCCGAAAACAACTTCCATTACGAAGCGAAATGCCATAAGCCATGGCCAGGAGTTCCTGATGTCGATGCCATACGTCATACGTCTTCCCATTCTCATGACCTGTATTCTGCTGACCGCCTGCGCTTCTACTCGGAGCGCTGAACAATCCCGGTTGCTGGAACTTGCTGACGACATCGCCGCTCATGGTGACTACGCCACAGCGGCCAGCATGTACGAACGTGCCGCCGAGACGTCGGGAAGTGATGTCGACATCCAGGTCCGGCTGGGTGATGCTCGTCTTGCGGGCGGCGACTTCGAAGGTGCTTTGCATTCATACCGGGCCGCGCTGGCAGCAGACATCAACAATGAGTCGGCGTTGCTTGGCATGGGCACTGCCCAATTGCGTCTTGGCCAGGTGGAAAGCGCCGAACGCAACCTCCGGCGTGTCGCTCCCGAGATCAATACTCCTGCGGCCTGGAGCCGTCTGGGAGCTTCCCAGGCCTTGATGGGCAAGGAAACCGAGGCGGTCGCGGCCTTCTCGCATGCGGCACAGTTGAAGCCACACGACCCTGATGTCCAGACCAACCTGGCGGTGGCGGAAGCGCTGGCGGGCCAGAGCGGTAAAGCCGTGGCCCTGATGCGAGAGGTGACCACCTCGCCGTTGGCGGAGCAGCGCCATTTCCGTGGCCTGCTGTTGGTATTGGTGATGGCCGGTGAGGATCCGCTGGCGCAGAGCACCGAGATTCCGGACATGACCTCCGAGCAACGCCAGTCGTTGATCGAACATGCACAGCAGATCCGCGATATCGGCATACCCAGCGAGCAGGCGCGGGCGATTGGCCTGGCAATGAACAGATAGCACATAGGTCACATGCCCCCTGTGGTGGTATAGCTGCTCATGCCGTGAGCTTCCTCACGGAGTCTGTCCGAGCGTGTTCTGCTCTGTTCGCGATCAGTCAGTCGCTCCCGTGCAGCGGTGGCGACCGGTTGTGCCTGTGCGGGGCCCATTTCTCGTCCGTACAGCAGGTCCTGGGGACGCTCGACCATGTATTGCAGGTTGATATCGTTGGCGCAGCCGGGTGGTAACGTCACGATGCCACTCTGGTCGCTGAGCAGATCACAGGTATTGGGGGCGATTGCCTGCAACTGAGCGGTCCGAGTATCTGTGGCAGCAACACCGCTGGCGCGGTAGCCGCTCTGCCAGGACATTGGCCCCAGTGCTGAATTGCATCCTCCCAGCATCACCAGCAATGGCAGAAGGGTGTACAACATCCGCGATGAATAGGTCATGACCATCATCAGGACTCCTTACTGCAGGTAAAAGCCGAAGGGATCGTTGCGCACCACTTCGGGCGCGCCCTGACCATCGACACGGATAGCACCATTACTGACGTGGCCTTGATCCAGTGGTGTACGCAGTGCACGTCCGGGTGTGGGTTGCACGATGTAGGGTGTAATCAGGATGACCAGCTCGGTCTCTTCACGCTGGAATCGGCGCGAGCGAAATAGATTGCCGAGGATTGGCAGGTCGCCCAGTACCGGCACCCGTTCGAGATTGTTGGTGGCACTGCGCTGGAACAGACCGGCAATGGCGAAGGTCTGGCCACTTCCCACCTCGACCACGGTGTCGGCGCGCCGTACCTGCAACCCCGGCACACTGGTACCACCGATCTCGACGCCCTCGTTGGTCAGGCTGCTGACCTCGGGACGAACCTCCAACGAGATGCGTCCGTTGGGCAAGAGGACCGGAGTGAACATCAGTGAGACACCGAACTGCTTGTACTCGATACCGACCAGGTCATTACCTGCCGGAACCGGGATCGGAATCTCGCCACCGGCGAGGAAGCTGGCGGTCTCTCCCGTCATTGCCGTGATGTTTGGCTCGGCGAGGATCTGCAGCAGGCCATTTTCCTGTAGCGCCTGGAGTAGGCCATCAACACCGTCGACACCACTGGCAATGGTGCCGAACGAGGCGTTGGCCATGGAGCCGGGAAAGATACCCAGTGAAAAGGAGCCGTTGTTGATCAGCGCACTCCAACTGACGCCGTACTGCAGCAGCTCTTGACGCGCCACTTCGGCGAAACGTACGCGCAGGTTGACCTGGGTGGCATCGGCGTAGGTGGCATTGTTCAGCATGCCACCTTCGGCGGGAGCATGTTGCTCCAGTGTGGATTGCGTAGCGATGGCGCCCTCAATGCTGCGATTCTGTCCGTCGGCAACCAGTTGGTTGCCTGCCATGCGCAGTTGGATAGGGCTGTCTGCATCGGCATCGTGCAAGGCTCGGTTGGCACCCTGGTCGCCATCGCTGACATGCAGGCGCATGGACGCCTGGGTGCTTTCGTCACTGCCCAGCGCAATCAGGTTGGTGTCGCCATGTTGTTTGCCGAACACATAGATCACCCCCGGCGACACGACCTGGACATCTGCGACGTCGGGATTGGCCACAAATACCGATGCTACGTCATTGCCGAAGCGCAGGACCCGGCCCTGGCCCGTTTCAAGCTCGAGGGCGGACTGTGCGTGGGCGTGGCCGACAAAGGCCAGCAGCAGCATCAGTGGCGTCAACAGACGGTTCATTGTGCTGCTCAACAGTGCCAGGCACGTCGTGGGTGGCATCATGGATGTTGCTTGCGTCACAGATTTGCTCCATGCAGAGGTTGTTGTTATGGATGAACTATTGCCGGCTAGCGGTCTCGGTCGAGCCAGTATCCCTTGACTCCGGGGTCAGCTTGACCTGTGCCAGAGCCTGCAGGTTGAATTCGCTGGCCACCTCCTGCCAGGACATGACCGGCAGGTCCAGATGGTGGCGATTGACCCATTGTTGCAATGCAGGTCGCACATCACTCGAGACAAGGATCACCGGCATGACATCCGTATCGAGTTCTGCCAGGCGTTGCTTGAACCAGTTGTGCAGCGAACGGGACAGAGCAACCGGTAGACCAGTGTTTCTGGCATTGGCACTGTCATTGCGTAGTGTCGAGCGAATGGCTTCTTCCACCTGACGGGTGATTACCCATGCTGGCAGCACTCTGTCGGCGCGGGCGTATCGGTGGCAGATCTGCCGGGCCAGTGCCGTACGGATCCGTTCGGCCAGGCGCACCACGCTCTGTTCCTGAGCACCCCAGTTGACCATCGCTTCGAGAATGGTGCGCAGAGTGCGCAGGGGCACACCTTCATCCACCAGGCGGCGCAATACATCGGCCATCTTCTGTAGGGAAACGATGCGCACCGCTTCGCCCACCAGCTCGGAGTATTGCTGCTCCATATGTGAGAGCAGGGCGCGAGTTTCCTGAATACCCACGAACTCTCCGGCGTAGCGCAGCAGTACCCGCTCGAGGCAATCGCACAGCACCTGCGGAATCGCCTGGTAAGCGATGCCGGCCTCGTCGAGGCGCTCCAGATCCTGTTCCGCGATCCAGTGTTCAGGGTGACGGCTGGTCAGCGGGGGGTAGCTTGTCGATTCGACCTCGATCAACTCCAGGTGCACCGGGTCATCATCGAGTCGTGCATGGCCCACGGGAACTTCACCTTCCAGCACCGGAACCTCGTCGAGTTCGACGGCAAGGTTATGCTGGGTATCGGTATTCTTTATGCGTACACCGACATTGGGTATCTGGATACCCAACTCGTCACCAATGCGTTGCCGCGTGGCATCCACCAGTCCGCGCAGCGACTCCAACGACAGGACTTCGGCTAAAGCGGGGGATAGTGACAGCACGATACGCTGTTGAGCCGCCTCGCTAGCTGACAGCGCTGAGCCGGATGCTGAGGTGTGCTCCGCGGAAGGGGTGTCGGCAACGTCACCAGCTGCTGAGCCAGTGCCATCCGCTGCTGCGTCTTCCTCTTGAGTGGATTGTTGGCGTTTGTTTACCCACCAGGCTGCCAGGCCCAGCCCAGCCGCCAGTACCAGAAACACGATGGTGGCGAAGCCGGGGATGAACGCGGCAAAGAACAGGATCGTCGCAGTCAGCCCCAGGGCGCGTGAGTTGCTGCCCAGCTGCGAGACGATTTCGCTGCCCAGGTCGCTGGCCTGATCGGAGTTGACACGAGTGACAACGGTACCGGCAGCCACGGCGATAAGCAGCGCAGGAATCTGGGCGATCAGGCCGTCGCCAACGGTCAGCAGAGAATAGGTATGCACCGCGTCACCGAAGGACATGCCGCGCTTGATCATGCCAATCAACAGCCCCCCGACGAGATTGACACACAGGATGACCAGGCCGGCGATGGCGTCACCTTTGACAAATTTCATCGCACCATCCATGGAGCCGTAGAGCTGGCTCTCACGTTCCAGGCGTTGGCGTTTGACACGTGCCTGGGCCTGGTCGATGTCGCCGTTGCGGACATCGTTGTCGATGCTCATCTGCTTGCCTGGCATGCCATCGAGAATGAAACGGGCAGCAACCTCCGCCACTCGTTCCGCGCCTTTGGTGATGACCAGAAACTGGGCCACGGTAATGATCAGGAATACCACCAGCCCGATCACCACTTCACCAGCGATCACAAAGTTGCCGAAAGCCGAAACAATCTGCCCGGCATCGCCTTCGAGTAGAATCAGGCGTGTAGTGGTGATCGATAACGCCAGTCGGAACAGCGTCGCCAGCAGAATGATCGGCGGTAGCGAGGAGTAGTCCACCGGGTGTGAGATGTAGAAGGCTACGATCAGAATCAATAGGCTGAGTGCGATGTTGATGCCGATCAGCGTATCGACCAGGGCGGTGGGCAGCGGGATGACCATCATCACCACCGCCAGCACGATGAACATGGCAATCACGACATCGCTGCGCTGTGCCGCGCGCAGTGCAATGGCGTTGAGCCGGGTCAGAACTCCGCTCATCCTTCCTCCCGCCGCTGCAGATAGTTCTGGAAGGATGCGCGAGCATCATCAACACGACCGGCGCGCCATAGTGCTCGGCTCTGCAAGAGTGCCTGGGTTGGCGTGGGGCCTTGTAGATACTCGAGCCGGTCAATGGCATCCAGCGCTCGCTGGGTATCACCCGTTGCAATGAATGCTTGAACCAGAGTGTGCAGAATGCCGGAGTGGGACGGCAGCATGTGGGCGGCCAGCAACAGCAGAATCAGGCCACGCTTGCGCTCGCCACCTTTTACGTAGAGGTGGCCCATGACATGCAGCAGTGAAGCAGCGTGACGGTCGTCTTCTGTCACGACTCGCTCTCCTCGACACGCCGTGCCTCCCATTCGGTGCGCATTCCTATCTCCTCCTTGATCAGCTGTGCCGCGAGTTCAGCGATGTCACTGCCGGTCTCCAACTGGGGCAGTACGCTATCGACTACGTGTTGCAGGAGCTCTATACCTCGCGCACCCGAATAGAGCTCCAGGTCTCCGGCAACAGGTGCGGTGGCGCGCGCCAGCCTGGCTCTCAGCGAAAGCGTTGCTTCCGGTGACGAACCATCGACGAACGGTGGCGCGGAAAACGCTTTCGCTCGAGGTGCATCGGCGGGGCTGGGCGTTTCGCCATGCCTGGCCTCTGTTACCGCTTCTGCCGAATCCAGCAGGCGATAGTTGTCGATGTTGCGGTCAGATGTGACTTTCATGGCTGCACTGGTTGTCCATTGGCATGCGGGTCATGGGCACGTCCGATATATGCGTTACAGCGTCAGCGACATTTCGTCATTGCCACGCCGCAGGGTCAGGCCATCGTCGGCGATCTCTGCCAGGATCCAGCCTTCCGATAGGGCCGCGCCCGGGTACAGACGCTCTCCTGTGGCGTTGATGACATAAGGGTTCTCACCCAGCCAGACGGCCTGAAACCGAAAGGCTGGTCGATCAGGTTCAAGGCTGGGTGTGGCATTGCTGATCAACACCTGGCGGCTGCCATAGCGCTGATCGAACCAGCGTTGAACTGATTGCCAGTCACTGTGTTGTTGTCCAGCAAAGTGACCGGATACCACTAGATGGTTACCTGCATCCTGTACTTCCAGGCCATCAAGTCCTGACTGTCGCAATTGTTCGCGCAAGGCTTCAGCCGGAGAAGCGCTTGATCCGGCCAGCATCAGCGCAGCTTCTGCGGCCTGTGGGTGCAACAGGGCCGTGGAGTGAAGGGCGCTGGCGGTAATGCTGGCTCCGGCCTTGCCGCTACTGCCGAGCTGATAGATACCGATGATCGCCAGAGTGATGACACCCAGAGTGGTCATCACAGAGCCTCGTTTCAGACGTGGCGTGTCAGTCTGACGAGGTAGTGACAGACGCTGAACGCGTTCCTGCCAGCGACCGGGAAGGGGCAGCTTGACCAGCCCGCGGTGGATTACGTCCGTGCTGGTGGCCAACGTCTTGTGTAATGGGGCGTTGACGCTCTGCAGTGCGCTGCGAGCCTTGTCCCGCGCAGCGGGAATTCGTTCCCCCAACTGGTGCCATACGGGCTGGAGCTTGTCCTGCACGCCGCGCACGATGGGTGGAAGAGACACCTCGGGCTGCGCCAGGTGCAACCGAGCATCACCGATGTCGAATGTGACCGGCAGTGTGGTTCGCCAGCCGGTACCTTGAGCCAATACCCTATCGCCTACGCGAACATCTCCACCGGTGGCCTCAATGGCGACCATACGCGCGTGGAAGCGCAGGGTGACATGCTCCTCGGCAACACCTGTATCACTCAGCATGACGTCCACGTGAGATGACGAGCCAAGGTGGCAGATTGGCTGCTCCACCGGGATGGTCACTCCCTGGTGGAGACCTTCAGTTACCTCCAGTGTCGAGTACAGATCCGTCACTGGGGAGAACAATGAGTTTATCGATGTCAAGAATGCAGAAGCCATGGGCATGCACCTAACCAACGGACCCCCCACCGGCTGCTGCCGTTGAAGGCTGGCAGCCGGTTAGGGGGAATGGATCCCGAAGTTGTGATCAGGAGGTCGCCAACCCACGCCGGCGACCGACAAGTCCAGTTGATAACCCTGGGCTACCCACTGGATGTCGATACCATCAGTTATTGGGACGTGATGATCTGGCGGTGTCGACTTCGGTGTTTCCTTCGGTCTTGGCCTTGCTCACTTCCATGGACTTCTGCGCAGCTTCTTCAAAGACCTGCTTCAACTGGTTGACGTCAATGCCACCACCTGAATCGCCGGCTCCATCAACTTGATTCTGTTTACTGTGCTTCAAGAAAAACATCGCCATTTCTGCTAATCCCCTGTTGAGTGGGTTTGCTGGTCGGGAAGAATCCGCATGGCCGAAGACGATCCTTGATCTCGCCAACAGGCATCAGATTCGAAGTCACTGTGATTCTCGAAAACTGAAGATGCTTGTTACTGCACCAATTCAAGGTAGAAGGAAATACGAATGGCGCTAGACGAGTTTGGGTAAGTTTTTGAGAGCGTTTTAAACGGTATGTTAATTGATTGATATAAAAAGAGATGATTGTATCATGGCAATTCTTTAGCACACTTTAATTGATGTCTTTTGGCGACACTTTTATTGATCTTCAAGATAATTGGCTCGCGGAGAATGTAATGATATACACCGCTCCGATACCAGGAATGTAGCGTGAATGTCGGGAGTGAGCAGTAAAATTCATGGACACAGGAAGCCCCGGAGCCCATGGCCTGCATTTCAAGCAGTAAGCTCCGGAGGGAAGGGGTCACGAGGGATGTGGACAACTACCTTTTATGACGGTTCATGCAACACTCAAGCGGTTTCTCTGGGGAGGTAAATACGGTCTCCGGCATGCAGTGAAGTGGGATCGGCAATATGCTCCATATTCATGGCGACAACTTCTGCCACATTACGATGACCATGATTGAGGATAATGCTGCCAAGCGATTGGCCATTCTGTACCTCGACACTGTAATACCCCTGGTGATTCTCGAGGTTCGGGTTGATGCGGTGGCCGTGACCGGCGATATAGTCGAGTGACGCAACAGGCTGAGGTGTCGTGGCATCCTGATCGGAGCCCGCATCTTCAACGCTTCCCCCCATCGAAGAGACATCCTCGTTTTCATCCTTGTCATCCGTGTTTTGCCACCAGGCTTTCAAGTCCAGCAGGCCCGGCAGGAACATGCCAGCAGCCAGCGTCCACCCCACACCTTGCCAAAGCCGTTGTGCATCAACTTGTCTGGCCTGTTCGCTCATGGGCATCAGCAGTGGGTTATGACGTGTCTTGGGGTCATGCCAGTTGAGCCGTGCGGCCAGTGATATGAAGTAGGCCTGCAAGGCGGTACCGCCACCAAGCACGCTGGCAGCGAAGAGGTTCCCCTCGGCCAACTGCATACCGGCAGCGGTCCCTGTCAGTGCCGCCATGGGAATGGTGGTAGCGGCGAAGGCGCTGCGCATTGGCCAGCTTCTCTCGGCGAGATCAGCGCCGTTCTTCCACGTCTGCATCATGGAGATCGCGTCATCGCGCAGGCCCTTGATGCCGTAGTAGGACAGGCCGACCTGGAACGGCACTGCGGCCATGTTGATGCTGCCCGTCAGCCAATTACCTTCGGAAAACGCTGTTGCAGCGCTATGCAGTGTCAGTGCAGCCCAGGGGGGCGTCATGATGCCGTAGAGGTAGGAGCCGAGGAAGGTGCTGGTCGTGGTCAGTTTTTCCGTCAGTCGTAGCGAGTTGAGGTTGACTCGAACCAGGCCTGTTCCGACCTTGACGGCGGCGCTACCGGCAAGAGCAACATTGGCAGCAAGGAAACCAGCCAGGCCAAGATTGCCCACTAGATCAAGAGGAGCAAGGCTGAATAGTTCTCCATTGTGCGCCTGGTGCTGCAGGTATTGCCAGGAGACGATGTCATTGACCAGGTGTGTCGCCAGGATCGAGCTGTTGAAGGCAATCCCTTTTGGGTTCTGTGAGTCCAGTGGGCTGATGCCCTTGACCTCTTCAACCGTTTTGCCGGTTATGCTGGCCAACTGGCGGTAATAGTCGTCGACCTGCTGTTTGATCGCTGTGTTTTTGGCTTCCGCTGTCCAGCCTCGTTGTTCACTGGCCTGAGTGACCGGTAGGCTGTCGAGCAGTTGATGGCGTCCCCATAGCCCCTCGATCAGCCCGGATATCTGGCCAACCTGCTCGTTGTTCAGGTTCAGCGCTCTGCGCGAGGCAAGGATGCGACTGGCCTCCCAGTTAAGCAGTTGGGCGCTCAATTCACCGTTGGCCAACGACTCACCATTGGCCTTGAGCTTGCCATCGAAGCCTGCCTTCAAGGCATTGAGCACACCACGGGCAATGAACCCCGAGCCATTGAACAGCATTGCGGGAGACTCAGGAGACGCTGCACGATTCAGAACATCGCCTGTCCAGGCGTGAGCGCTACCGACACCATACAAAGAGCCACCCACGCCCAGTGCAGCAAGGAGTCTTGCCATATTGCGACGACGGGCCGAGGGAGAGCTGTCTGCCGCGACAGGAGCCGAGGATTGCGTAGGGACTTCCGGGTTCGTCACCAGTGCCACCTCGATGGACTCTCCATCAGGAAGCCGTGCTGCTGCTTCGGGAGACAGTGCCAGCTCCAGTACATCGCGAGGTAGGGTCACCGTGTCAGGACGCGCGCCGGCATCCGCATTGCGATCGTAGAGGGAGCTGCCTCTACGACGGTTCGATTGCCCGATGACCGAGGATAGGTTCGTGTCCAGGCCACTCAGATGAACAATATCGCCGTCCTGGTGAAGGGTGATCTCGCCGTTGGTTACGGAGAGGTCTGGGTCGGGGGTAGCTTGTGAAGCCGCAGGTATCGCTTCATTGGTCGGCTGTGTTTCTGTTGCTGACGGAGTGTTCTCGCCACTGTTCTGAGGTGTCACCGAGTCTGGAGACTGACCCGCGGCAAGCGTCCATTGACCATTGCCGGAGTAGAGCGCGAAGGGCAGACCGCCACCATCCTGTACCTGCGCTCGGAAATCGCTCACGCGCTGGTCGCTAAGCACAATGAAATGGGTATTCTCGCCGATATTCAGCGAGCGTGGCGTGGACTCACCCGAGGCGTTGCTGATATGCAGCTGCTGTTGCTGGTTGCGGCCCTGCTCCAGCGACAAGCGCACGCTCTCTCCCGGGCCCGTCGAGGGCCATATGATGTGGCCTTCATCGCTGACCCGTCCGCTTCTGGGTACGGTGCCGCCGGTAATGACCTGTTGGCCGTTTTCCAGTCCAGGGCCTGGTGAGCGCACGATATGCACGAATAGCCCTGGTGTCAGAGTACCCTCCTGCGATGCCTGGTTGAGTGCCTCCAGATCATCAAGACGATAGAGCTGGGCCATTCCCTCGGGAGGTGTGCGGGTCTGTGTGTGGACCGGTGGCGTGCCTGGTGCCTCGGAAGGGCCGCGTATCCACGCTGTGATATAGGTCTCACCCGTCTGTGGATCGCGCTGGAGAATATGGGTCTTGTCGGCAACGCTCGCTTCATCGCCGCGTGGCCGAGGGCCAATCTCGGGTTGCAGGTAGACATGCTCGGCACTCTCGGGGGGATTGCCGAGAATCCTGGCGTCGATAACGTTGCCGCTATCATCGTGCAACTGAAGAGTGTTGCTGCCGGTCGTTTCGCCGCCTGTATTGCGACCGGGACGAGTCGTCCATAGCCCATGCGCCCCAAGTCCGGTGCCGGCAAAGCCGGTGGTCAGGCCAACGATGGCATCCGTCAACTGAAGCCCTGACATCTGACTGCCATCCTGGATCAGGCTCTTCGCCGAGTGGTACATGAGTGGCATGCCGGTGGCGATGGCGGCCCAGTCGAAGCCTCGTGCCACTCGGTTTAGAGTCTCTCCGCTACGCATAAAGGTGGTCGTGGCCTCCGCCACGTTCGAACCTGGCTTGACGCCACCAATACTGGCCAGGAAGGCCTGTCCCCGAGTTACCTGGACACTCGAGTTCGCCGCATTGAAGGTGCGCCCCGACATACCGACGGTACGAAGGCTGCTGGAAACAGCAGGGAAGATTGTGGTGGCGATCGACAGATAATTGAGCCCCGACTCCAGGTCGTTCCAGTCGCCACCATGGCTGACATGGTTGATCTGATGCTGGAGTGCACGTACCCCCAGGTAGGTGCCCCCGGCGTAGGCCAACGGGGCGGCGATCGGCGCAGCGGGAGTAAAGGACAGAACGGTGGCGATGCCGGTGCCGATACCTACCAGCGGATCAACCACGGTATCCCAGTTCGACGTGTTGTAGGCATCGGCGACTTCAAGCGCGACATTGCCATCTGTGGAGGACATTTCGAGGTCGCGTGGCGCAACGAGCTTGCCATCGCCGCGGAACAACTCGTTGTTGTTCTGGAAGTCCTCGAGGTCGTCATAGTGCTTACCGGACAGGTCGACATAGCGCACCTCGCCGTCATCCCCCTGGACGGCAATCAGGTTGACCTGGCTGATGCCATTTTCCGCGCCGACATGAAACATCGGCACGATGTTGATCTGTGGGTCATCCCCGCCGATGTCATGTATTGATTCGAGTACCTCGTCCAACGCCTCACTGCGTTCATCAGTGTTCCGATTCAGCCCGAACCTCTCATCGAGCATCGGCTCCAGTTCATCGTTCTTGTAAGTGGTGAACTTGTTGTCATACCCCTGTGCAGCCAGTTGCTGGAACATGGGCTGATAGATGTCATTCAGTGCCTGCTCGCTGTTGTCCTCGAGCATACCAAGGTCGAGGCGGGC
The DNA here is from genome assembly GCF_001431725.1 of Halomonas huangheensis. Taxonomy (NCBI): domain Bacteria; kingdom Pseudomonadati; phylum Pseudomonadota; class Gammaproteobacteria; order Oceanospirillales; family Halomonadaceae; genus Halomonas; species Halomonas huangheensis. Next base: position 3,989,122 of record NZ_CP013106.1, on the reverse strand, counting down.
CTGGTGGTCCATGTCGGACTCGCCCATGCGCTGGGCAGGTTGCTCTGCTACCAGGGAGAGTCTGTCCGATGCCTCAGTCAGGCCCTGTCGAGCATCGCCGAGCGCCTGGTGATTGGCGTTGGCCGTCGACAGGGCAATGCTGGTCACCGCGATGTCAGAAGGTACCCAGAGCGTCTCGCCATCGATCTTGATCCCCACCGGCTGATCGCTGGAGCTCAGTGCGGCCAGTAGCCCGTCCTCGGCAACGGTGTCGGCCATTTCCTGGGTTACCAGCAGCGGTTGCTCCTTGTCGCCGATATTCTGGGGCTCTTCGCCATCGGCAAACAGACCTTCCGGCGGAGCTGTCGTGACGTCATCCTCCTCCTCGAGCATGTTCTCCAACTCTGCTTCGAGGTCGCTGATCTCTCCGCCAAGGGCCTGCTGACGGATGCCAAGATCGTCGGCGACGGCTTCGGCCAGTGCTGCGTTGGCATTCGATACTTCCTGGTGGGCACCTTGACGGTTGTCCAGGTGTTCAAGCCAGTTCGCGGTGACTTCAGGATCGCGGTTCTTTTCCCAGAACTCGCTCATTTCCTCGGGGGCGAGTTGCTCTTCCGTAGTGCCGTGCTCGAAGTGGGTAGTGACCCAAAGGCCATCCTCGCGTTCCTCGATGATCTGTTCACCGGTGAATTCACCCAAGTAGTCACCACTTACCCGGCTGAATTCCTTGCCTTCCTCATTCAATCCCTTGTCTTCATTGAAGGCTTCGAGCAGATCATCGCGGATGTCATAGCTATCGGATTGCAACTGAGCCTGATCGCTACGGGTATGGTGATACTCGGAATAGGCTTGAGCGACATCGAGTTGGCTGCTGCTGCCCTGCTGTTGACTGCGAGCTTCCTCGAGAGCATCGGTAAGCTCTGAGTGCTGTTTGCTACCGGGTTCCGCTGCGGCCAACTGCTGTTCATGAAAGCCGACACTGTAGTCGGCCATCAGATTATTGCCCCTGGCGTTATGTAGACCCATGTCATAGAACAGCGAGTCGACATTGGTCAGCGCTGCATCACGCTCGCTCTGCTCGCGCTCGTACTGATCCTGCATGAGCTTCAGGTCGTCCGAGGTATCTTCTGCGGTACAGATCCCCATGCTGGTGGCTTCTGGCACGTTGTTGCTGGCGTAAATGGCATCGTCAAGCAGGTCCTGGGCGTCGGCATACTCTGTGCTTGCGCCGCGGGCTTGTTCCACCATGGCTTCAGCATCGTCCAGCCGCTGCTGCGCATCGGCGAGGCTCCCGGACGGTTTCTCTGGACGTACCCACACCAGCCCGTGTGGCGCCAGAGCCTCATCGATAATCTGTTGGGCACGATCAAGGGCGCCTTCGTAGTTGGAGTCCAGAGCATAAACGTCCAATTGTGCCTGGCTGGCTCGGAATTCAGATCCCGCCTCGAGCTGCTCGGAGACCAGCTCGTTCAGCTCCAGGGTGGCCCTGGCGACGGCTGAATCCATCCACACGCCGTTCATCGGTACCCAGCTGCCGCCCGAGGGCGGATCTTCCGCTGGTGGATCACCGTAAGGGTCTTCCAGAGTGACGTTGTTCTCGGGCGCCACACCAATACTGTCGTCCCCGTACTCTTTCTGGTAATCCTCTATCGCCTGATTCAACTCTTCGGTCTTGTCATCGATGGACGACTGCAGGTCCTCGATCCGCTCGCCTGCCATCATGCCTTCAATGACTTCCTGGACGACTTCTGCAGCACGTGCTTCTTCCTGATCGCTGCTGTCGGGGTTGATCTCCATCAGGGTGTCGGCAAGCGCTGCCTCGGGAGTCCCTTCCTCGATCTTGATTTCGGTGCCGTCTTCATTCCGCTGCAGGGTCAGATTGCCATCGGGGTGAGTCGTCAGCGTGTAGCCGTTGTCGGTGACGGAGGTGGTGGTGTTGCCCTCGGCATCCACGCTGGTCGAAGTCTCGCGCCCATCCTTGCGGGTAACGGTTTCATGGCTGCGACCATCGTTGTAGTCGGTGGTCCGGATTTCGGTACCATTGCTGTCGATGGACAGTGAGGTTTCCGGCGTCATACCGGCTGCGGAGCTGTGACTTGCGATAACCTCGTCGGGATCATCGACGCTGACTATCTCGGTGGTGTAACGCTCCAGCCCATTGGTCTGCTGGCCGCTGCTGGATTCGACAACATAGCCGGCAGCCCGCAACTGAGCCTCCACCTGGGCTCGAGTCAGACCATTCTGCTCGGCAATCGCCTCGATGCTCTTGCCATTGGCCACGGCTGCAACGATATCGTCGATGTCCTCGCGGGCAGTGCCCTGACCATCATCCAATTCGGTGCGTGTGCCATCGTCATCAATGATGATGGTCGTGGTTTCGCCATCGTTGCCGGTAACTTCCTCGACCGTCACTCCATTCTGCTCGTAGGTTACCGTGGTAGTGATCTTGCCATCGGCATCCTCGGAAGTGATCGTCTTACGACCATCCGGCTCAGTGACGGTTTCAGTGGAGCTACCATCGGGGTTCTCGACACGATGGGTTTCATTGCCATCGGTGTCGTTCACCACCGAGGTGGTAGAGCCGGAGGGATTGACCTCGTGGCTGACGACGAGATCACCGCTGTCTTCTGCGGTAATGCGTGTTGTTGGGGTATAGGAGGGGCCTTGGCCTTCAACTTCGCTGGAGTACTCGTAACCGGCGGCTTCGATCTGGGCAATCACCTGCTCGGGAGACAGGCCCTGGGCTTCGGCGATCTCGTCGATACTCTGGCCATCGGCAATGCCATTGACGATATCGTCGATGCCCTCGCGGGTGGTTTGTTGGTCTGCATCAAGTTCGGTGCGCTGGCCGTCCTCATCAGTGACGGTGGTGGTTGTTTCACCATCGGCATTGGTGAACTCTTCCACCTCCACGCCATCCTGCTGCTCGGTGATGCTGTATTCAGCAATGGTGTCGTCGGTCTCTGAATCAGTGATCGTGGTGTTCTGGTGGCCCTCGTCAGTGCTCGACGTCTCGATCTCCAGACCATCTGTCTCCAATTGATCAATCACGTCCTGGCGGCTGACTTCATACTCGGCAGCGACCTGATCAATGGTCTTGCCGCCGGCAATATCCGAGGCAATCGACTCGGCCTCTTCAGCGCTGAGGCCCTCATCCGCCACGCCATTGTCGACGGGAATCACCAACGGAGTGTCCGCCGTGTCGGCATCGAGGAATGGGTAGCTGGCTTGATTCAGGTATTGCGGTGAATAAACGCCCAGCCCTTGTCCCTCCAGAGGAGCTTGAGGCTGAAACACCGGCGTAGACTCGAGTGGCGGTGGTGGTGGTGGCGGAGGAAGGAAAAAGGTCGGAGCCACCTGCAGCGGTGCCGGAGTAGAGAATGGCGTCGCCTGGACCCTGCTGAACGCAGATACTGAACTGAAAATATCGGCTGCATCGGGTTGCAGCAACTGACGCACATTACGAATCAGATTGATCAAGACAAGCTCCTTCCTCGATGGGGGAGGTTGATGACAACCGGCGTTTGCCAAACAGAATCACCTCCCTCCGGCTGGAGGGAACCTTGACTTAATCTAGTCACACTTTTGCAACATGATGTGAAGATTGGTTTTCAATTGTGGAGTGACGGGAGGTGTGGGGTTAATAAGGACTCACATTGTCGAGAGGGTGGGGCGCAATGACAGCACTTCTCCACTGTCTGCCCCATGGTTGGAGCCCGAATTCAGAAACAGAAATGCCGCCCGGAAGGCGGCATTTCTGTTTGCTTTGGCTTAGCGTCTGCTTGCTTTGGCTTAGTGGTTGGAGCCACTCGCATGGCGGAGACTGGATCAGTCGTCGTGCTGGACGTTGAGGACTTCGAAGGTCTCGCGGTTCATGCGAAGCTCAAGCTCCTGGAACTGAGCGTCGTAACCTTCGATCTCGATGCTTCCCATACGATCAACATCGAGTCCGGCGAGGTGCTCTACACCAGCCTTCTGGGCGGCATCCAGTGCCTGAGTGACTTCATCACCGCTCAGGCTCCAGTCGGGAATCTCGCTCTGGCGCTGTTGCTCACGCAGTACGCTGCCATCAGACATGGACAGGTCAACGTCGAGGCGTGAGCCATCAGCATTCCAGCCCTCTACCTCAAATTCATTGCCATCATCGACACTGAACTCGTCGAAGTTGGAGAAACCATATTCCTGCGCCTTTTTCAGCATCTCGTCGATTTCGGCGCGGCTGGCACCGCCATCGGCCATAGCTGCCATGGCGCTGGTCAAAGTCAGAGTCGCGAGGCCAAGAGTCAGAGTCTTTTTCATGGTAAGCCTTCCTTCGTTGCTTCAGTTGAGAGTCACGCCAATCCCTGGTCTGTTTGGCGAGTAGGATCAGTTTGGCAGACTTCAACTGACAGAAAGCTGACAGAGGTATTCATTTTTGATTCATAAAGCGCGCAGCGGCGAGCAACGAGCTACGAGTTTCAAGAGGTAAGAAATAAGAAGTAAGTCACCCCGAACCCCGGGCTCTTGTCTTTGAACCGCAAGGTGGTGCTGGATAGCTCGTTGCCCGTGGTTCGTAGCCCAGACACAGCGAAGCCGGGTTTCCCCGGCTTCGCTGTGTCTGGCTAATGCTCGTTATATCAGCGCTTGATTTCGTACTGACCTTCCAGAATATCGTCAGATTGGGTCTGGCTGTATTTCTGATGAACAGGGCCGATATCTTCGGCGTGTTGCGCTCGGGCCTGCTCCATGCGCTTCTTCATGCGCCGGCGTACCAGTGGCAGCATCAGCAGTCCGATCAGGCTGAAGGTCAGCCCCAGAAGGGTCGCCACGATCAGCATGGTACAGCCGATGACCCATGCCAGTACCAGCTTGATACCACTCAGTTGGCCAGCAGGGCGTGCTTGGCGCGCTTTCTGCTGCCAGAGGCTGGCAATCCGCCAGGCGGCGTTGTCACGGTATTCAGCGCCAGGACGGAAATGTGATTGATCAGTCATCATGTTCTACTCCCAGGACTTCGAAGGTCTCGCGGTTCAGGCGCACTTCCAGTTCGCGGAAGCGATCGTCATAGCCTTCAACCTCGATGCGCCCCATGGGATCGACATCAAGGGAGGCAATGTGTTCAATACCGGCTTGCTGGGCACTGTCGAGGGCCCGGTCAATGTCGTCGGCGCTCAGGCTCCAGTCAGGTGTTTCGCTGCGGCGCTGTTGCTCGCGCAGGATGCTGCCGTCGCTGGTGGCCATGTCGACATCCAATTGCCAGCCATCGTCACGCCATCCTTCAATTTCGAACTGATCGTCATCGTCGACACTGAATTCTTCAAACTGGCTGAAGCCATATTCGCCAGCACTGCGCAGCAGGCTGTCGATATCCTCACGGTTGGCCCCTTCATCGGCCATCGCGGAGGTCGCGAGGCTGCCGGCGAGGGCGAAGGTCGCAAGACTGATGGAAAGCGGCTTGATCATGTGAGACTCCTTTCCGAACACGGGCCAGTCAGTGATGATGCGTTGCAGAAGCTGACTGGACTTGCTGTGAACTGGCGTGTCTCGGCGTGAGGCACGCTTGATGGATGCCATGGTCTCAACGTTTGTCTTGCAGCAAGCTGACAGCGGTGTTCATCTTTTATTCATGTCGACTTGAGCAGACTTTGCCCCATGATGAGATACTTGACTCGAACGACTCTGGCTGTCTGCGTGGCGGCCACTCTCTGGGCGGGGGCCCGGCTGACGACGCCGGTTGCTTCCGATGCGTTTGTGTTCGCGCAAACCGTGTTCACCCAAGCGCTGGGAATTGCGCCCGCCAAGGCGGATAACGACGACTGGAGCGATCTTCACCGTGAAGTTGAAGATGGCAAGCTGGTGGCTCTGCCGACCCTGCTCGATTGGTTGGATGAACGCTATATTGGCCAGGTACTGGAAGTAGAGCTCGAGCGTGATGACGGCGAAGTCATCTACGAGATCGAGATGATTGGTCCTCAGGGCCAGGTGGTTGAATTTGAATTCGATGCGGTCAGCGGAGATCTGATCGGTATCGATGGCGTGGGTATAAGTGACATGGAACGTCCTCGAGCTGATGACCAGTAAGGGCTGATGGTCTCGAAGGGCTGTGAGTCCTGCAGGGGTTATCGGATTTGGTCGCCTCGGGACACTGACAATAACAGGCGCGGAGTTGGTGAATTGAAGATCCTGCTGATCGAAGATGACCAGGCGCTCAGCGAAGCATTGGCAATATCGCTTCGCGATGCTGGATTGCTGGTAGAGGCGGCATTCACGGGTGGTGATGGAGATTTTCTGCTGCGCACAGAGCAGTACGATGCGGTAATTCTCGACCTGGGTTTACCCGATGGTGATGGAACTCGCTGGCTTTCCCAGTGGCGTGATGACGGCATTGCCTTACCGGTACTGGTGTTGACTGCGCGTGAACGCTGGTCGGACAAGGCTGCGGGGTTTTCCGCCGGTGCCGATGATTACGTGACCAAGCCGTTCGAAACCGCGGAGGTGCTGTTTCGTCTGCGTGCGTTGGTGCGACGCAGTCACGGCCATGCCCATCCAGTGCTCAATGCTGGCGATCTCAGTTTTGATACCCACACCGGTAGCGTGTCGCTTGCCGGTAGACCTGTGACCTTGACGGCTCAGGAGTCGCGGCTGTTGGCCTATCTGATGCATGCACAGGAGCGAGTGGTCAGCCGCACCGAACTCTCCGAGCATGTCTATGACCGTGACCATGAACCAGACTCCAACGTTATCGATGTGCAGATCAGTCGTTTGCGTCGCAAACTCGGTGGCGAGCGCATTGTGACCTTGCGTGGTCAGGGGTATAGGCTAGTGATCCCTGAGGACGAATCGAGCGAGGCACATGACGGTCGCTGATCCACGACGCGGAACTCTAGCGCGTCGACTGATCGTTGCTTCGATCATACTGGTGCTGGTGATTGTCCCGATTGTCGGTCTCGGCTTGTCGTACAGCTTTCGCGAATCGACGTCAGCTTCCTTCGATGAACGTCTGATGTCGATGCACAAGGTGCTGTTGACTTCCCTCGAGCAGGATCCGTTGTCCGGCGAACTCCGTATCCGGGATCGTCTCGGTGACTCGCGCTTCGAGCGCGTTTTCTCCGGCTGGTATTGGCAGATCAGTGATGGCAATACGCTGACCCATGTATCTCGTTCGCTATGGGACCAGCGTCTTCCCTTTCCGACAACGCCCGGCCCCAACTGGGGAACCATTGAAGGGCCGCGCGACCAGTCTCTGAGAGTGGTTGATCAGGCATTGCGTCTGCCGAATCATTCTGATCCTGTGCATGTCACTCTGGCCGTGAGTCGCCGGGAGTTGAATGCCGAGGTAGCACGCTTCGAATGGTTGTTGTGGCTGTCACTGGTAGCGCTGAGTGTACTGCTGTTGGCAGGACTGGCCTTGCAGATTCGCTGGGGCCTGGCGCCGCTGCGTGCGCTGCATTCTGACTTGCGTTCGGTCAAGTCCGGGCAGCATGAGCGTCTCGATACCGAGTTGCCCGGCGAGTTGGCAGAGCTGGCGGAGACCATGAACGAGGTACTCGATCATGATCGGCGTCTGATTGAGCGTGGCCGCTCGGCGGCGGGCAATCTGGCACATGCGCTCAAGACTCCGGTCAGTGTGCTGCAGGCGCAATCCGAGCGCCTGCCGGAAGTCGAACGCCGTCAGGTCCGTGATGAGGTGGCGCGTATCGATGCTGCCGTTCGCCACCACCTGGCTCGGGCCAGCGCCGCAGGGAGCGCTGCCTTGGCTGCACGTATCGAGATTCTCAAGGTTATCGAACCGGTGGTTTCCGGGCTGGAACGGCTGGCGGGGCGTCGTGGTGTCAGCCTTGAACGCGAGATTCCTGCCGATCTGAAGTTGCGTGTCGATCCTCAGGATCTGCAGGAGCTGACCGGTAACCTGCTCGAGAATGCTCTCGATTGGGCGCGTTCCCGAGTAGTACTGAGCTTTCGGCTGACGGATGGCGGTGTCTGCATGCACCTCGAGGATGATGGTCCGGGCATGAGCGAGGAGCAGCGCGGCGCGGTACTGGAGCGAGGTGTGCGCCTCGATGAGCAACGACCAGGCAGTGGACTTGGCCTGGCGATTGTCGGCGACCTGGTGTCGCTGTATGGCGGTCGGCTGGAACTGCGAGAGTCATCCCTCGGCGGCCTCTCGGTGGAGGTATGGCTGCCTGGAGGAGGCTGATCGCTCGGGAGAAAAGGGACGCGAGTGACTCGTTCGGAGGTCTCGGGGGGAATTCATGACCCCGAGAATAGCTCTCCTTTGTGCCTGACTCAGGGACTGAAGGGTGTAGTGCAAGAAGAAAAGGTGCAGTAGAAAAACAGTTCTGTTGTCGTTCTCATTCCCTGCTTACCGTCTGTTTTATTCCTTTTGATATTGGCTTTGTTATACGCAATATAGCGCTGGATGCTTGTACCGGGGCAATCGGCAATTTTCGGCTTATGCTGGCGTCTCGCGGTATGTCTCTTGTATGTCTCTTGTATGTGTCGCATGGCTGACGTTCGCTCGATTGCAGCATTGTGCATCCCGGTTGGCCTTGCGATGATGACGTTTTCAGACCGTCGTTTTCAGGCTGTCGTTTTCAGTGCCAAGGGAGATACGCGTCGCGTGGACAAGTTCGAGGTCAAGCTGGATCAAGCGGCCCGGGCCGCCTGGCTCTCCTATGTGGGCGGTTGTACCCAGGATGATATCGCCGCGCAGCTTGGCGTCTCGCGCCCGGGCGTTCAGCGCTTGCTGGCGCTGGCGCGTCAGGAAGGGCTGGTCAAGGTCCATATCGATCATCCGATCGGCTATTGCAGCGCCTTGTCTCAAGCGATTCGCGAGCGCTTCGGCCTTGATTACTGTGACGTGGTACCCGCTGCCGCTGATGCTGGCGATACCACACCTTATCTTGCCGTGGCTGGAGCGGAACGCCTCTCGCGTCTGATTGAACGCAGTGATCCCCAGACATTGTCTCTGGGGACCGGTCGCTCGGTGCGGGCGACGGTGGAGGCACTGAGTCGTATCGACCGCCCCCAACATCGTTTCGTCTCACTGGTCGGCAATGTCGCTCGCGATGGTTCCGCCAACCGTTACGATGGGGTGATGGTTGCCGCGGACAAGACCGGTGGAGAGCGTTTCCTGCTGCCCACACCGGTAGTGGCGGCCAGTGTCGAAGAAAAGGAAGCGTTGGCCGGGCAACCCCTGTTCCGCGCCATCGGCGCGGTGGCCTGCCAGGCCTGCGCCGCCTTTATCGGCGTCGGTCGTATCGACCCTCAGGCAACGTTGTTCCAGGACCATTTCATCAGTGCCGACGAACTGACCGAGTTGTTGTCGTTCGACGCGGTGGGCGAGTTGCTGGGCTGGCCGTTGAGTGAGTCCGGCGAGGTGATTGACTGTTCGATTACCCGTCGCGTGACCAGCTTGCCCTTGACCATGTTCCGCGACCAGTCAGTGATCGCATTGGCTGGAGGACGGGAAAAGGGCCCCGCGATTCTGGCCGCACTGCGTGGCGGATGGCTGAATGCGTTGATCACCGACGAACATGCAGCGCGGTATGTGGTTGGGAAGATATAAGAAGGAAGAAGGAAGAAGGAAGAATCCCCGCCCTCCGGATGTTTGTTGGTAGTTGTGGGGGCAGCACCGGGCTGCTCGTTGCTGGAGATTCTGCTTCTGTTCTTTCTTTTCTCTTCCCTCTTTTCTCTTCCTTCTATTCTCTTCCCCTAAAGTCTAAACGGATTGTCTTTGCTTTTTTTGGGTCTGTGTCCGATCATTTGATCAGACGTTGATGTGATTGATCAAAATGCTGAGACAGGTTCTCGCTGGGTCTCGACCATAATGACGGAATGGCCGCGATACCTGCCTACGCCAGTGACAACAACAAGCCCGCAGAGACAGGGTTCGATAACAGGAGTGCGTCATGCATCACCTTCCCCCCTTGAGCTCAACCAACACGCTCGGTCCCATGTTTTGTAGACCACAGCTTCGTAAACCACAGCTTCGTAAACCACTGGCGCTGTTGATTGGCGCCGTTGCGATGACGGCCGGTGCTGCTCAGGCCGAGACCATTACCGTGGCGACGGTCAACAATAACGACATGGTCATCATGCAGAGCCTTACCGAGGAATTCGAGAAGGCTCACCCCGATATCACCCTCGACTGGGTGGTGCTGGAAGAAAACGTTCTGCGCCAGCGCATGACCACTGACATTGCTACCCAGGGCGGGCAGTTCGATGTCATGACCATCGGTAGTTACGAAGTGCCGATCTGGGCTGAACGTGGCTGGCTGGTACCGCTGGATAACTTGCCTGAGGACTATCAGGAGAGTGATCTGCTCAAGCCGGTGCGTGATGGCTTGAGCCATGACGGTGTGCTGAATGCCCTGCCGTTCTACGCCGAGAGCTCGATGCTGTACTACCGCACCGACCTGTTCGAACAGGCCGGTATCGAGATGCCGGAGCAGCCAACCTGGCAGCAGGTCCACGATTGGGCGGAGACGCTTCACGACCCCGAGAACAATGTGTCGGGCATCTGCCTGCGCGGTAAGCCGGGGTGGGGCGAGAACATGGCATTTGTCTCGACGCTGGTGAATACCTTCGGTGGCCGCTGGTTCGACATGGACTGGAACCCGGAGATCAACAGCGAGGCATGGCAGAACGCGATTTCCTTCTATGTTGACCTGCTCAACAACTATGGACCGGCAGGCGCCACGTCCAACGGCTTCAATGAGAACCTGGCGCTGTTCTCGCGCGGCAACTGCGCAATGTGGGTCGATGCCACTTCTGCGGCGGGAAAGCTGTTCAACCCGGATGAATCCAAGGTAGCCGATCGCCTGGGTTTTGCGCCGGCGCCGGTCGCCGAAACACCCAAGGGGTCGCATTGGCTGTGGGCCTGGTCGCTGGCGATTCCGGCATCATCCAACTCTCCGGACGCGGCACGTACCTTCATCACCTGGGCGACATCGCAGGACTACGTCAATCTGGTAGGTGAGACGCAGGGCTGGACCAGTGTGCCGCCGGGAACTCGTCAGTCGACCTACGACAACGAAAACTATCAGCAGGCTGCACCCTTCGCTGGGTTTGTTGTCGACGCGATCAACGCTGCCGATCCGCTGGATTCGTCACTGGAACCGAACCCCTACGTGGGTGTGCAGTTTGTCGGCATTCCGGAGTTCCAGGCGGTGGGCACTCAGGTGGGCCAGATGGTGGCCTCGGCGCTGTCCGGTGATACCAGTGTCGAGCAGGCGCTGTCGGCTGCTCAGAATGCTACCGAACGCACCATGAAACGTGCTGGTTATCCAAAATAACCCCTGCCTGCGGCCGGCACTGCCGGCCGCACCTCATCAAGGCGTCAGCCCGCTGGTCTGACGCTGCCACTTCCGAGTGAGGTCCGTCATGAACAGGACTCGAGCTTCCGGCCGCACTGTCGGAGGGCTGCGTACCCTCTCGCTTCAGGCACCGGCCGTCACGCTACTGTTGCTGTGGATGATCGTGCCGCTGGCGATGACCGTGTGGTTCTCGTTCCAGCGCTACAATCTGCTGATGCCCGGCATGACCGGTTTTGCCGGGCTGGAAAACTATGAATACCTGGTGACTGATCCGGCGCTATGGTCGGCGATGGGCACCACCCTGTTGCTGGTCGGCTGGGTGCTGGTGATCACCGTCGTTGGCGGCACGCTGCTGGCCGTGCTCTTCCAACAGGATTTCATGGGCCGCGGCATTGCCCGTGTATTGGCCATCTCGCCGTTCTTCGTCATGCCAACCGTCAGTGCGCTGGTATGGAAGAACATGATGATGCATCCGGCCAATGGCGTATTGGCCTGGCTGTCCAGCTCGCTTGGATTGCCGGTAGTTGACTGGTTCTCGAGTCTGCCGCTGACCTCGATCATCATCATCGTTTCCTGGCAGTGGCTTCCCTTTGCGCTGCTGATTCTGCTCACCGCCATGCAGTCGCTGGATGAGGATCAGGTCGAAGCCGCGCGCATGGATGGTGCCGGGCCCGTCGCGGTCTTCTTCTATATCACGTTGCCGCACCTCAAGCGGGCGATCAGCGTGGTGATCATGATCGAGATGATCTTCCTGCTGACGATCTTTGCCGAGATATTCGTCACCACATCCGGCGGACCGGGGCTGGCGACGACCAATCTGGCTTACCTGATCTATATCCGTGCATTGCTCGATTTTGATGTTGGCACTGCCTCCGCGGGTGGCGTGATTGCCATCATTCTCGCCAATATCGTGGCCATCTTCCTGGTACGGATGGTGGCGAAGAATCTCGACAGCTAGGTCCGTCGCCGGACCTGAGTTGTGAAGGAGACTTTCATGACGACTATCTCTACCACGACGGCAACGACCGCCACTGTCGCGCCGCCACCCAGCGGAAACCACTCGGCCGCACGGGCTCAACGCCGCCGCCGGATTGGCATGGCAATTCTGGGCTGGGGCGTGGCACTAATCATCTTCTTCCCGATCCTGTGGATGATCGTGACCGGCTTCAAGACCGAGGCCGAGGCGATTGCCGATCCGAGCCTGATCTTCACGCCGACCCTGGAAAGTTATGTCGAGGTGCAGAGCCGCGCGGACTACTCGAAGTTCGCCTGGAACAGTGTGGTGGTGTCTTTCGGCTCGACATTGCTGGCGCTGTTGATCGCCATCCCCTCGGCCTATGCCATGGCCTTCCTGCCGACCAAACGTACCAGGGGTACGCTGCTGTGGATGCTGTCGACCAAGATGCTGCCTTCGGTTGGCGTACTGGTGCCGATCTATCTGCTGTTCCGCGACTTCGGTCTGCTCGATACCCGTACCGGCCTGACCATCGTCTATACGCTGATGAATCTACCGATTGTGGTGTGGATGCTCTACACCTTCTTCAAGGATCTGCCCAGAGACATTCTCGAGGCGGGACGCATGGATGGTGCCGGTACCTTGCAGGAAATCTGGTATCTGCTGTTGCCGCTGACCCTGCCGGGGATCGCTTCGACGGGTCTGCTGTCGGTGATCCTGAGCTGGAACGAGGCCTTCTGGAGTCTCAACCTGACCACTTCCCAGGCGGCGCCGCTGACCGCCTACATCGCCTCGTTCTCGAGCCCCGAAGGCCTGTTCTGGGCCAAGCTGTCGGCGGCGTCGACCATGGCGATCGCCCCGATCCTGATCTTTGGCTGGTTGACCCAGAAGCAGATGGTCCGCGGCCTGACCTTCGGCGCGGTGAAATAAGAGGATTCTCACATGGCTACATTGCAACTCAATCAGGTCACCAAGAGCTTCGGTGAGACTCACGTCATCAGGGGCGTCGACCTCGAGGTCAAGGATCGCGAATTCGTGGTCTTCGTCGGACCTTCCGGCTGTGGCAAGTCCACGCTGTTGCGGATGATCGCCGGTCTCGAGAGCACCAGCTCCGGTGACCTGCTGATCGACGGCGCTCGCATCAATGATCTGGGGCCCGCCGAGCGTGGCCTGGCGATGGTCTTTCAGAGCTATGCGCTCTATCCGCACATGACCGTCGAAGACAACATGGGCTTCAGCCTCAAGCTGGCGGGCGTCTCGGCGTCCGAGCGCAAGCGCAAGGTAGATGAGGCGGCGACGATCCTGCAGCTCGAGCCGTTGCTCAAGCGCAAGCCCAAGGCGCTTTCCGGTGGCCAGCGCCAGCGTGTCGCTATCGGCCGAGCCATCGTGCGTAATCCGAGCATCTTCCTGTTCGATGAGCCGCTGTCCAACCTCGATGCCGCGCTGCGGGTGCAGATGCGTATCGAGCTGGCGCGTCTGCACGAGGAGTTACAGGCGACGATGATCTACGTCACCCACGATCAGATCGAGGCCATGACCATGGCCGACAAGATCGTCGTCCTGCAGGGTGGCATCGTCGAGCAGGTCGGCTCGCCCATGGAGCTGTATCACCATCCTTGTAATCGTTTCGTGGCCGGTTTCATCGGCTCACCGAAGATGAACTTCCTGCCGGTGAGCGTTGAGTCCACCAGTGCGGAAGGCGTTTCGGTGAAGCTGCCGGGTGGCGGCAGTGTGCGTGTGCCGGTGCGGGGTGAGGAGGTTGTCGAGGCCCAGAGTCTTGAGATCGGCGTTCGCCCTGAACACCTGCAACTGACCGACACCGGTCCATTGACTGCATGCGTAACCGTGATCGAGCGGCTCGGTGGCCAGACATCGCTGTATGTAGAGATGGGTGACGAGCTGATCACGCTGATGGTCGATGGCGATGTTGCCCACCGTGTGGGTGACGAGGTGCGCTTCGGCTTCGAGCCAGGCCGCGCTCACCTGTTCACTGCTGATGGCTCGGCGCTGGAGAGCCTGGAACGTCATCCGCTGGCTTCCCTGACACGTCAGGACAACCGTGCGTCCCATGAGGTTGATGTCTAAGGAGTTGTCATGCAGACGCTGATCTTCGATTGCGATGGCGTGTTGGTCGACAGTGAGGTTATTGCTGAAAACACCCTCGCTGAGCGCCTCGGCCAATGGCTGCCGGATGTAGATGTTGAAGGGGCGCTGAACGACGCCCTGGGGCGTACCACCGAGGCAATCCTCGCCAGCCTTGCAGCCCGCAGTCGGCACGAGTTGCCGGATAATGCCCTGGTGCTGCTCGATGATGAGATCGAGGCGCGTCTTGCCCGGGAGCTACAGCCGGTGCCTCAGGTGAGTGAGGCGATTGCGGCCATCGATCTGCCTCGGGCAGTGGTCTCGAACAGTCGCCGCCAACGGGTCGCAGGTTCCCTGGAACGCACCGGGCTCAAGCGCGTGCTGGGAGATGATATCCAGATATTCTGTGCTGAGCAGGTGTCCCAGCCCAAGCCGGATCCGGCCATCTATCTGCTCGCAGCCCGAACTCTGGGGGTTGCGCCCGAGGACTGCCTGGTGGTCGAGGATTCGATTTCAGGAGCGACCGCGGCGCTGGCAGCGGGAATGACGGTAATCGGCTTTACCGGCGCCAGTCATGTACTTCCCGATCAGTCGGCACGCTTGCAGACTCTGGGGGTCTGGCAGGTGATGGCTGATATGCGTGAATTACCGGAGTTGGTGAAGACCTGGCAGCGACAGTCGTCATAAAACAGTCATCATAAAACAAGCGTCATAAAGCAGTCGTTATAAATCAACCGTCATGGAACAACAGCAGGAAGCAGATCTGTGAGCACTCAACGCACGGTAGGCAAGCTGCAGGACCAGGTCGCGGTCATTACTGGTGGAGCCCGAGGTATTGGGCTGGCCATTGCCGAAGCTTATCTTCGCGAAGGCGCGCGAGTGGTGATCGCTGATATTGACACCACCGCCATCGACGAAGGCCTGGCGGCACTGGGAGATGGTGAGTCGGTCATGGGGGTGCGGCTCGACGTGTGCAGCCGAGAGTCCATCGCGGCAATGATCACCGCGGTGGAAGGGCACTTCGGTGGCATCGACATCCTCGTCAATAACGCGGCGGTATTCGATATGGCGCCGGTGCTGGAGGTGAGTGAAGCCAGCTTCGATCGCCAGTTCGCCGTCAACGTAAAGGGGCTGTTCTTTACCCTGCAGGCGGTGGCGAGCTCGATGATCGAGCAGCAGCGGGGAGGGCGCATCATCAACATGGCGTCTCAAGCCGGGCGCCGCGGCGAACCTCTGGTCAGTACCTATTGCGCCACCAAGGCGGCAGTGATCAGCCTGACACAGTCCTGTGCGCTGGACCTGATCAAGCAGGGCATACGCGTCAATGGCATGGCGCCTGGCGTGGTGGATACGCCGATGTGGGCCGAAGTCGATGCACTCTTTGCCCGCTATGAAAAGCGCCCGTTGGGCGAGAAGAAACGCCTGGTCGGAGAGGCGGTGCCGATCGGACGAATGGGGCGCCCGGAGGACTACGCCGGAGCCGCTGTGTTTCTCGCCAGTAGCGACAGTGAATACGTGGTGGCTCAGACATTGAACGTGGACGGTGGCAACTGGATGAGTTGAGTGGCTGGGGTTGGCTCCCCGTATTACCCCTCGTCAGCGGGAGGAAACAATGAACCCATCGATTGAAGCCATGGCCGAGCAGCTGCTGGAGCAGTCCGCAGGACGTCGCCGCTATATGGTCGCACTGGCAGGGCCGCCAGGCGCGGGAAAGTCGTTCCGTTCCGCCTGGTTGGCCCGTGCCCTCAATGGCTGTTGTGAGGGTGTCGCCGAGGTTGTGCCGATGGATGGCTACCACTTCGATAATGCGGTACTCGAACCCCGTGGCCTGCTGCCGATAAAGGGCGCGCCCGAGACCTTCGATGTCGATGGGCTATTGCACGACCTCGCGCGTCTGCGCCCCGCCGACAGGGATGTCGCGATACCGGTATTCGATCGCCCTCTTGATCTGGCGCGTGCCGGAGGCAAGGTGATTCGCCCGTCCCACCGCATCCTGATCATCGAGGGCAATTATCTACTGCTCGACGAAGCGCCATGGTCCAGCCTGCGTGACTATTTCGATTTCACGCTGTTCCTCGAAGTGGAGGACGACGTGCTCGAACAGCGCCTGATCCAGCGCTGGCTTGCCATGGGGCAGGATCAGGCCGGGGCCATCTCGCGTACCTGCGACAAGGACATGCTCAATGCCGAGCTGATCAAACGAGATTCCATTGCGGCGGATCTGCACTGGCAGTAGCGGATACCACCGAGATTCATTTTCCACCCAGGACCCTCTGGTCGACTGTGCGCTGAGTGGTCAGCGTACTGGCTGGCGGTGCCGCCTTATCCTGAGGGAGGCCATAAGCATGACTCGACTCAATGACAGCAATCTGGCGCAGCTCGATCCACGAGTCTCGTGCCCCACTTAC
This sequence comes from Halomonas huangheensis, assembly GCF_001431725.1. NCBI lineage: Bacteria > Pseudomonadati > Pseudomonadota > Gammaproteobacteria > Oceanospirillales > Halomonadaceae > Halomonas > Halomonas huangheensis. Next base: position 3,972,401 of record NZ_CP013106.1, on the reverse strand, counting down.
GACCGTCAGCGGGTGACAGCAGGCATCGTGCATTTCGGTGTCGGTGGTTTTCACCGTGCACACCAGGCGATGTACATCGATGCGCTGATGGAGTCGGGACAGGCGCTCGACTGGGGCATTGTTGGCGTTGGTGTGATGCCTGGTGATCGTCGAATGAAGGAAGTGCTCACTAATCAGGACCATCTCTATACCCTGGTAATCAAGCACCAGGATGGGACACGCGAGCCACGCGTTATCGGTTCGATGATGGATTACCTCTATGCTCCCGATGACCCGCAGGCGGTGATCGAAACACTCGCGGACCCGGCGATTCGCATTGTCTCGCTGACGGTGACCGAGGGCGGCTACAACTTTCATCCGGTGTCCGGAGAGTTCGATCTGGATAACCCGGATGTGGTGCATGACCTGGCGAGTCCTGCCAGTGCACGAACCTGTTTTGGTTTGGTTGTGGAGGCGTTGCGCCGTCGGCGTGAGCGACGCTTGATGCCCTTTACCGTGATGTCCTGTGACAACATCCAGGGCAACGGTGACGTGGCGCGTCGCATGTTCACCGCCTTCGCGCGTGCTCGTGACCCGCAGTTGGCCGCCTGGATCGATCACGCCGTGCCCTTTCCCAATTCGATGGTGGATCGTATTACCCCCGTCACCACAGCCGCAGATACTGAAGAGCTGGCCAACGAATTCGGCCTCGAGGATGGTTGGCCGGTGGTCTGTGAGCCTTTCACTCAATGGGTACTCGAGGATCATTTCTCTCAAGGACGGCCAGCCTTCGACCAGGCAGGTGTTCAAGTGGTCGAGGATGTCATGCCCTATGAGCTGATGAAGCTGAGGCTGCTCAATGCCAGCCATCAGGCGCTGTGTTACTTCGGTTATCTGGCGGGATACCGCTACGCTCATGAGGTTTGTCAGGACCCGCTGTTTGTCGAGTTTCTGCTTGGCTACATGGAAGAGGAAGGTAGTCCGACACTGGCGCCGGTACCCGGCGTGGACCTGGACAAGTATCGACGCACCTTGATCGAGCGTTTTGCCAATCCAGAGATCAAGGACACGCTGGCGCGACTGTGCGCCGAGAGTTCCGATCGCATCCCCAAATGGCTGGTGCCGGTGATTCGCCATCAACTGGAGCACGGAGGAGAGCTGAAACGCTCCGCTGCGGTAGTCGCCAGCTGGGCCCGTTATGTCGAGGGTAGCGATGAGCAGGGACAACCGATCGAAGTGGTCGACCGACTGGCGAGTGACCTCACTCGGATCGCGGCCAATAATCGTCAGCATCCAACGGTCTTTATCGAGAATCGTGAGCTGTTCGGTGACCTGGTCGATTCGCCGCGTTTCGTGGTGGCCTATCTGGAAGCCTTGACGTTGCTGCACGATAAAGGCGCGCGCGCTACTCTGGAAGCTCTGAGCAACCAGGCATCAACAAATACAGAGAGGTGAGCACAGATGTATCTGGGGGTGGACTGCGGGACACAAAGCACCAAGGTTGTGGTCGTCGATGTGCAGGCGGGCAGGTTGCTGGGAGAAGCCAGTCGCCCTCATCACCTGGTCGAGGGTGACAACGGCCGCCGTGAGCAATCGCCCGATGAGTGGATCGAAGCCTTTACCGGTGCCTTTCACGAAGCACTGGATCGCGCTGGGATTCAGGCCAATACCATCCGCGCCATCGGTATCTCCGGTCAGCAGCATGGCATGGTAGCACTGGATGCCGCGGGCAAGCCGCTGCATCCAGCCAAGCTCTGGTGCGATACCGAGAGTAATGTCCAGAACCAGCGCTTGATCGCTGAACTGGGTGGTGAGCAGGGATGCATCGATAAACTGGGGCTGGTACTGCAGACCGGTTATACCGCATCCAAGGTGGCCTGGCTGCGTGAGGTGCATCCCGAGGCGTATCGTCGTATCGACAGCATCCTGCTGCCCCACGATTACCTCAACTACTGGCTGACGGGTGAAAAGGTTGCCGAGGCGGGTGATGCGTCGGGAACCGGTTATTTCGACACGCGGCGTCGGCAGTGGCAGCACGAAGTATTCGCCACGATTGCTCCCGAACTGGATGCCGAGCGAGTGCTGCCACGTCTGATCGATTCGCAGCAGCCGGCTGGGCAGGTGCGAGCCGAACTGGCGCAACACCTGGGGCTGAGAGATGACGTACTGGTCTCCAGCGGTGGCGGTGACAACATGCTTGGCGCCATCGGCACCGGCAATATCCTGCCGGGCATGGTGACCATGAGTCTCGGCACGTCAGGCACCATCTGTGCTCATGCTGCGGAAAGTGTCGAGGCTGATAGCGCGTTGCTGGCCAATTTCTGTGCCAGTCATGAGGGCTGGCTGCCATTGATCTGCACCATGAACGTTACCTCGGCGACGACCCGTATTCGTGAGTTGTTCGGACTGGATATCGCCGGCTTCAATACCGCCATTGAAAGTGCCCCGGTGGGCAGTGATGGGGTCACGGTTCTACCGTTCTTCAATGGCGAACGGGTGCCGGCACTACCCGAGGCCAGCGCTTCCTTTCTAGGCCTGACCAGCCGCAACACCACGCCCGATAACCTGTGTCGGGCAGTGGTCGAGGGCGCGACTTTCGGCCTGCGGTATGGCCTCGAGCTGCTGGGTCCGCTGGCATCACAGGCCAGTCAGATACGCTTGATCGGCGGTGGCGCACGCAGCGAGGCGTGGCGTCAGATCGTTGCCGACATCACGGATACCGAAGTGATCTGTCCCGTGGTTACCGACGCGGCAGCGCTTGGCGGTGCCATTCAGGCTGCCTGGTGTGCGGGAGAGGGAAGCCTCGAGGAGCTTTGCGGCCGCCTGGTGGCAGTGGACGAGGGGTCCAGAGCAGTACCGAGTCGCGTTGACGTGGAACGTTATGATCAGGTCTATGCGAACTACCTGGCTCGCCTTGGGCAACTGCATGGTCAGTTCTGATGGCTATTGACGGTCGCGCCACCTGAGCGCCATCGCTGAAGCCCATGACCAGAGGTCGGATTGACGCGAGCATCATTCGAGGTTACATGATGTATGCATCAGAACGTTTGAAATATGCATGCTGGGCTCTGTGATGATTCCGGAGCCTGACGGATACCTCAATGAGGAGCCACATCGTGTCGTCGTCAACGTCATCTGCTGTTTATCCAGGCGTCGCCCATCAACTTCTCGACTGGGATGCCTCACGTCTATCGCGTGCCATCCACGCCCGGGAAGTTAGTTGCCGTGAGGTCATGGCGACCTATCTGGCGCATATCGATACCGTGAACCCGAGGGTCAATGCCATCGTGTCGCGTGTCGATAGCGAGCAACTGATGGCGCAGGCGGCTGAGTGTGACCAGCAACTGGCAGCCGGTCGCTCGCGGGGCTGGTTGCATGGCATTCCCCAGGCGATCAAGGACCTCTCGGTAACCCGTGATATTCCAACGTCGATGGGATCACCGTTGTTTGCTGGTCAGGCGCCTGTTGAAGATGGCCTGATGGTCTCGCGTGTTCGTGCGGCCGGAGCGATCTTCATCGGCAAGACCAACACTCCGGAATTCGGGCTTGGCTCCCAGACTTACAACACGGTATTCGGTGCGACCCGTAACGCCTATGACCACCGCCTGTGTGCGGGCGGATCGAGCGGTGGTGCCGCTGCAGCATTGGCGATGCGCATGCTCCCGGTGGCCGACGGCAGTGACATGATGGGATCACTGCGTAATCCGGCGGGTTATCACAACCTCTTCGGCTTGCGGCCATCCTTTGGTCGCGTACCTCACGGGGCTGGTCCAGAGATATTTGGTCATCAACTGGCCACCGAAGGCCCCATGGCGCGCAGCGTTGGTGACCTTGCCCAGCTGTTGGCAATTCAAGCCGGTCCCGATCCCCGAGCACCGCTGGCGCTGACCGATGATCCGAGTACCCTCCGTCAACCCTTGCCGGGAGTCGAGGCCGCCCATGGACTGCGCATTGGCTGGCTGGGCGACTGGGATGGCTATCTGGCAATGGAAGAGGGCGTGCTGGATGTCTGTACCGGCGCCCTTGGCGTGTTCGAACAACTAGGCGCGACGCTTGAGGCGGTGACACCGGATTATGCGCCAGAGCGCCTATGGCAGAGCTGGCTGACCCTTCGCCAGTGGGCGGTGGCCGGCAGTCTGTCCGAGGTCTGGCAGGACCCCGAACGGCGCCACCAGCTCAAGCCGGAAGCGCAGTGGGAAGTGGAGCAGGGCCTGGCGCGCTCGGCGCTGGATATCCACCGCGCCAATGTATCGCGCTCAGCCTGGTATGCCAGCGTACTCAAGCTATTCGAGCGTTTCGATGTGCTGGCGCTGCCCAGCGCTCAGGTATTCGCCTTCGATGTCGAGACGCCGTGGCCGCGGGAGATCGAAGGCAAGGCGATGGATACCTATCACCGTTGGATGGAGGTGGTGATTCCCGGCTCGCTGTCCGGTTGCCCGGTGATCAGTCTCCCGGCCGGCTTCAACAGCGAAGGCAAGGCCATGGGGCTGCAGCTGATTGCGCCGCATCGCGAGGATCTGGCGCTGTTGCGCTGGGCTGCTGCCTTCGAAGCCGCCCAGCCCGAATGGCTCAGTCGCGAACCCGGGTGGCGAACCTGAGGGGTGAACCAGAGGGGTGAACCAGAGGGGTGAACCAGAGGGGCGAACCAGAGAGGCGAGACTGAGTCGCTGAGCGGTCGCCCCCTCAGTTGAGCTGGCCAGTTGAGTTAGCCAGTTGAGTTAGCCAGTTGAGCTAGCCGTTCCTACTTGCGCCACAGGTCGGCCACGATACGGTAGCTCTCGAGGCGATCCTCGAGGGTAAAGGTATCGGTGTTGAGCATCAGCTCATCGGCACTGGTGCGTTCCAGGAAGCGTTCCAGCCCGCGCTTGACCTTGTCGGGGCCACCGATGACGGCGGCACCGAGGAAACTCTCCACCTGCACTCGCTCACTGGGTGTCCAGTCCAGTTTATCCACCGGTGGTCGCGCGCGGCCACGCTGGCCGCGAATCATGCCAAGAAATTTCTGACGAGCAGTGCTGGCGATAAATTCAGCTTTTTCATCACTGTCTGCGGCGATGACCGGCAGCCCAACCATGGCATAGGGTGCATCGAGTACCTCCGAGGGCCGAAAGTGCTCGCGGTAGACATGCAGCGCTTCATCCAACTGTGCTGGCGCAAACTGGGCGGCAAAGGCGAAAGGAAGGCCCTCGCGTGCCGCCAACTGGGCACTGTAGAGGCTTGAGCCCAGCAGCCATAGTGGTACTCGAGTTCCCTGTCCTGGTATGGCGCGAACGCGCTGTTGCGGATGAGCGTCACCGAGGAACTGCTGCAATTCAGCGAGGCGCTGGGGGAAATCATCAACGCCGGCATAGGGATCGCGGCGCAGGGCTTTCATGGTCGCGCCATCTGCACCGGGAGCACGTCCCAGGCCAAGATCGATGCGCTCGGGATAGAGAGTGGCAAGGGTGCCGAACTGTTCGGCAATCACCAGTGGCGCGTGATTGGGCAGCATGATCCCGCCACTACCGACGCGAATTTGCTGTGTATGTCCGGCAATATGCCCGATCAGAATCGATGTGGCGGCACTGGCAATGCCATCCAGGCTGTGGTGCTCGGCAAGCCAGAAGCGAGTGAAACCCAGCGATTCGGTGTGCTGAGCAAGGGACACACTCTCGCTGAAGCTATCGGCGATGGTCCCGCCTTCTCGGACTGGAGCGAGGTCCAGTACAGATAGGCGCGTCTGACTGAGTTGAGACATGGTCATTTCTCGTGAGACTGTAGGAAATATTCTCGCACCTTAGGGTGTCGTCATGGCATGAGATATGCAAATGCTGTCAATAGCCAGTGTGTATGTCTGGGCATATGGCTTTCGATGGTTATAATCAACCTGAGCCTTGGATCCAGGGTTCCTGAATGTAAAAAAAGTAGTGGAGTTGTATTGGCGCCTTGAGAGTGCCATTCGGCAGTAAGCAATAGGGTCTGCAAAGGCTGTTCGGTACTGGTCTCGAAGTAGAGAGCATGACACGAGTGATTCACGCATGAATCCAATGCCGAAGCAGCGCTGCACAGGCCTTCCGATAAACGTCACTGACAATAATCAGGAAGGCGATATGCAACAACAGAAGGAAGCGCAAGGTCAGCGGGTCTTCTACGTCTCTGCATTCTTCATTTTTATACTTGTGGCTCTCGGTGCCATTTTCCCCACCGGATTTGGTGAAGTTGCCGGCAGCTTGCTGAGTACTGTCTCCAAGCTGTTTGGCTGGTTCTACCTCCTCTCGGTATTCGCCATCGTAGTGTTCCTGCTGGGCCTCGCCATGAGCAAATATGGCAAGGTGCGTCTCGGGTCACAGGACGAGCGGCCGGAATACAGCTTCTTCTCCTGGGTCAGCATGTTGCTGGCAGCGGGCTTTGGCGTCGGTCTGGTCTTCTACGGCATGGCCGAGCCGATGAGCCACTATATCGATCCGCCCTATGGCGATTTCGCTGCTGAAACACCGGAGTCGGCGCGCTATGCGATCCAGTACGCCTTTTTCAACTGGGGCATCCATCAGTGGGCAGGTTTCGCGTTGGTCGGCCTGATCATTGCCTATTACCAGTTCCGTAAGGAGCAGCCCGGTCTGGTGTCGGTGGTGTTGCGTCCGTTGACCGTCAAGCGTCCAGGTCTGCGTCGCTTCAATGGCGCTCTGGATGTATTTGCGGTGGTGGCGACTGTCATGGGTGTGGCTACGTCCATGGGCTTGGCTGTGTTGCAGATGAACGGCGGCATGCATGCAGTATTTGGCGTATCAGAAGGCCCGTTCTGGCAGTTCATCATCATGGTCTGCATGTTCGGCGCCTATATGCTGTCCACTTGGTCAGGCCTCGACAAGGGCATCAAGCGTCTCTCCAATCTCAACATGATCATGTGTATCCTGCTGATGCTCTACATGTTGTTCACTGGGCCGACGCTGAAGATTCTCGAGACCATTACTCTGGGCCTCGGGGATTACCTGCAGAATTTCTTTGTCATGAGCCTGCGGATGTCACCCTATAACGGCAATGACTGGGCACAGAGCTGGACCATCTTCTACTGGGCCTGGGTTATTGCCTGGTCTCCCTTTGTTGGCACCTTTGTCGCGCGTATCTCTCGTGGTCGTACCATCAAGGAGTACGTGTTTGGTGTATTGTTCGTTCCACCGCTGTTGGCTTGCCTGTGGCTGGGTGTGTTTGGCGGTACGGCAATCCATATGGAGCTGGCTACCGATGGCCTGGGGCTGGCGGCAGCCACTCAGGACAATATTACCGTCGCACTGTTCAAGATGTTCGACTTGATGCCGTTCTCGGGGCTGCTGTCAGTCATGGCAATGGTGTTGATCTTCATATTCATGGTCACATCGGCTGACTCGGCGACCTATATCGTGGCGCAGATGACCGATAATGGCTCGCTGAACCCTCCGCTCTACAAGCGCATTCTGTGGGGCGTGTTGATAGCGTCGATCTGTTACACCCTGATCGCGGCAGGAGGCTTGAAGGGGCTTCAGGCTGCATCGGTGCTCGCCGCATTGCCGTTCACCTTTATTCTCTATTTGATGATCGTGGTGTTGGTGCGAGAGTTGCGTAAGGATCGCAAGTTGATGCTGGAAGGCCTGTATTCCCACTACAAGGCGATGCCGGTGGGCGCGGATGCCTACGAGGCGCGTGACCAGGCGACCTCGGAAGGCATGGACCCGCCGGAGGAGGCGCTCAAGGAGGAAGATCTGGAGATCGACCCCGATGCGCCCCTGGGTTCCAGCAATATCGAACCCGGTGCCTCACGAAGTTAATGGTATTGAAGTTGATGGTATTATTGACCTGACTGAAGCAACGCCGGCCTTCGAGCCGGCGTTGCTTGTTTCCAGGAAGGGTAGAGCTGTTTTCGGGAGGTGCGAAGTTGCTTCCAGCAAGCGCGAAGCTGGCAACATCGTATCGCTCATGCCAATATCATGGTTCTTTGTTCAAGTGCTCACGAATGGATGGGGTGAGTGTGAGCCCTGAGTGTATGCGCGGTATTACCGGTCAAGAGAAGCTCGGGTCGTAAATCAAGGAAAGGATGAAAGGATAGCGGCCATGCCCTCGCCTCATGTCCGTGGCGCAACACGCCGCGTACCCCCCAAACGCCGACGCAAATCGCGTGGCAAGTGGTCCTCCTTCGACCGATGGTTGGATCGTATCGTGACCTTTGCCGTGGTAATCGCCGTTGTGGTCGGTGTCGTGGCATTGGCGCTGTCATATCTTCTTGAAGCCTGACAAGCCAGTACTCTGCGCATTGTAGATATGTGGCCTGACCAACCCCACCCGTAAACCGAAGCCGTGACGGTAACGTTGTCCGTACACCGATGGCGGCACTCAAGTGACTCTGGAGCAGGAATGCGTTGGCTGGCAAGTGGACTGATAGTGACCTGCCTCGTAGCAGTGTGGGTTCTTCCCCCCCAGTGGCTGCCATGGACACCCTTGAGCCTCGATACCGCGCCGGGCCCTTTCACAGGGTTTAAGATCAAGCGTCTGGGGGAAGATCCCGCCGCCTGTCGAACGCTGTTGGCTGAGGATCCCGCTGTTCAGTTTCAGGTGCTCGAAGACTTTTCCTCGGGTGGCTGTCAGTTGACCAACATGGTGCGAGTTCAGCGCACCGCAGTGGAGTGGTCATCAAGCTATCTGGCTCATTGCCCGCTAGCCGTGGCCTGGGCACTGTACGAGCGTCATCACCTGATGGAGGTGGCGCAGCAGACACTGGGCAGTCCGGTAGCCAGCGTCGAGCACCTGGGCAGTTTTGCCTGCCGCAATGTCTATGGTCGGCAGTCGGGGAGGCGCAGCCAGCACGCTACGGCCGAGGCGTTGGATATCGCCGCTTTTGTTCTGGAAGATGGCCAGCGTGTCAGTGTGGAAAACGACTGGGGAAACGGCGACAAGGGCCTGTTTCTCGAGCGAGCAGGCAAGGCTGCTTGCGATGTGTTCGGAACCACTCTTGGGCCGAGCTACAACACTGCCCATGCCAACCATTTCCACCTTGGTGTAGGTGGCTGGATATGCCAGTAGCATGCAAGCGTTGATCTCTGCTGCCCACTAATGCGAACGCGCTCGCCATGTCCGTATGGCGAGCGCGTGTATCGTAGGTACTTGATACGAGTACTTGTTACTAGTACTTGGGTCGAGTACCAGAGCCATCGCCGCCGGCAGTATTGGAGCAGCGCTGTGGGGCATGGGAGCAAATCATGTCGGTCTCATACCCGGACAGCGTCAGGCTGCTGGCCAGAGGCGTATGCCCTTACCTGTCGAGATTGATATCGTCAGCGTCGGTGGCCGCGCCAGTTGCTGCGCCAACACCGCCGCCGATGACGGCACCCTGAGACACATCACCACCGGTGACGGCTGCTGCACCAGCACCGACAGCTGCGCCAATACCAGCGCCGCTGAGGGCGCGTTCGCCTGTTCCGGTACCACATGCAGTCAATGCCAGGCCCAGAGCGGCAGCAAGCAGAATTGCTGTGACAGTTCGAGTCATGGTGGGAATCTCCTTCAGTAGGCGCAAAGTCGTAGTCGACTTGCTGATGTGCATACTATTGGGCGATTTTATGCAGTTCAAGAGACTGAACTACCGCGAATGGTCGCGATCATGCGACACAATGTGCAATTCCTGGCTGTTGTTGAGTAATACAGTGAATATTGCCGCCGCCGAGGAGAATTTCCCTGGCTTCGACACCAATGACCCTGCGTTCAGGGAATAGCCGCTGGAGAGTCTCGCGGGTTTCGTCGTCATGCTTTGGGTCCAGCAGCGGCATGACCACTACCTTGTTGCCAATATAGAAGTTGACGTAGGAAGCTGCCATTCGGTCGCCAGGTTGACGTGGGTGGGAGCTGGACAAGCGATCGATGCCGCTGGACTCATCCTCGCCGATGTACAGCGGGCCGGGTTGTGGCAGGCGGTGCACGACAAAGGCACGACCCCGGGCATCGGTGCTGCTTTCGAGGACCGCGAGCGCTTCACGGCAGATCGCATATTGTGGATCTGTACTGTCGTCGCACCACGACAAGGCAACTTCGGCAGGGGCGACGAAGCAGCAGAGGTTGTCGACGTGACCATCCGTTTCATCAAGGTAGCAACCACGTGGCAACCAGATGACCTTGTCGACTCCAAGCTGGGCGCTCAGTACCTGCTCCATGTCCTCGCGGCTCAGCCCGGGGTTGCGGTTGGGGTTGAGCAGGCACTCCTCAGTGGTGATCAGGGTACCTTCGCCATCGACGTGAATGGCACCACCTTCCAGCACGATACCGGCCTTGAAGCGCGGAATGCCGAGCGTCTCGGCGATCTTGGTGCGGATACGACGATCCTTGTCCCACGGGAAATACAGCCCCTCGTCGAGTCCTCCCCAGGCATTGAATTCCCAGTCGATCACTGCCAGACCATGCGTCGGATGGGTGACGAAGGTCGGTCCGACATCACGCATCCAGGCGTCGTTGCTGGAGAGCTCGATGACGCGGATATGCTCAGGCAGTTGGTGTCTGGCATTCTCGTACTGGTCGTCATTGACGCCAACGAAGACAGTTTCGCTCTCGCTGATGGCGGTCGCCACCGCAACAAATGCCTGTTGCGCGGGCTTGGCACCGAAGCGCCAGGTGTCGGGACGTTGTGGCCACAGCATCCAGCAGGCGTCATGGGGAGCGAACTCGGCGGGCATTGCCCAGCCCAGTTGCGCAGGAGTGGCCTGAGGGGAAGCCGAAGCAAGGTCGAGAGAAGTGTCATTCATGGTGGGTCTCACATGAAGCCGATAATCAGGAAGATCAAGGTGGCCAGGGCCGCAGCGATCAACACATAAGGCAGTTGTGTCAGGGCATGAGCCATGGGACTACAGCCGCTACCCTGAGCCGAGAGGACGGTGGAGTCGCCGTAGAAGCAGGCGTGACTTCCGAAGGCGCTGGCCGAGATCAAGGCACCGACCACCAGTGGCATATTGGCATCGACGCTCTGGGCCAGCGGCAACACGATAGGCATGGCGACGGCGAAGAGGCCCCAGAAGGAACCGGTGGCAAAGGCCAGAAAGGCCATGGTCACGAACACTACTGCGGGCAGTAGGTGGGGTGTCATCAGCGGCTGCACAGTGTGGATCACCACCTCAGTGAGTCCGAGTAGATCATTGACTTCCTTGAGCGTGAAACCGGCCACCAGCGTGCCGAGCGGCATGATCATGGCCTTGAAACCTTCCAGAGCGGTATCGAAGGTTTCATCGAAGGTCAGTAGGCGCTGGACGCCAATCAACACCAGTGTGACCGCCAGCGCGACGATCACGCCACGCAGGATGTCGATATCGAAATACCAGGTGGCGAAGATCAGCGTGGCAATCGGCAGCAGGAAGTTGATCAGGTGCGGGCGATGGTCGCCGTTACCCTCGATCTTCAAGGCATTTTCCTCACCCCCATCAGGGATCGGCTGGCCGCCGGCAGCACGTGCTTCAGCATGCCGCATCGGGCCGATATCAGGGATAAAGCCCAGCGCGACCAATGGCACGATGGCAGCGGCGACCCATGCATAGGCCATGTAGGGAATGGACTCGATATACAACGACATGCCGTTGCCAGTGACATCATTGTCTTCCAGCAGGCCAGCAAAGAACACAGCCCAGGTGGAGAACGGCACCAGGATGCAGACCGGAGCGGCCGTTGAATCAACGATATAGGCCAGTTTTTCCCGAGAGACGCCGTAGCGATCAGTGATCTTCTTCATCGAGGCGCTGATGGTCAGGGCGTTGAGATAGTCATCGACAAAGATCAGCAGCCCCAGTACCCAGGTGGTCAGCAATCCCTGACGGCGAGAGGTCAATCGACGGGTCATGACGTCACCGAAGCTGAGGACGCCGCCGGTGCGTACCAGTAGGGCAATAAGGCTGCCGAACAGGCCACAGACCAGAATGATCCAGGTGACGGTATCGTTGCCGAGAACCTCCAGCAGGATATCGGAGCCCTGGGTGATGACCTGACCGGGGTCGACCATCAATAGACCGACGAGACTACCGGCAAGCAGGGATTCGATGGTGCGTCGCGTGATGATGGCCATGATCAGCACCACCGCAGTGGGGATCACGGCCCAGAAGCCATAGGTTTCCATAGGGGAAGCTCATTTCTAGTTATTGGGAGCATGTGGAGAAGCGCTACTCGAGCCTTGAGCAGCGCTTCTCGCTGTGGAGCAGGGGGCAGGGTCAGGCCGGGAGGAAGCCATCCCGCTGCAGTGACTCGGTGGTCGCGGCGAGCGCCTGATCGAGAATCGCCACCGCCGTATCCACGGTCTCGCGGGTCCAGATCAGCGTTGGTGAGATCACGTTCAGATGCCCCACCGGGCGAATGATCAAGCCGCGTTTCTGGGCTTCTTCGGCAACGCGATCACCAACACGTGCTTCGACCGGCAGCAGCTCGCCGCTGGTCTTGTCGGCGACGTTCTCGATGCACATCATGAAGTGACTGCCACGCACATCGCCTACCGTGGCGTGGTGCGCCAGGCGCTTGAGGGACTGCTCGAGATAAGGGCCGACCTCGCGAACATTGGCGCAGATATCCTCACGCTCCATGATCTCGATGTTCTTCAGTGCCGCAGCACAGCTCACCGGGTGTCCCGAATAGGTGAAGCCGGTACTCAGTACTCCACCCTTGCACTGCGGCGTGCCCAGCACTTCGTAGAGGCGGTCGGAGATCAGGCTGGCGCCCAGCGGGGAGTAACCGGATGACAGACCCTTGGCGATATTGATGATGTCTGGCTGGGTGTCGAACACCGCTTCGGAGGCGAAGAAGTGGCCGAGACGGCCAAAGCCGGTCACAACCTCATCGGCAATGAACAGAATGTCGTTGGCGCGACACACGGCCTGCATGCGCTTGTGGTAGCCCTGCGGAGCCACCAGCACACCACCGGCGCCCATGATCGGTTCGGCGATGAAGGCGGCAATATTGTCGGCACCGATGTCGGCAATGGTTGTCTCGAACTCGGCCACCAGGTGGTCACAGTAGGCTTCCTCGCTCATCCCTTCGGGACGACGATAGAGGTTGGCCTCGCTGAGGTGGGTGACCAGTTCGCTCAGCGTGTCGAAGGACCAGTTGTTGCTCTCGATGCCGGTCAGACTGGACGCCAGATAGGTGGTGCCGTGGTAGGCATTGCGCCGCGACAGAATCCGTTTCTTGCTGGGCTTGCCGAGGCGGTTGAAGTAGTAGTGCACCAGACGAATGGTGGCATCATTGGCGGTGGAGCCGCCGCAGGTATAGAACACATGGTTGAGATGCGCCGGAGCGAGTTCGGCGAGCTTGGCGGCCAATTGTGTTGCCGGGGCATTCGAGAGGTTATTGAAGGTCGAGAAGTAGGCCATGCGGCTGGCCTGATCGGCCATGGCCTGGGCAATTTCATGGCGCCCGTGACCCACATTTACACACCACAATCCGGCGATGCCGTCGATGAAGCGATTGCCGTGGATATCTGCGACATAGATACCGTCGCTGTCGGTGATCAGCTCGCAGCCCTTGTCATGGAACTGGCTGAAGTCGGTGAACGGATGGATGAAGTGATCACGGTCCTGGCGCCACAGGGTCTCGGCATCGAGCGATGACGGACGAGTTTGCTGGCGGGTTTCCTGACCTGGAGTCGTGGATGTTGTCATTGGTTTACCTCCTGATGGAATGCCGTCAGTCTCTATGTGTCCGCCATGCACGCGACATATCCTCATGGGGGTATGTCGCCGGTTAGCTGCCTCTCTCTATGCTGAATGCACTTACCTCTATGCTGAATGCGCTACCTCTACGCTGAATGGCCTATGGCAAGGCCCTGTTCGACATCGCGCCATGACGGTCCGTGATATGCCTGGGCCTGACACAACAGCTCTCGGCAGGAAAACGCGCGGCTCAAGAGCGTATGAAATGACAACAACAGGAGAACCCCTCGAATGACGACCACTGCTTCTCTCGATATCAATTTCCAGCGCCTGTGGGACAGCCTGATGGCCATGGCCGAAATTGGCCCCACTGCGGGTGGTGGTAGCTGCCGTCTGGCCCTGACCGACGAGGATGATGCCGGCCGACGCCTGCTGATCGAATGGTGTGAGGCGCTGGGTTGCCAGTGGCGGCTGGACCCGATCGGTAATCTGTTCATTCGTCGCGAGGGTCGCCGCAATGACTTGCCTCCCGTGGCGCTGGGCAGCCACCTCGATACCCAGCCGCTGGGTGGACGTTTCGACGGCATTCTCGGTGTGTTGGGGGGCCTCGAGGTATTGCGGACCCTCGCCGATGCTGGAGTCGTGACCGAGCGCCCGCTGGAGCTGGTGGTGTGGACCAACGAAGAAGGTAGTCGCTTCGCACCGGCCATGGTCGCATCCGGTACCTATGCCGGAGTCTTCAAGCTGGAAGACACGCTGGCGATTGCCGATAGCGCCGGTACCACCATGGGCCAGGAGATCGAAAGGCTGGGTTATCGCGCGGAACTGGAGCTGGGAGAGCCTGGGCTCGACAGCTATTTCGAACTGCATATCGAGCAGGGCCCGGTGCTCGAAGAGCAGCAGGAAGCGATTGGTGTCGTGACCGGCGTTCAGGGTATGCGCTGGTTCAACCTGAACATCTCCGGGCAGAATTCCCATGCAGGGCCGACACCGATGCGCCTGCGTCGCGATGCGCTGGCCGCCGCCGCACGTCTGATCGACCGTCTCTACGCTCATGCGTTGGCCGATACCAGTGGCGCGACGCGTGTCACCTTCGGCCAACTGGAGATTGCCTCCTCATCGCGCAATGTGGTGCCTGGCGAGTTACAACTCACGGTCGACCTGCGTCACGGTGATGAGTCCCAGTTGGACATCCTGCAGCAGCTTTTCGAGCAGGAAGTTGCCGCGATCGAGGAGGCATTCGGTGTAACCACCGACTGCAAACAGATCTGGGCATCACCGGTCGTTGATTTTGATCCGGCGTGTATTGATGCCGTGGATACCGCTGCACGTCAGCGGAACTTGCCCCATCGGCGCATGATGAGTGGCGCCGGCCACGACGCGGTCTATGTGTCCCGGGTGGCACCGACGGCGATGATCTTTGTGCCCTGTCGTGACGGCATCAGTCACAACGAGGCCGAGTACTCCAGCCCCGAGCAGTGTGGTCAGGGAGTCCAGATCCTGTGTGATGCGGTGATCGCCCACGCCAACCGTTGAGCGGTTTACCACCGCTCTGCGCTCAGCCGCTCTGATTGTATTGCTGGCGAGAAACCACCGCCACGTGATCGAGAAAGCAGCGGAACAGCTGCGCCTGGCTGGAAACACCCAGGCGCTGGTAGAGGTGTTTGCGGTGGACCTTGACGGTGCCATCGCTGATGCCCAGCTCGCGCGCGGCTGATTTGGTCGAATGACCGGCGAGCAGCAGGCGTACGATTTCCTGCTCGCGGCGAGTGAGTTGGCCCTGTCCAAAGGTCGAGAAGGCGGCGTCCACCGGCTCGACCTCGTTCATGGCGTCGTCGAAGCGTGCATGCTGCCAGGTCCAGAACTGTGTCAGCAACGCCGCCACAACAGGCGTGACATGACGCAGTGCCTGGAGGTGCCGTCGTGTCAGGCTACCGGCGGTAGCACTGAAGCCCAGTGATACCACCATCACAGTATCTTCCGCGACGCGTGCGAAGAGTCCGACTTCATCCTTGAGACCCAACCCACGGTAGTAGTGGGCATGGTATTCGCTGCTTTCGAAGCGGTCCGGCGCCAGGTCGCGTAACCGGTGACCACCGCTGTCCACGCCAGACTCGATGGCCTGGAAGAAGGGGTCGAGTAGATAGATACGACTGAGGTAACGATCGACGCCCTGTTCGCGTCGATGCGGCGGGTAGTTGTCGTGGATCACCAATGGTCGGCCGCGACCTCGGTAGGCATGAAAGATGACGGTGTCGTGATCGGCCAGCTCGTGGAGTGCCTGTTCGAGGCGGCGAGGCAGGTCGGCATCTGCAGCGCCGAGAAACAGGGCGGCAAGACGCTGGTGCCATTCCAGCCCCGCGCTGGAGGCGAGCAGATCCGTGGGAGTCATGTACGTAACCGGTTGTCGGACAATGGCAAGAGCCTATCCTCCTGTCCCGGCAGCGTCCATATCCATACCTTTGGATCTGTAGCATGGCATCTGTGCAGCGAGGGCTGGTATCTTGAGCTCTCCTTGCCAACAGGAAGGCGCAATGAGCGTAACAGATGCACTCCCCACGCCGACGACACCACGGGCGTCGCGAAAGGAGATCCTCGGCTGGGCGATGTTCGACTTCGCCAATCAGGCCTACACACTGCTGATCATCACCGTGGTGTTTGGCGAAATGTTCACCACGGTCATCGTCGGCGATCGTGGCGATGACTTCCGGCTCGCCAATCTGCTGTGGAGCTTCGCGCTGGCGATGAGCTTCCTGCTGGTTGTGCTCACCGGCCCGCTATGTGGCGCGGTGATGGATTATCGCGCCGAGAAGAAGCGCTTCCTGTTTGTCAGCTACCTGGCCACCGTCGCCACCAGCGCCATGCTCTATTTTGTTGAGCCGGGCTATGTGGTGCTGGGGCTGATCCTGATCATCATTTCCAACTACAGCTACTCGATGGGTGAGTCGTTCATCGCCTCCTTCCTGCCCGAACTGGGGCCACCGGAGAAGCTGGGCAGTATTTCCGGGTTTGGCTGGGCATTGGGTTACATCGGCGGCATGGTGGCAGCAGGCTTTACGCTGCTGGTGCTGGGGGAAACCACCGCCGAGAACTTCGAGCGTATTCGTTGGGTTGGGCCCTTCGCTGCGGGATTCTTTCTGATTGCCGCGATCCCCACCTTCCTGTGGTTGAAGGAACGCGGTCAGCCGCATCCAGTATCGGCAAGCTTCACCCAGATTGCCTGGCAGCGCGTTTCCAGCACCATGCATGAATTACGGCGCTTTCGTGACCTCGGGCTGTTCCTGATTTCGGTGATGTTCTCCATGGCCGGGGTCTACATCATCATCACCTTCGCTTTTATCTACGGTGCGCAGGTGGTCGGCTGGGACAGCACGACTCGTAACCTGATGTTCGTCATCGTACAGATCACGGCGGCGATCGGCGCGCTGGGCTTCGGCGTCATTCAGGACCGGATCGGCACCCGCGTGACCTACCTGATGACGCTGGTGATGTGGGTACTGGCGGTGCTGGCGATCTGGGCCACGCCGGAGCTCACCGCCTGGCTAAACAACAGCTTCGGGCTGGATTGGCAGGCTCAGGACCTGTTCCTCTATGTCGGCTGTCTGGCGGGCTTGAGCCTCGGTTCCAGCCAGTCTGCCAGTCGCGTGCTGGTCGGTCTTTTCTCACCGCAGCAGAAGTCCGCGGAGTTCTTTGGCTTCTGGGGACTGGCCAACAAGGTTGCCGGAGTAGTGGGGATCATCGGCATCGGCCTATTGCAGGCCGTCGTTGGTCTTCAGGCGTCGGTCCTGCTTTGCGCGGCCTTCTTCATCATTGCCATCCTGATCTGCCTGGGCGTCAATCAGGCGCGTGGCCAGCAGGTAGCCCGTGACTGGGAGCAGTCCGAGTCGTGAGCCTCATTCTCGGCGACCCTGCTCAGCTGGTGTTGGTGGTGGCCGCGCTGGTCCTTGCCGGGATGGTCAAGGGCATTCTCGGCATGGGCATGCCGACGGTGCTGCTGGCGCTGTTGACCGCTGTCATCGGGTTGCCGAACGCTATGGCACTGATGCTGGTGCCGACGGTGGTTACCAATCTTTGGCAGGCTCTGGCTGGTGGGCAACTGCTGGTATTGAGTCGCAGGCTATGGCTGTTTCTGACCACGGCGGCACTGGCTGTCTGGCCTGGCGTCTGGGTGCTGGCAAGTGTCGATGCTCGCTGGCTATCACTGCTGCTGGGCGTGTTGCTGATGCTGTATGGCGCCATGAATCTTGCCCGCCGCAGTATCGCCTTTACCGAGCGCCCGGCCCATGCTTCTGGTGCCGGAGCGCTGACCGGGCTGTTGACCGGAATGACCGGCTCCAGCGTATTTCCCGGCGTGCCCTGGTTGCAGTCCATCGGCCTGCCGCGCGAGGCGCTGATTCAGGCGATGGGGATGCTGTTCTGCCTCACCACCGCCAGCCTCGCCCTCGCATTGGGTGAACGCGACGTCCTTACCGGTGATCTACTGCTGGCCTCCTGCGCAGCCCTGGTGCCGGCATTTGCCGGCATGTGGCTCGGTCAGAAGCTGCGCCGCCGACTATCGGAAGCCCGCTTCCGGCTGGTGTTTCTGATCGGCATCATCGGACTTGGCATCGGGTTGGTGGTCAGGGCGCTGTAGCGTTGTTTACTTGAGTATCGTTTACTTGAGTATCGTTTACTTGAGCATCGTTTACTTGAGCATCGTTCACCTGGCCATCTTCCTTCTCTTTTCTTCCCTCTTCCCTCTTATTTTGGCCTCTCCAATGCAAACAGGTCGCTGCTGCGTGCATAGTCGCTACCCGCCATACGGCCGATGGGGGCGAGGCGTTCGACGCTGACGTGACGACCGTCCCACACCTCGGGGGAGGCATGAATGTCGATAACTTCGGCCAGTACCAGGTTGCCGGCCATCGGTTGATCGCCGAAGTGGATGATGTCACGGACGTGGCAACCGAAGGCTACGGGGGCCTCGGCAATGCGCGGTACACGCAACTCGCCCATTGCAGCCTTGGTCAATCCCGCATGCTCGAACTCATCAGCTTCCGGCGGTAGGCTCGCGCTGGTGGCGTTGAGCGGTTCGACCAGCGCTTCTCCACCGATATGCACGACACACTCAGCGACTTCCTTGAGGTTGGTGAGCGTATCCTTGATTCGACCATCGGCGGTAATCAGCGGTGAGAAGGCCAGTACCGGAGGCATGACGCTGGCGACATTGAAGAAGGAAAAGGGCGCGAGGTTGACATGCCCAGCCTCACTGATGGTCGAGACCCAGGCAATCGGGCGTGGGGCAATCGCGCCGGTGAATAGTCGATAGATCAGCCCGGCGTCCATGTCGCTGGTATGCAGTAGTGTATCGCTCATCAAGGTGCTCCCTGGGCTGGTTCGGTAGGTAAGTGGTGTTGGTAATCGCGTGAGAGCAGTGTACTGGAGGCATGCCAGCTACGCTTCCCCACTGGTGTGAATCGCCAGCCATGCATCGTCAGTCATACATCGCCAGCCATGCATCGCCAGCCATACATTGCTGCGGTTATTCTATGAGGTCAAAGTACCACTCCAGTGCGACGGATATTGGTCGGCTGGCAGTTGGCATGGTCTGGCATTTTCACCGGCCGGCACGGGTATGCTGGAGTGATGGGGAGAAAGCGAATGGCGGAAGGTCATCCCTCGCGTGGCCCGGGGTTGGTCATGATGCTGGTGTTCTGGGTGCTGCTCATGGCGCTTGGCGGCTGGTGGGTGAACGGTTGGCTGGAACGGCGCGATAATCCCAATGCCGGTCTGGTATCGATTGCGGGGGATGAGGCTCTACAATTGAAGCGCGGCGCAGATGGCCACTACCGGGCACCGGGTACGATCAATGGGCAGGAGGTGCGCTTTCTGCTCGATACCGGAGCCAGCGTGGTGAGTGTGCCGAGCCACCTCGCAGACCAACTGGGCTTACGGTCGATGGGCGCGGTGCGTCTGCATACCGCCAACGGGACCGTGAATGGCAGTCTGGTCCGATTGGATACTGTTGGTCTGGGCGGTTTGACCGCGCATGATGTCCGCGGGGCAATCAATCCGGGGAGTGAAGGTGATAGAGTGCTGCTGGGTATGAGCTTTCTCAAGCGCTTTGATATTGTCATTCGCGGCGATATTCTCGAACTCAAGGTGCCGGCAGGCGGAATCGCCGGTACATCTTCCAGCCAGGAGTCTGGTTCATGACGCTGTTGAAACGACTGGGATTACGCTTGCCGATCCTGCAGGCGCCCATGGCGGGGGCTCAGGACGAGGAGCTGGCGCTGGCAATCACTGCGGCAGGGGGCCTTGGCGGGCTGCCTGCCGGCATGTTGTCTCTAGACGCACTGGAACAGGCCTTGATCAGCATTGCTGATCAGGGGCCGGTCAACGTCAATTTCTTCTGTCACGAAAACCCGCCTGCACAGCCTGAGCGATTGGAGCGCTGGCATGAGCGACTGAAACCCTTTCATCAGGAACTGGGGATCGAGCCGCCTTCCAGCTCGGGACCTACGCGTCGACCTTTCGATGCGGATATCTGTGCGGTACTGGAACAGAATCCACCGGCAGTGGTGAGCTTTCACTTTGGATTGCCGGAGGCGCAACTGCTTGCACGGGTCAAGGCCTGTGGCGCCGTGGTGCTGTCCACAGCCACTACGCTCGATGAAGCGTTATGGCTGGAGGAGCGAGGCGTTGACGCGATCATCGTCCAGGGATTGGAGGCCGGAGGCCATCGTGGGCACTTCCTGAGCCATGACCTCAGCCTGCAACTACCCACCATGGAACTGTTGTCACAAGTCGTTGATAACGTTTCATTACCGGTGATTGCGGCGGGAGGTATTTCCGATCCTCAGGCGGTAGCCGAGGCTCTGTCACGTGGGGCCCAGGCGGTACAGGTGGGAACTGCCTTCCTGTGTTGTCCCGAGGCTACGACGCGTGCCGTACATCGGCGAGCACTGCGGGAAAAGGATGCACCAACGCAAATCACTAATGTATTCACTGGACGTCCAGCCCGTGGCATCGTCAATCGCGCCATGCGTGAACTCGGGCCGCTCGACCCGGATATCCCCGATTTCCCACTTGCCGCTGCAGGTCTCAGCGAACTGCGTGCCTGTGCAGAGTCGCGCTGTCTGCCTGATTTCTCGCCACTCTGGGCGGGGGAGAACCGCCAGAGTTGCCGCGAAGTGCCAGCCGAGGAGCAATTGTTGTGGCTGGCGGAGGACATCCCGTCGCGCTAGCCAATTGGCATTACACCTGAAAACATCTCCGGCAGATTTACCGTGTCGCGCTGACCAAGGTCGTCATGATGCAGCTCGAGCCAGTTCTCGGCCCGTTGGCGGCCGAGATCACGCAGGTGGCACAGGAACTCCCACTCGGCGTTGAGCTTGGATGATGCGCCCAGCGTTTTCAGCAACTCCTGGCTATCGATGATATGCACCAGCATGTCTCGATATTCAGGAGAATCGATGGTGCCATCACGAATCAGCCGCTTGATGAAGTTCAGTGCCCGCAGCTCCTTGAGCAGGCTGGCATTGAAGGTGATTTCGTTGGTGCGGTTGAGAATGTCCACGGCATCGGTCGGGGCACTTGAGCGTTCCACTGGGTTGATCTGCACGATCAGGATGTCGCGGCTGGTGGTTTCGCAATAGAAGGGAAACAGCGGAGGGTTACCCGAATAGCCGCCATCCCAGTAGGGCACGCCATCGATCTCCACCGCCTCGAACAGGAATGGCAGACAGGCCGATGCCATCACCATGTCTGCGCTGAGTTCACCGCCATGGAAGATCTTGACTCTGCCGGTGAGCGCATTGGTGGCGGCGACGAACAGCTTGAGGCGGTCGCAGCGGCGGACGTTGGCGAAGTCCACCTGGTCGATCAGGATATCGCGCAGCGGGTTGTACTTGAGGGGATTGAACTGGCTGGGGGCCCAGAAGCGGGTCATCATGTCGAAGAATACATGGCCCGGTGAATAGTCGAGACTCCAGTTGCCGATCAAGCGATCCCAGGGGCTGCGTTGCAGTGGGCTGAAGCTTGCAGCATCGGCCACCGCACGCCAGAAGTTTGCGAGCTTTTCGCGCGCCGCCTCCGGGCCGCCTGTGACCAGACCATCGGCCATGATCACCGCGTTCATGGCGCCAGCCGAGGTGCCGGAGATGGCTTCTATCTCGATGGTGGGCGTATCGAGCAGGGTATCCAGCACGCCCCAGGTAAAGGCGCCATGCGCGCCGCCACCCTGCAGCGCCAGGTTGATGCGTTTGGCTTGCCGGTTCACCGGTACCTCCTGATCGCAAGGATGGAAGAGTGTTCAGTCGTATCCAGCGTCATGCCATACTGCACTGCATATAACAGTCTTGCCTGACTCTCTCATTGTCAATGCCCGGATACCTACTGGGTGAATATCGTGACGCCCATGCCTGTCCCCGAGCTGCCGAACGACCTTCGTCAGGACCCACATTACTACCTGCGCCATTTCCAGTTCGTCCTCGACTGGGTGGGAGCGCATCATGACGTCCTGCTGGCGGAACCTGAGCGGGAGTTCATTGCTGCCATCGGCACACTGCCGGAAGCATCACAGGCGCTGTTGGTACGCATGGTCTCTCGCAAGGGTGAACTGTTCCGTCGCTCGCGTCTCAACTATGACGAAATCGGCGATATCGACAAGGCCATGGCACCTCTGGTTGAGGCCGGGATGGTGGTGCCTGATCCATTGCTCACTCTCGACGAACTGTTTACGCAGTTGCGCGTACCGGAGTTACGTCAGGCTTTTGCAGGGGGGCTGGCATCGTTACTGACATCCCGCAGTGTCACAAGGTCGGCGAACCGTCAGAGCATGCGCGACGCACTTCAGGATCTGGAGGGCCAGTCCCATACGTTGACAGAGTGGTGGCCTGAAGCCGACGACAGCATGGTGCGGCTGACGGTGATGCCGGTCTGTGATCGACTCCGCTTGATGTTCTTCGGCAACCTGCGCCAGACATGGTCGGACTTCGTGCTTGCCGAGCTGGGCCTGGTGCGTTATCCACCGGTCGACCTGAGCGAGTTATCCCATGCCTTCCGCAGTCGTGAGGATGTGGATATCTACCTTGCCCTGCATGATCTGCGTGAGCGCCACGAAGAAGGTGAGACCGCCGAGTCGCTTGTCAACGATTTGCCTGCCGTGGCCGAAGACAATGCCTGGCTGGGTGAGCGTCGTGCCAGGCTACTGTATCGTCTCGGGCAACAAGCTCAACGTGATGGCGACAACCCGATGGCCTTGCGCTGCTATACCCTCGCTGGTTCCGGAGACGCCCGCATTCGACGCTTGCGGCTACTCGAACGGCAAGGGGAGTACGCCGAGGCTCACCGGTTGGCCGTCGAGGCGTTGTCGGCGCCCGCTGGCGAGGCAGAGCTTCAGGCCCTCGAACGCCTGCTGCCGCGCCTGGCCAAACGCCTGGCGTTGCCGCTTCCTGAGGTGTCGGCTGCGCGCCGTCCCGATACGCGGGTGATTGAACTGCCCGCGGACAGTCTGATCACCAGTGGCAGCGTTGAGAGCGCTGTGCGTGACGCGATCAGCGCGCCCGATCAGCCGGCGTACTATGTCGAGAATGGCCTGGTGACGGGGCTGTTCGGGTTGTTGTGCTGGGAAGCCATCTTTGCTCCCTTGCCCGGTGCCTTCTTCCATCCCTTTCAGCACGGGCCTGCGGACCTGCGTCGCGACGACTTTGTCGCGCGTCGGCGTGGGCTGTTCGATGCCGCCTTGGCACAGCTGGACGATGGCCACTATCGCGATCGTATTCTCGCTACCTGGCAACGCTGTCATGGCCTGGCCAATCCCTTTGTCCACTGGGAACTGCTCGAACCTCCATTGTTGGCCCAGGCGCTCGACTGTATCCCCGTGGCTGATCTGCGTTGCATGTTCCAGCGTCTGCTGTCGGACCCGGCGGTCAATCGGTCGGGGCTTCCGGATCTGGTGCAGTTCCTGCCTGATGCCACCGAGAATGCGCCACGCTATCGACTGATCGAGGTGAAGGCGCCGGGAGATAGGCTGCAGGATAACCAGCGTCGTTGGCTGGCATGGTTGAAGTCCCACGGCATCGCGGTGGAAGTGTGGCACGTGGAGTGGCGTCATGAGTGATGCTTCGCAACCGCGTTCCTCGCAGCCGAGCGTCGGCGTGCGTGCGTTGTGTGACTTCACCGCGCGCCGTGGCGATCTGGATCACCGTTTTACTCCCTCGCCCAGCGCCCGTGATGGCATCGAAGGCCATGCGCATGTTGTTGCCTCGCGGGGTGAGGGCTACCGTTCGGAAGTGTCGGTGTCGGCAGAGATCGATGGGCTGCGTGTTCAAGGGCGCATTGACGGTGTCTGCCGTGATGGCCGGACACTGGAGGAGATCAAGACCCACCGTGGACGGCTTGACCGGATGGCTGACAATCAGCGCGCGTTGCACTGGGCTCAGGTTCGAGCCTACGGCGCGCTCTGGTGCCGGGAGCAGCAGCTCTCCGAGGTGACGCTGGTGCTGGTCTATCTCGATATTGTTTCCCGGCGCGAGACGCGGCTGACGGAATCCTGCGATGCCGAGACATTGTGGCAGGAGCTGACGCAGCGTTGCCGTGACTATCGGCAGTGGGGAGAAGCGGAAGCCTCCCATCGGCACAAGCGCGATGTGGCGCTGAACGAGCTGGCCTTTGCCTGGCCCGACTTCCGAATCGGCCAGCGCGATCTGGCGGAAGCGGTGTACAAGGCCGCGGCCACCGGGCGTGAGTTGCTGGTCGAGGCACCGACAGGCATTGGCAAGACACTGGGCACGCTGTTTCCAACGCTCAAGGCGATGCCACGGCGTAGCCTCGATCGACTGGCGTTTCTGACCATGAAGACTCCCGGGCGCCAGGTGGCACTGGATGCGCTGGCGCAGCTGTTTCCCGAGCCGGGAGCACCACTGCGTGCACTGGAGCTGATTGCTCGGGAAAAGTCCTGCGAGTATCCCGGACGCGCCTGCCATGGTGATGCCTGTCCGCTGGCGCAAGGATTCTATGATCGGCTACCGGAGGCACGTGCGGCGGCAGCGCAGCATGGGTGGTTGGACCGAGCAGGGCTGCGTGAAGTGGCGCGGCAGCACCAGCTCTGTCCCTACTATCTGGGGCAGGAAATGGCACGCTGGAGTGATGTGATCGTTGCCGATGTCAATCACTTCTTCGACAGCAGCGCGCTGCTCCATGGCCTGTGTCGCAGTGAGGACTGGCGCATGGCGCTGTTGGTCGATGAAGCGCATAACCTGGTAGATCGTGCCAGGGGCATGTACTCGGCGAGTCTTGATCAGCATCGCCTGGCGGCCTGGCATCGTGAGGCGCCAGGCGGAGTGAAACGTTCGCTGGGACGAGTGGTGCGCAGCTGGCAGGCGCTGGTGCGCGAGCAGGGCGGCTCCAGCGTTGGCGATGCACCACAGTGGCAGCAGTTGGAGACGCTTCCCGAGGAGTTGGTTGGTGCCTTGCAGGGCGCCAGTAGCGCCATCAGTGACTACCTGGGTGAGCATCCCGAGGACGGTGCTGGAATGCTGACCGAATGCCTGTTCGAGGTACTGGCCTTTACTCGATTGGCGGAGAGCTTTGCCGACCACTCGCTGTGCGAACTGACGCGGCATGGGCGAGGGCGTTCACAGCTGGCCATCGTCAACCTGGTGCCCGCGGATTTCCTCGCGCCTCGTTTCGCTGCGGCCAGCGCCTGTACACTGTTCTCCGCGACCCTGTCACCGGTGAACTATCAACGTGATCTGCTTGGCTTGCCCGAGCGCACGGTGTGGCATGAGGTGCCGTCTCCGTTCAGTTCCGAGCAGCTTGAAGTCCGAGTCTGTCGGCACCTCTCGACCCGTTATCGAGACCGTGAACGCTCGCTACCGGGGATCGTCGAGACCCTCGCCGAACAGTATCAACGCCAACCCGGTCATTATCTGGCTTTCGTCTCCAGCTTCAGCTACCTGCAACAGGTATACGACGCGGTCCGCGAGGCATATCCCGAGATTCCACTGCGTCGTCAGCAGCGTGGCATGAGCGAAGAGCAGCGCGGACAGTTCATTGCCGATTTTCGTCCAGGTGGCTGCGGCATCGCGCTGGCGGTGTTGGGTGGAGCCTTTGCCGAGGGCGTGGATCTCCCCGGTGATCGACTGATCGGAGCCTTTATCGCCACGCTGGGATTACCACCTCGCGAGCCGCGCCAGGAAGTCCTCAAGCAGCGGCTCGATACGCGCTTCGGTCGGGGAGATGACTATGCCTACCGCGTTCCCGGAATGATCAAGGTCGTTCAGGCGGCAGGACGAGTGATTCGAGGCCCCGAGGATCGCGGTGTGGTGGTGTTGATGGACGATCGCTACGCGTCGCCAGAAGTGCAGCAGCGCTTGCCCGGCTGGTGGCCGGGCGCGACGTCATGATGGCGAAGGGTCACACCTTGTCGGGGCGCACGTCGATGTCTTCGGCGGCTTCGTAAAGGGACTCGAGTTCACGTGCGGCCTGTTGCGCCGTCTGGACCAATTGATCGTAATCCTCGACCCCCAGTTGATCCCGCAGAGTCTTCTCGTCATGGCGCTGGAAGATATCGACAGCCCGCTGTGCCTGAGCACGGTCAAAACCCAGACCGATGAGTGCTTCACGAGTGATGTTGAGGCTGGCGGGCATCAACTCACGCTGAATGAAACTGACATCGGTGCGCATCAATTTCAGGGAATGGCGGCGATTACGTGCCCTGACATAGATCTTCAAGTTCGGGAATCGTTTGCTGGCGCGCTCGATGATGGTCATGGATGTCTCGGGATCACTGACCGCCACCACCAGAATCTGAGCACGATCGGCACCCGCCGCTTCCAGCAGGTCGATGCGCGAGGCGTCACCGAAATACACCTTGCTACCGTAGCGGCGTATCACCTCGACGCGATTGGGATTGATGTCGAGTACCGTGTAGGGAACCTTCAGCCCATGGAAGACGCGTCCCACGATCTGACCGAAGCGCCCGAACCCGGCGATGATGATGCGTGGTGAATCATCCTGTGGCGTATCGAAGCTCGCTGTCGCGGCCGGTGCCTTGAACAGCGGGCGGATCAGGCGTGAATGAATCAGGAAGAACAGCGGCGTAGCGGCCATCGACAGCGAGATCACCAGCACCAGTGTCTGCACCAGATCCGTGTCGAGCAGCGCAGCAGTGCCTGCTGCCGTCAGCATGACGAAAGCAAACTCTCCGCCCTGAGGCATCAAGGCGGCAAGGTTGAATGCCGTTTTCCAGCTGTTGCGATAGAGGCGAGCGGCGATCACCATGCTCAGCCACTTGGCTACCAGCAGCATGGCCGTCAGGCCGAGAATCAGCCCGGGTGTCTCGACCAGCAGGCCGATCTCGGTGGTCATGCCCACCGCCATGAAGAACAGGCCCAACAACAGACCACGGAATGGCTCGATATCCGCTTCAATGCTGTGCCGGTACTCCGAGTCCGCCAGCAGGATACCGGCAATGAAAGCGCCCAGCGCCATCGATAGTCCGACCAGCTCCATCAGCACCGCAGCACCGATCACCACGGCCAGTGAAGTCCCGGCAAATACCTCACGGCTTTTGGTTGAGGCGGCCAGCCGGAAGAGCGGCCGCAGCAATAGTCGGCCGCCGAGAATCAGGCCGACAAAGGCACCGATGGCGACAGAGGCATGGCCCAGCATCGGCATCAGGCCATCTTCCAGCATTGGCCCACCCGCCAGCATGGGGATGGCAGCCAGCACCGGGATCGCCGCGATATCCTGGAACAGCAGGATGGCAAAGGCATAGCGCCCGTGGCGCGTGCCTACTTCATGCTGCTCGGCCAGCAGGTGCAACACCAGCGCGGTCGAACACAGAGCAAGGCTGAAACCGACGACTATCGCCGCCATCGGTGACAGGCCAAACAGCCCAATGCAGCAGAGGGTCAGTATCAGAGTCGCGACGCTGACTTGCAGGCTACCGAACCCGAAGACCGCCTTGCGCATCAACTTCAGGCGCGCAGGCTTGAGCTCCAGGCCGATGATGAACAGCAGAAAGACAATGCCCACCTCGGAGAAGTGCAGCACTGCCTCGGCATCGGGTATCAGCCCGAGGACAGAGGGCCCGATAATCACGCCTGCGACGAGATAACCGAGTACCTCCCCGAGACCGAGACGTTTGATGATCGGGACGATGACAACCGCCGCGACCAGAAAAATGAGAGCGTTGAGTAGTGTCGTGGCCAACTTCAAGGCTCCAGACTGAGTATAGGGATGCTCAGTCTAAGGCATATCGGTGGCGAGCAACGAGCTTCGAGCAACGAGCTTCGCGCAACAGGCTGGTCGGAAAAGTCGGCGAGCGGGAGTCTGCTGTTCTCACTTGTTCGCTGAACGGATGCCTTTATCGATCAGTCTTCACCGATCAGTTTTAACCAATCAGTCTTCACCAATGGGAACGTAGCCGGGTAGGGCGGCGAGGCGGTCGAGCCAGGCGCGGACATGTGGAAAACCTTCAAGATCAAAGCCACCCTGGTAAGCCACATGGGTGTAAGCGTACAGCGAGATGTCGGCGATGGTGGGGTGATCGCCGACCAACCAACGGGATTGGGCGAGGTGGTGGTCCATCACGGAGAGGGCTCGGTAGCCTCCGGCCTTGCGTGATTCATATTCCGCGCGCTTTTCCTCGGGCAGACCGAGGTACAGGGAAATGAACCGCGCTACGGCGATATAGGGCTCGTGACTGTACTGCTCGAAGAATTGCCATTGCAGTATTTGAGCCCGCGTGAAACGGTCTTGCGGAAGCCACTCAGTGCCGTCGGCAAGATAGTTGAGAATGGCATTGGACTCGGCGAGAAATTGGCCATCGTCCAGTTCCAGAAGCGGAATCTTGCCGTTGGGGTTGCGGCCGAGAAAGTCGTCGTTATGAGTGTCACCAGCGAGGATATCGATGCCGATCCATACCAGTCGAATACCCAGCAGCGCTGCGAGTAACTTGATCTTGTAGCAGTTACCGGAGCGAGAGTCTCCGTATAGGTTCATCGGCTTGTCCTGTAGTGCTGTAAACGATTGAGGCCAGTTTGCCACGTTCGCGCAGGGTGGGTAGTCATCATTGCCCGACTGCGCGGCTTTTCGGCGCGTATCTGAGTGTAACTGTCGGCAATCTGAAACGCATGACTGCCTTTTTCAGATGCATGATTGTCTTTCCAGATTCATGAGTACCTTTTCTGGATTCATGACGGTCTTTCTGTTCTGGATTCATGATGGTCTTTCTGCAACTCAAGATTGTCTTTCGCGGACTATCCTGCAAACTTCTATCCTTCCGTTATAACGAATGAATCATAGGGCTCCTGCCTGGGTGGGCGCTGCCTGATCTCCGCATTGATGGCGGGCAGGTTGACCAGGAATGGTCGCCCGATACTCAAGCAGCCAGGACGAGGGAACTGACGATGGATCGAAAGCGTGCAAGCAAGTGGCCAGCGCTATTGCTGGGCCTGGTGATACTGTTACTCGGCCTGGCGCTGATGGGCGGCGGAGGCTATCTGCTGATGCAGGGAGGCTCGGCCTATTACCTGTTGGCTGGGGCAGGTCTGACGCTTTCCGGCGCAACCATGATGGCAAGACGCCATGGAGCGCTGGGACTGTTCGGGCTGGTGCTGCTGGGAACCACCTTATGGGCTGTATGGGAAGTCGGTTTCGACTGGTGGCAGTTGGTGCCCAGAGTCGCGGTGTTGTGCGTCATTGGCCTGATCATGTTGCTGCCCTGGTGGCGGCGCGGCGCCAGTCGCAGTGGAGTAATGATCCTGTCGCTATCGGTGCTGGTGGCACTGGGTGTGGCGGTAGCCAGCCAGGTCCCGGATCTCAAGAGCGGTGAATTGAACGGCAGCATTGCGGGTCAGGCTCCTTCAACGTCCCCCAACCCGGCCCAGATAGCGGCAGAGGATTGGGTGGCCTACGGCGGCACCAATGCCGGAACGCATTATTCGGCGCTGGACCAGATCACTCCACAGAATATCTCGCAGTTGGAGGAGGTCTGGCGCATTCAGACCGGCGATACCATTCAGCCTGATTCTCCGCCGGAGATCACCAATCAGAATACGCCGCTGAAGGTCAACGACCTGCTGTATATCTGTACCTCGCATAGCCGTGCCATGGCACTGGACCCGCAATCTGGTGAGACCGTGTGGTCCTTCGATCCTGAAATCAGCACCATGGGCGCGGATGACTTCTCTCGCTGGGCGCACATGACCTGTCGCGGCGTGACCTACTACGATGTGGCCAGCTACGGCGAGAATGGCATCGATTCTGCACCCGATGAGCAGGGCAATATCATCGATGCAGCAGAAGCCGCGTCCAGCCATGAGGGCGATTCAGCACCGATGGTCAGCGAGACCGATGTGATGTGTCCGCGTCGCATCTTCCTGCCGACCGCCGATGCCCGGCTGGTCGCGCTCAATGCCGATACCGGTGAGCGTTGCACGACGTTCGGTGACAACGGTGAAATCGACCTGACCCGGAATATGGGGCCGATCGTCCCCGGCGGTTATTATTCGACCTCACCCGCGGTAGTGACGCGCAACCTGGTGATTCTTGGTGGTCATGTGACCGACAACAGCTCGGTCGACGAACCCTCCGGTGTGATTCGTGCCTTCGACGTGCGCAGCGGTGAACTGGTGTGGAACTGGGATAGCGGCAACCCGACCAGCACCACGCCACTGGCCGACGATGAGGTCTATACACGCAATTCGCCGAATGTCTGGGCACCGTTCAGCGTTGATGAAGAGCTCGACCTGGTGTACCTGCCGATGGGCAATGCGACGCCGGATCAGTGGGGAGCGGATCGCAGCGAGGATGACGAACGCTACAGCGCCGGGCTGGTGGCACTGGATCTGGCTACCGGCAACATCGCGTGGTCTTATCAGTTCGTCCATCACGACCTATGGGACATGGATTCTCCGGCGCAGCCGGTGCTGATTGATCTCAATGTTGATGGTGAGGTGGTGCCGTCAGTCATCCAGCCGACCAAGCAGGGTAGCCTGTACGTGCTCAACCGAGAAACGGGTGAGCCAGTGGTGCCGATCGATGAGGTTCCGGTGCCCCAGGGTGCCGTGGAAGGCGACTGGACAGCGCCGACTCAGGCGCGTTCGCAGCTCAACCTGCTGCCGCCGCCTCTCCGTGGCCGTGACATGTGGGGCGGCACGCCGGTGGATCAGATGCTGTGCCGGATCAAATTCAACTCGCTGCGTTACGAAGGACAGTACACCCCGCCGTCATTGCAGGGCAGTATCGTCTATCCAGGTAACGTCGGTGTCTTCAACTGGAGCGGAATTGCGGTTGACCCCGTACGCCAGGCCATCTTCACCACGCCGAACTATCTGGCCTTTGTCTCGCGCATGATCCCGCGGGAGCAGGTGGCTGAAGGTGAGGGCTCCGCCAGCGAACAGGGCTTGCAGCCCAACGAGGGCGCACCCTATGCGGTGGAAATGGGACCGCTGTTGTCACCGCTCGGAATTCCCTGTCAGGCACCGCCCTGGGGCGACGTGGCCGGTGTCGATCTGGCGGCTGATGAGGGCCCTGAAGTTGTCTGGCGTCATCGTAACGGCACCACGCGTGACAGCATGCCGTTCGGCATCCCGCTGCCGCTCAAGGTCGGTGTACCGGCACTGGGTGGCCCAACCACAACTGGTGGTGGGGTGACCTTCCTGAGCGGGACGTTGGATCAGTACATCCGTGGCTACGACCTCACCAGCGGAGAGGAGCTGTGGAAATCTCGTCTACCCGCCGGTGGCCAGGCAACACCGATGACCTATCAGGGTGAGGATGGTCGCCAGTATGTCGTTGTCACTGCTGGTGGACATGGCACCTTCGGCACTCGTATGGGCGATTATGTGATCGCCTATGCACTGCCCGAGCAGTAATTGAAACGGCACAATAATCCATGATCGATCGCCCTGGCTGGATAGCGCTTCCAGTCAGGGCGAATGATTTATGCAAGATGCACCTGCCAGGAAGGGAATGCCGATGCGAAGTCTGGTGATCATTGTTGTGGGTGTCGTGGTGGTGTGGCTACTGGTCAGTTATCTGCCATTGGCCTGGCGACGCAAGGCCATGTGGGCATTCTCTCTGGTGTGGGTATTGCTGTGTGCCTGGAACCTGAATATCGGTTTATCCCATGGCTACGCATTAGGTGAGGAACTGCTTATGCATGCCTTCCTCTTCGGTATTCCGGTGGTATTTGGCTGGTGGCGGGTGATTCGTCAGACGGGGGAGGTTTGATCTTCCTTACTGCACAGCACAGCACAGCACAGCGTCTGCCTGCCATGCCGGTGTCAGTACTCTATCCACACCGGCGGCACTGGTCATCGCGCATTGATGCTTGCATCGAATGGCTGAGTGAGTTGTTGGCACCGCATCTGACAGGGTGACGATGCGATACCGAAGCTGAGCGAGAGACGCTATCAGTCGGGCGGGGGTGTACGATAATGGCCGGGAACGGTCACCCGGTCACCGTTGGGTAGTTGTTTGACATGAGTAGGAACGTACACGCGTCTGATGACACTCTTGCTGTTGCTGGCCATGCGGGGGCCTCCTGCAGAATGAAAAAGTACTCCTGGCCTACGCCGGTCCACGGCGGGTACCCTATCTAAATGAGAGGGTGTCTCCTCTGTCAACCATTTTTGTTTAA
This sequence comes from Halomonas huangheensis, assembly GCF_001431725.1. Classification (NCBI taxonomy): domain Bacteria; kingdom Pseudomonadati; phylum Pseudomonadota; class Gammaproteobacteria; order Oceanospirillales; family Halomonadaceae; genus Halomonas; species Halomonas huangheensis. The sequence continues at coordinate 3,940,172 of NZ_CP013106.1, read as the reverse complement.
TCACGGATGACGACCTTGCCGCGACAGGCGGCCTACTCGTTGCACGACTGGACACAATTCACTTGGTGATGCAATGACTTGCAGTTCTGGTCCGGTGATAGAGGTTCGCGACTATCCCGACCACCCACTAACGGACAGGCATAGTTTCCATCAGTTGCTGCTCGGGCAGACCGGCATGGTTGAGCTTGAAGTCGGCGGCAGGCCGGTGCGCGTTGGTGAAGGCGTGGTTGCACCGGTGGCCTGCGATAGCTGGCATCATTATCTGGCGCCGGCGGACAATCGCATTCTGGTGCTGGATCTTGCCGTTGCCTGGTGTGAAGCACTGGATATCGCCTCGCTGTTCGATACCTCCCGCAGCGGGGGTTGGCAGCTTCCTTCCAGCTTGACTCAGCAGGCAGCGCAATTGCACCAACAGCCCGCAGCGGCAGCCGCATGGCTGGGGCGAGTGGCGCAATATGTCGGCGAACATGCCGGCAGTGCGCTGTCGACGCCACGTTTGAGCCTGCTCAAACTGTTGCCGGTTCTACGCCGTGAGCTCGGGCATAACTGGCAGGTCGCCGAGATGGCGAGACTCTGTCATCTTTCCGAAGCCGCATTTGCGCGCCAGTTTCGTGCCCTGACCGGTCTTGCTCCCCATCAATGGCTCAAGCATGAGCGTCTGGGCGAAGCACGTCGTCTTATGCTGGCGTCGCCCACTGTGACATTGACCGAGATCGCCTTGCACTGTGGGTTTCATGATGCGGCGCACTTCTCTCGCACCTTTCGCCAGGCGTATGGCTGTTCTCCGCGAGAGTGGCGGCAAGAGGTCAGGAATTGACAAGTTCCGCCAGCGAATTTCAGGCAGGCTGGGAGCTTTCCGGATCAATGGAATCCTGTCATGTCGTCGAGCTCTTCCTTGTCATCTCAACCTTCCACTGAGCGGCAACGCACCCGTGCCACACTGATTGGTGCCACCACGGTGCTCAATTGGGCGCTGCTGGCCGCGTTGACGCAGCTGGCGGGCCCAGTACCGCCGTTTCTGCTGACGGCACTGGCCTTTTCCATCGCCTTCGTCTGCTTCGTGGTCTGGTTATCGCTCAAGGGCGAGTCTCCGTTTGCCGCCATGCGTCAGCCGTTACCCATCTGGGCATTGGGCGTCATCGGCCTGTTCGGCTACCACGCCCTGTACTTCGTCGCCCAGCAGAATGCCCCGCCTGCCAATGCCGGACTGATCAGCTATCTGTGGCCGCTGCTGATCGTGCTGTTCGTCGCGTTGTTACCGGGGGAGCGTCTGCGCGCCATCCATGTGATCGGCAGCCTGCTCGGCTTCTGTGGCGCGGCATTACTGATCGGTGGCGATGTCAACGCTGGCGGCAGTGTGCTGGGCTATGGCGCGGCCTTTGCCTGTGCCTTTCTGTGGAGTGGCTATTCGGTGTTGTCGCGCGTGACGCGCAGCGTGCCGACTGCCGCGGTGGGTGGTTTCTGTCTCGCCACGGCGGTTCTGGCGGCGATCTGCCATCTGCTCTGGGAGACCACCACCTGGCCGCAGGGGCTGGGCTGGTTGGGAGTGATCGGGCTGGGGCTTGGACCGGTGGGCAGCGCCTTCTTCACCTGGGATATCGGCGTCAAACGCGGTGATCTGCGCCTGCTGGGGCTATTGTCCTACTTCACACCGTTGCTCTCGACGCTGGTGCTGGTGGCGACCGGTTACGCCAGTCTCAGCCCATGGCTGGCCGGTGCCGCATTGTTGATCACCCTCGGCATGCTGATCGGCAGCGGCTGGTTGGGCCGCCGCCGGAGTCGCTGAGTCGCTATACTGGGCACCCCAATGAGCGCAGCAGCTCGTTGATGCGGTCCTCGTCACCGCCCTGAGCGGCATTGCGCTGGCGAATGTTCTCCTCGCGCAGAGCGTGCTCCTTGACCTCGTCGAGCAAGGATTCCAGGCGGTCGCGGGGGACACTGACCACACCGTCGGCGTCACCGATCATCAGATCGCCAGGCTGTACTGCCATGCCGGCGCAGTTGATCGGTACATTCACTTCCCCTGGGCCGGTCTTGCTGGGGCCGCGTGGCGTATGCCCCAGGGCGTAGACCGGAATCGTGCCCTCGGCCCATTCATTGAGATCGCGCACCGCCCCATTGATGACGAATCCGCCCAGTTGACGTGCCAGCGCTGTGGTACGCATCAGCCCACCGATCACCGCCTGGCTCAGATCTCCCGCGCCATCGACGACGATGACATCACCCGGCTGGGCCATCAGCATGGCCTTGTGAATCATCAGGTTGTCGCCGGGACGCACGCGCACGGTAATCGCCATACCGCACATCACCAGATTGGCGTCACCGTGATAGGCACGCAGCCCAATACTGCCGCTCAGGCGGCCCATGCAATCGCAGGCATGGGCACTGGGAATCTGATTCCAGGCCGCCAGCAGGTGCTCATCCAGTGAGGCTGGGCGGTGATTGATCATGAAGCCCGTAGGCCACCTTGCTGTCGTCATGCGGATGTCTCCCCGGTTGTACTGATCGTGGGTAATGGCACGCGACACTGTTCGAGCCGAGCCCGTTGCTCGGCGGTCACCGGCGGGCAGCGGCCAGAGGCTTCTGTGAGGGGCTGTGAGTCCAGCCAGGTCAATGCATTGTTGACGGCACCGCATGCCATCTTTGCCAGAGCCTCGGGAGTTGATCCCGCGACATGTGGTGTCAGCAGGACATTGTCCAATTGGCGTAGGGGGCTGTCGGCATCGAGCGGCTCGCTGGCGAAGGTGTCGAGTCCGGCGGCGGCGAGATGACCATTGGTCAGGGCATCGACCAGAGCCTGTTCGTCGATCAGCTCACCGCGCGCAGTATTGATGATGATGGCGCCTGACGGCAGCAGAGCGAGTGCCTGCGCGTTGATCAGCGGCGGAGCCCCGCGTTGGGCAGGACAGTGCAGGCTGAGAACGTTGCATTGCGGCAGCAGGGCTTGCAGGCCGTCTACCAGGGTGACGCCTTGCGCCGAAGCGACTCCGGGCGAAACCCATGGGTCGACGACGACCACCTTCATGCCCAGTGCCAGCGCAACCTGAGCGACGCGCTGACCAATCTGACCGAACCCCACCAGTCCCAGCGTCTTGCCGTGTAGTTCCATGCCATCGCCATCACGTTGCCACAGTCCGGCCCGTACACGACGATCGAAGCGCGCCAGATGGCGGGCGCCGGCAAACATCAAGCCGAGGGTGAACTCCGCCACCGCCTGGCTGTTGGCGCCTGGCGTGGCGAACACCGCGATGTTCTGCTGCGCCGCGGCGTGCAGATCGATATTGCTGACACCAACCCCGTGCTTGGAGATGACCTTCAGGGTCGGGCAACTTTTCATCATCTCGGCGTCGATTGTCATGGTGCGTGAGATGATGGCGTCGATGGGGGCCTGTTTGAGTTGGTGAGCCAAGCTGGCCTTGTCGGCGATATCAGAGACGAACAGCACCTCGCACTGGCGTTGACGCAGTATCTCCAGGCCCGGTGTCGCCAGGCTAGGCGCGGTGACGAGTACGGTATAGGGCATGGGGGCCTCATATCAGCGGGTGATCGGGCATGCCGGGGTCAAGGTGTCCTGGTGGGGCCTGCCGTAGGATGGCGCCAATTATTGACACGAAACGATAGGTAAAACTATTTTCTTTTTATCCATAAAAGATAACCAAGGGTAATCAATGAACGAGCGTGATCTGCGTTACTTTGCGGCTATCGTAAAGTTTTCCAGCATGCGCCGTGCGGCGGAACGGCTGCATATTTCCCAACCGGCGCTGACCAAGTGCATCGGCCGCCTGGAGGAGCAGCTCAACGCTCGACTGTTCGAGCGCAAGGGACGCCAGGTGGTGCTGACGCCGGTGGGCGAGGTCATGGCACGTCGCTGCAAGTTGATACTTCAGCACATCGATGAGGCATGTCGCGAGGTAGGCGAACACGCTGAAGGCAGCCTTGGTCATCTGCGGCTTGGCGTGGCTGCCACTCTCACCGAGTTCCTGTTACCTAACGCCTTGAGTGAGTTGCTGAAGCAGACACCCGGGGTAACGCTATCGTTGACAGTGGGTATGAGCGATGTATTGCGTGATGGCCTGTTGCGTGACGAACTGGATATGGTGCTGGGGCCGTTGATCAGCAGCGAGGAGCTGGAAGGGGCGGCGATTGTCGAGGATGAAGTGGTGGTGGTGGCCAGTCGCGATCACCCGTTGGCGAAATGTGTGCCGCAACTGGAGCAGCTCAATGATTATCAGTGGATATTGCCTAGCGGCAATATGGCGACACGACGTTGGCTCGAACAGACCTTCGCCGACCATGGCATGGCAGCGCCAAAGGCTCAGATCGAGGTCAGCTCGCTGGCGCTGATGCCGCGCTTGATTGCACGCACAGACCTGCTCAGCTTCATTTCGCGGCGTAATCTGCGTAGCCCGCCGTTCAGCGACAGCCTGGTCGAGTTGCCGTTTCGTGAGACCACTCTGCACCGTCACTTCGGCCTGATGACTCGTCGCGACAGCTATCTGTCGCCGGCCTGTCAGAGCCTGATGACATTATTGCGTGAAAGAGGCAAGGAAATGTATCACGCTAATTGATTGCTTATTGTGATCGATATATCAATATTGATACAAGTTGGTATGCCTTAATGTCGTATGTGAAATCTCCGCTCGTTGGAGGAAGCTGAGCGTGTAGCCACCGATAGCCAGTCGGTTGCGTGCCTGCCTGCCGCAACGTTGGTAAGCGCACAGAATGCTGAGTGGAGAACAACACAATGAAATACTCACGACTGACCTTGCTTGCGATCTGTACGGCCGGATTGGCCGCCAATGCACATGCCTACCAACCCGGAAACAAGGTGGAGTGTCTGGCTCCCAGTACTCCCGGTGGCGGATGGGATTTCACCTGCCGTAGTGTTGGACAGGTGTTGTCGGAGCTGGACCTCGTGCCACGTTCGGTGCAGACCCTCAATATGTCAGGGGCTTCCGGTGCGGTGGGGTTCTCCCATGTTCTCAGCAAGCGCAACACCGACAATTCCCTGCTGGTGGCAACTTCGACAGCGACCGCCAGTCAGTTGGCGCTGGGTCGCTATCCCGGCACCGAGGATGACGTCAGGTGGATCGGCACACTGGGCAGCGATTACGGCATAATCGCAGTATCCAAAGACAGTGAGTACCAGACCCTCAACGAGTTGGTGACGGCAATGATTGAGCAGCCGGGGTCGGTTACATTTACCGGAGGCAGTGGTGTCGGCGGCTGGGATCATCTCAAGGTGCTGTTGCTGGCGCGTGTTGCCGGTGTCGAGGATCTGGAGGGTATCACCTGGTTGGCCAGCACTGGTGGGGGGAGTTCCATTACTCAAGTCATGGGAGGCCATGTGGTGGCCTACTCAGGTGATCTGACCGAAGCGGCGGGTTTCCTCGATTCCGGAGACCTCAAGGTACTGGCGGTACTGGCGCCGGAACGCCTTGACGGTGAGTATGCTGATCTGCCAACAGCCGTCGAGCAGGGCTATGAGGTGACTGGCGCCAACTGGCGTGGACTCTACATGCCAGGCGGTATCTCGGAAGATGCTCGTGAATACTGGGTTGATGCCATTGATACGCTGTATGCCAGTGACAAATGGCAGCAACTCATGACCGACTCTGGGTTGATGCCGTTCCACCTCAGCGGCGACGAGTTCACGGCCTTTGTCGGAGAGCAGGTCAAAGTAATGCGCGACCTGTCACGGGATATCGGCCTGCTCGAACAATAGGCCGTAGATCCTTTCGGTCGAACCAGGTGATATCTCCAGCCGATCGGGTGCCGGCAACCGGGGTGCCATGCTCGGTCGCTCTCTATGCTATCGTCTCAGCCTGAGCTGATCTATAGAACAGTCTGTTGATGAGAGCATGGTGTGTCATGGCGATGGATTCACGCGAACACTGGGAAAAGCTGGGGGCGGCGCAGCGTCGTACCGCCGAGATCTATATCACCCTCAGGGACCGGATCTGTCTGCTGCATTACCTGCCCGGAACCAAGCTCAGTGAGTCCGAGTTGGCAGCAGAATTCGGTGTCAGCCGCACCCCCATACGACGCTCGCTGCTGCGTCTTGAGCTGGAGCACCTTGCCGAACGGCGCCAGGGAATGCAGACCGTGGTGACCAACTTCGATTTTGCCTCGCTGAAGGATGTCTACGTCATCCGCATGATTCTCGAGGAGCAACTGGATCGGTTATCGCCCGCACCGCAATGGTGGGAAATCGAGAGTGAATATCGCGAACTGCGTGAGTGGTGCCGGAAACTACGTGAGTCTCCTGACCTTGATGGCCTGGGGCGCCTGCACCTGGCATTGCAGCATGGGCATGCAGGAATCATCGAGAACGATCGTGCCCGCGAGATATTGATGCAGCTGTACTTCCAGATCGCCCGAATCTGGCTTTCGATGGTGCCGCGTATGGATTGGCAAAGTGAAGTCGACTCGGTCGCCGAGGAAATCGACCGCTCTCTGGTGGCCATCGAGCAGCGTGATATTCGCAAGCTGGGTCGGATTCGCAAGGAATCCATCGAGGCCAATGTCAAACGTATGGAGCAGTTGGAGCGCGAGAAGGAACTGAGCTCTGCCGATTGATGCCAGCAGACGTTTGAGTCGCTGGCTGAGTCAGGCGCCATGCACGACATGACAGCGATATACCCTCTTTACTACCCAAGGAGGGGCCTCAAGGGGGCATGTGCCCCGAATCCTGGACCCTGAACCAGAAGTAGTGCCCATCACCCTGGCGCCGGATAGCGCCACTGCCCGCAAACTCGGCCACCAACGAGATCCTCGAGCCTGCCTGGGTTGGCTACAACCGTTTGAGATCGCGAAGCCGGTTAGCAGCGAGAGGCGTGTCTACAAGCTTGACTTTGTACATTGTATAAAATATAAATATTTTGCACGGTACTACAACAAGATGCAATCCTGGCAAGCGTAGTGTTACGAGTCGCTGCGTTTGAAGTAGAGGCTTAACATCTTGTTTTACAAAAACAAAGTTAAGTGAAAGGAAGGGCGTCATGAAGAATGTAAGTCTAGCATGTGTTGCTGCATCGGCATTTATTGCGGCCAATTCCTTTGCCGCAGATGTCGTCTGGAAGGTCCCGACTTCAGTGCCTGCCGGGTCGCCATTCTATGAGAATTTTCTGGAGAGATTTGCTTCCAACGTTTCGCTTCTAACTGACGAAAGAGTAGAGATACAGCCTTATGGTGCAGGCGTCATTGTGCCTGCGCTGCAGGTCTATGAGGCAGTAAAAGAAGGAACTGTGGAAGCGGGACACTCGACGCCTAGCTATCTCGTCAACCAGGACCCCATCAACTCAATATTTGCAGGGTTCCCAGGTGGAATGGGGCCGGAAACCTACATCAATTGGATCTACGAAGGTGGTGGGCAAGAGGCTTTATCAGAGCTTAGGGCTTCTGAAGGGCTTCACTCCCTCATCGTTGGTATTGGTGCAACCGAAGTATTCGCTCATTCAAACCAGGAAATCACCGGTCCTGAAGACCTCAAGGGCTTGAAGTATCGCACTTCCGGCCCCTGGGCAGAGGTGATGAGAGATTACTACGATGCCGTTCCGACGGTCGTTCCGCCTGGTGAAACCTACACCCTGCTCCAGCGGAAGGGAGTGGATGCAGTTGAATGGGCGACACCTTCCAGCAACCAGCCCGAAGGTTTTCATGAAGCTGCAAAATATATAATTGTTCCGGGCGTTCATCAGCCGACCTTCCTATGGGAGGTTGTCATGAAACAGGAAACCTGGGAAAGCCTGCCTGAGGAACTTAAGCCACTGCTGGAGGCGGCTGCAAAGCTTACAACGTATGAGGCTTTGACCAGCTTCTACGATAAGGACATGCAGGCGATGGCAGAATACCGCTCTGGTCGAAATGAAGTCATAACTCTGGATGACTCTTTCGTAGAAGAGCTTTCGGCGAGCGGGCAAGATTGGATCATGAGCAAGGCAGAACAGCAGAATGAAGATGGATCACCTGAAATGCTTGAGCTCCTTGAGAACTACAATGAATACAAGGAAAGGTGGGAAGAAAATAAGGATTATTTGATTAGAAACTAATAAGAAGCGGAGGGAGGATTTTTCCTCCCTCTTTTCAATAGCAGGATGCCGTTATGATTCTAAGATTAATAGATAAGGCTTCTCACTACGCTGCTCTAGTTAGTAGGTTGTTGTTTGTTATCCTTATTCTCTCCATGCTTTATGAAGTTGTGGCCAGGTATGTATTCAATGCCTCAACCATTTGGGCGTTTGATATTTCCTATATGGCTACCGGTGCCGCTTTTATGTTGGGAGTGGCATGGACTTTGCGAGTGGATGGTCATGTTAAGATAGATGTGATTATCCGGCTTTTTCCCGAGAAGGTTGGTGCCTGTATTCTAGGCTTTGCATACATTTTTCTCCTCTTCCCAGTAATTTCAGTGATGGCGTGGCATGGCTGGGGGAAGGCCATAAATGCCTATATGACAGGAGAGGTCGAGACGGTCAGCACATGGGGACCGTTGATGTGGCCTTTTTATCTTGTTTTGGCAGTTGGCTTAAGTCTTTTTTCCTTCCAGCTGCTGGCTGAAGGAATAAGGTATTTCATGAAAAAGGCGCTCAAGGGGAGCTGGTGATGGAATCAGTAATTGTGGTATTGATGTTCCCAGCGCTTTTTTTTCTGATATTCCTGGGTATCCCTATAGCGTTTTCCTTGATACTTGTCTCTGTGGCGGCAGGCTGGTTCTCTTTTGGTCCCGTTATTTTTCAGCAGCTATATGGAAGTATATATAGTGCCTCAACCAACTATATACTATCATCCATTCCTCTTTTCGTACTGATGGGCGCAATTCTGGAAAAATCTGGTATTGCAAAGAACCTGTTCGAAGCCATACAGCTCTGGATTGGGCGCTTGCCTGGTGGATTGGCTATCACCACGATATTAATGGCAGCAGTCTTTGCCGCTGCATCAGGCGTAGTAGGGGCCGTAGAGATAATGATCGGCTTGATGGCTATTCCTGCCATGCAGAAATACAAATACAACAACTCATTGATCACTGGCACCATTTGTGCAGGTGGCTCGCTGGGTACAATAATCCCTCCTACGGTAATTGTTGTGGTTTATGCGGCACTGGCACAGATCTCGATTGGTGCCCTTTTTGCTGCGATCATCATACCGGGCGGGATCATGGTGGGTTTGTTTGTAATGTATATATTGGTCAGGTGTATTCTAAGGCCGTCTGATGGCCCCGCGGTTAGCGCGGATAGCTTGCCTACCATTCCCCTGAAGAAAAAAATTACGATAACCTTGAAGTCGTTGCTTCCACCGCTCCTGCTGATGTTTGCTGTACTGGGATCACTGCTGGGTGGAATCGCCTCTCCAACAGAAGCAGCTGCAGTGGGCGTTGCTGGGGCTAGCATTCTAGCGATTTCCAACAGAGGAATGACCTTTTCGTCTCTCGGTGAGTCGCTGAAGATGACAGTCCGGATCACGGCAATGATTCTCTTGATTGTTGCTGGAGGAACCATGTTCACCGGCATCTTTGCTGTGAATGGTGGAGGAGAGTTGGTTGAGGGCATTGCGGATGCACTTGGTGGGGGTAGCACTTCAGTCATTATTTTCTTCCTGGTCGTTACTTTTCTGCTGGGATTTGTACTTGACTGGACATCCATAGTGCTTATCTGTGTTCCGATATTTACTCCCGTTATAAGGTCGCTCGGGATAGATCCCATCTGGTTCGCTACACTAGTCTTGGTGACTATACAGACGAGTTATTTGACACCTCCTATGGCGTCCTCCATTTTCTATCTTAAATCTATAGCCCCTGATGATATAACTTACGGCCAGATGTGTAAGGGTGTGGTTCCGTTTATTATGGCACAGCTGGTAACTCTAGCTATTGTTGCGACGTTTCCGAGTGTTGCAACCTGGCTGCCGAGTCAGATAGTAGGTTTTTGATAGTCACTTTTTCAAGCACTCATGGGCTGATGTTCAAGCTTGCCCATGAGTGCTTTTTCAAGAGTCGTTGGTGATCAGGGAATGGATAAGAATGATTCCCATACATTGCATATGATTGGGTTGTGTTGGTTTGGTAGCAAAATGGAAGTGGGTTTTTAGCGCAGCCACTATGATGCATCGGGTTGCCGGTTTCGTCAGTCATCACCAGTAATTCCGTAGTCAAGAGATTTTTTCTGAGTAATTTGGACAGAATATAATTCAGGTTGCGTAAACCATGATGAAATACAAGACGAGAGCCCAATATGTCGCCGATGATCTGAGAGGTAGAATTCTTGGCGGGGAGTTTGCTGGTGGTGCACAGCTGCGTCAGGATGCCTTGGCGAAGGATTATGATGTCAGTAGAATTCCTGTGCGTGAAGCGCTATTGATCCTCGAATCGGAAGGCCTGGTTGAATTTCATGCCCACCGAGGGGCCTTCATTACTGAGTTGTCAGTTGACAAAATTCGTGAATTGTTTGATTTACGTGTATTTATTGAAAGATATTTGCTCGAGCGTTCAATACCAAACCTTTCTGATCAGAATGTCAAATACGCGAGAAAAATACTTCTTGAGTACGATGCGGCTCTCAACTCCGGAAAGAGTATAGATAGCTGGAGTCAGTATAATTTTGCTTTTCATAATGCACTTTATTCTCCAGCAGCGCTTCCGGAAGCCTTGTCGTTGGTAAGGCAACTGAATACAAAATCAGACCGGTACATTCGAATGCAGCTTCTCTACTCCCAGCAATTGGAGAAAGCCGAGCAGGAACATCATGAGCTACTTGAATTCTGTCGCCTGGGGGAAGTTAAGCCCGCAACGGATTTGCTCGAATCGCATATTCTCGAGGCCTGTGAAAGTATTGTTTCTTTGCTTGAGAAACGATCAGGAATTCTTTAGCCGTCATAGGTGCGACTTTCCGGCGTGGGCGGGTACGAAGTCTATGGAGCTCGCATATTTCACCCCCTGAGATGGGCGGCATTGCACCCTCAGTACTTTCCCTGAAATGGCGCATTATTCGTTGCTCTGTTCTGTCCATGGCTTCTGATCCGGCAGTGATATTGGTTCACTGTGTCTGTTGACCTCAAGTTAACTTCAGGTTCTATAGTCCTGCACTCCATACCCATGCAGTCCGTGTTCTGTGCCCGGGCTGTATGGGCCGGTAACGGTGTCGCGTGGCTGGCGCGGCCCGCTGATCAGGAGTGAAGCGATATGCAACGAGTCATTGATGGAGCACTCGATCACCTCTCGCCGTGGGCCATCGCACGTACGTTGCTGGTCGCGATATTCATGGCAGCGGGCGTGCTGAGGATTACCCACCCACAAGTCGTGGTCGACGAGATGCGTGCTGCCGGTCTCGAGCCAGCCGCGCTGCTCAATATGGTCGTTGCCATCAACCTGCTGGTCGCCGCGGTACTGATCCTGCTGGAGCGCCTGTTGTGGTTGGGCGCCGCTGTACAGTTGGTGTTTCTGGTGCTGATTGCGGTGGTGGTGCATCAGTATTGCAAACTGCCCGGCAGCCCATTGCGTCTGACTGTGATGTTTGCCATCGAGCACCTGACAGCGATTGGTGGATTGCTGGCAGTGGCCATGATTAGCCATCTCCGTCAGCTGATGGGTATCGCTCCGCACCATTTCCCTTCCGAGATGGAGCCTTGCCAGCAGGAAATACCGTTGCAGGAGCGTTCACGTCGCGGAGGACCGTCTGGCTGAGGCACTGGACTGTATTCGTCCTCCGATACCAGTTGTGCCCCGGCTACCGCTGAACCGTTTCGGCGGTAGCCGGGGAGGTGATGCGCTTCAGGCAAAGCCGCCGTTGGCACGCAGTATCTGGCCATTGATCCAACTGCCCTGAGGGCCGGCGAGGAAGGCGACAGCCGCGGCGATTTCCTCCGGTTGCCCCAGGCGCTCCAACGGTGCCATGGCGGTGATCGAGGCGATCTGCTCGTCACTCTTGCCCTCGAAGAACAACTCAGTAGCGACCGGACCGGGCGCCACGGCGTTGACGGTGATCTCGCGCCCGCGCATTTCGTTGGCCAGTACCTTGACCAAGCCCTCGACGCCGGCCTTGCTGGCGATGTAGGCGCCATAGGTGGGGAAAGACTTTGCCAGCACACTGGATGACAGCGCGATGATGCGACCGCCGTTGCTCAGCGTTTCGGCGGCTTTGGCCATCACCAGCCAGCTACCGCGCAGGTTGGTGTTCAGCATCTGGTCGAGAACCTCGACATTGTCGCTGCTGATCTTCGCCATTTGCATGACTCCGGCATTGTTGACCACCACGTCGAGACGCCCGAACGCCTCCAGCACCTGATCGAACAACCGAGCGACGGACGCTGCATCGCCGATATCGGCCTGTAGCGCCGTGCCGCGGCCACCATTGGTCTCGATCTCGGCCACGACCTGCTCCGCCAACTGCGCATTGCCGGCATAGTTGACCACCACGGCAAAACCATCCTCAGCGAGCTTGAGCGCGATGGCACGGCCAATGCCCCGCGAGGCACCGGTAACCAGCGCGACCTTCTGTGTTGTATCGGTCATGGATCGACTCCTTGCATGAGGGTTGTATGAGGGAACGTGAAGCAGTATTGGTGTTCGCTCCGTGTGAATAAATCAGCTATCTTGCAATCATTATTCATTCAGAGAAAACAATCGGTATGGATCGATTCGATGCGATGACCCTCTTCGTACGCATCGTGGAGAGCGGCAGCTTCACCAAGGCAGCCAATGGACTCGGTATCCCGCGAGCGTCGGCGACCTTGGCCATTCAGCAGATGGAAAAACGCTTGGGGGTGCGCCTGCTGGAGCGCACCACACGGCAAGTGCGTACCACGCCTGAAGGCCGAGCCTTCCATGAGCGCTGCGTTCAACTGCTGACGGAACTGGAAGATGCCGAAGCGACACTGCGACCGGTGGCCGATAATCCCGCTGGCGTACTGCGTGTCGAGATGCATGGCGCCCAGGCCCGGCAGATCGTGCTGCCGCGGATTCAGGAGTTTCATCACCGCTATCCGCGGTTGAACCTGATCCTGACCAGCGGCGACCGGCGAGTGGATCTGGTGGGAGAGGGCATCGACTGCGCACTACGCTCCGGCGCCCCGGAGGACTCCAGCCTGATCGCCCGCAAGCTGGCGGACCTTCCGCAGGTAATCTGTGCCAGCCCGGAGTACCTGGCGCAGGTCGGTCATCCAAGCCACCCGAATGAACTGCACAAGCATCAGGTGGTCAGCTTCTTCTCCGGTAACAACGCCGTGGACAGCACCCTCGACCTCATCGTCGATGGTCAACCCCAATCCTTCGCAGCCAAAGGCTGGATAACCGTCAACGATGCCTCGAGCTACGTGGAAAGCGCCCGCCAGGGCTGCGGCATGATCCAACTGCCACGTTTCCACGTCGAATCGTTGCTCGAAAGCGGCGAACTGGTCGAAGTACTCCCCGAATGGCCAAAACCCAGCATGCCACTGCACGCGGTCTACCCGCAGCGGCGACAGCTATCGCCGCGTGTGCGGGTATTTCTGGAATGGGTGACGTTGGTTTATGCGGAGTATTTTGGGTAGGGGATGTTGGCATGCAAGGTTGGCCCTTTCCTTGAGGCATGGCGGGTTTCGGCCAAAAGCGGCCATTGAGATTTTCCTGATATATGACGCCAACAGCACGCGCGGCTGCGGAATGGAGGCGAAGCCGCAATGGAGAAGCCGTCGCCGTGACTTTTCTTGTTAGGCTTTAGAGCCATTCTGTTGCAGCCATCTTTGAGATTCTTCAACAACTTCTAGGAAACGAAACCTCAAATCTCCTTTGTATAACCGGAGGGGGTTTTCATCTGACTCATTGTCTGCCAGATGTATCTTATCCTCCGGCACCTCTGGCTGCTCCCGGTAACTCTCGGTAAAGAGCCTTATCTTATCGATGATGACTAACCACTGAAGCGCATGCTCTGGCGATAGATTGACGGCCAACACCAAAGCATTTCTAAAGTCATCCAGACGAGTGTGCGCAGTCTGCATGGCCAACTTCAGAGGCAGAAACTTTGCCTTTCGATCCTTTATGTCGACTATCGTCCCCTCCAGCCAATCATCCTCGAGAACATGCCTATTAACATGAGGCAGCGCCGTTTCGTGTCCGAAAACACGACATCGGTCATAAGAATCTAGCACTGCTGCAAGCAACGAATTGAGGACAAAAACCGACTTGGCCTCCTTGGTTGAGCGAGGAAAGTAGTCAATCAGAAGATAAAATATATATGCCGCTACAAGGCTAACCAGAACCCCGACACTTATGGTACGCACAGCACCGCTTAGGAGAATTGGTTCAAGAACCGTTCCCGATAAATACTCTGGCAGAGAAAGTCTCGCCTCGATAAAACACAACAGAAGAAAAGCCCCTATGGCAACCATTAGGAGTCTGCGTTCTCTTCTGTCGACCAATAGTCTCGCAGTGATCAATGCTTCTCCATGCATATTGAGCCTAACTCCCGTCATAAACGGCGCGAGGAACGAGCGTCCGGCGACCGAAGGGAGCGAAGGGAGCGAAGGGAGCGAAGGGAGCGAATTTAATGGCTTGGTTAAGCATTTTTATCATTAGTGAGCTCCTCATACCAATTTCGTTGGTTCTCAGGGAGCATAATAGGGACACCAAATTGAATGCGGCTAACTTTAGTATCCTTTGAGGTGGCCTCACCTTTTAGATCAGCGCCAATTCCCGCTATTTTCAAGCCACCGCCACCAGAAGTTCTATCACTCGACTCGACAGTCACAGCAACATCGAAATCTATTATTGTTGATTTGAGGCGAGCACCACTCGAAACCCTAGAATTTTTTGGATATTGGTGGCCTCCATCCCAGCTAGGAACAACAAACGCACCAACACCTTCGGCGTCTTGTGCTTTCTTCACTCCTAAAAGCACATTGACGAGAACTGATTTTACGAACTCATCTAGTTCCATTTTTATCTCCGAGATTGTTATTGATGCTTAGCAGCTGCATGCTTGATATTCCACTTGAACGCGCTCGCGCGTTCAACAATGTTATGCTGCGCGCCCCCTCTCATCCTATTGAAATATCTAGATATTAAGCATAGCTCGGCAGTATAACACCAATCAAATGCATGCTGCATATCCCCAATGAACGTGCTCGTTGCTTTTCCGGCATGTCCGCTTCGGGTCGTCAGTTGCCTCTTCCATCAGAGTAGCCTTAAGATCAGCATTCGGCCATGAGCAGTCATTCAGTGTGTGGCGCTCCAGGCGCAGTACCGCTGACGCCGAGACACAGTGCGGAATTTTATAAGCCACTAATCAGCTCCTATAGAGATTCACTCTGATGTCGTTATTGAATAAGCTGTCGTCACTCCATGACGAAATAATGTTTCTTGAATCAAGCCAGCTGACCAAATTCCGATTATCGGGGGTGTTCTCCAGTCTCGGCGTTTTGTACCCGGTTTTTATTTCGGAAAATGGCGGCGGTAGACTAGCCAAGACATGACGCACTTCGTTATCTTCCATAAGTGAATGATATTTATTGAATAGTGAAATTTGCGTCGCTATGGGGTTGGAATGTATTATCATGGCCTGTGCACTACTACTGTCAAGTTCGGATACTTTGGTATTGGTGTTGTTGATAATTTGGCCGATAAGTGCTGATCGTTCGGGAAGGCCCGCTAGTGCTCCTAGGTCCATCAATTTGACTATTCCGAGTTTGGCGGTATCATCAATTCCAGTTTGAAGAAGCTCCTCTCGGAAGCCATCGTCGAGTGCAAAGTTGTCTGGATCCTCCAAGTATGTGTCGATGTTAGCCGCGACGAATAGTACCTGCAAATCCCTGTTGTCAGTGAGCGCGTCGAGACTCTCTTTAGTGAAGTTGATTTTTCCTTCATCTATCAGGATTCGAAGCTTGGGTGGTTCGAGTCCTTCGGGTAGTTTTTTGAACGGCTTAGGCAGGGCTTGAGCATATTCTCTGTAGGCGGCATCAGACAACGAGCCCGCATTGATTAGGAACTGACGCAGTTTCAGTGAGTCCGAGTCGCGTGGTATGGGATGTCGCAGGATGGCCGAACGAACAATATCTCGATCGAGATAGCCAACCAGGCTATCTCCTTCGAATCCTTCACTTTCCATAAAATCACGACAATTCAGCCACGTTGGTTCGATCATACCTATCTTAAACAGTACTGAGTGCAATCTCTTAGGCACGTCCTCCAAGGTTGGCAGTAATGTTGTTTGCCGTTCTAAAAACTCTCTAAGATCATCTTCATCAATCGTGTCGTGGCGAACCACGGCAAGAATAGCAGCCACATCCTCTTTGGAATTTTCTTCCAGTTTTAAAAGCACATCACTAAAATAGCGGTCAAAATCGCTTTCGACCTTCTCCATCAAGATACCGTTGTTCGTCGAACTTATGGTAGTGAAATTCCTCTCGCGCAGTGGTTCGAGATCATTCTCCCCAAAAATAGATCCGTATATGTATTCTAGGTTTTCTATCGTGAGTTCAAAAAGCCCCGCCTCAAACATGAACCGTACAACTCCAAAGTGCTCTTTTATTGAAGCCAGATCTTTGACTTCGAGGTCGAGGCATTTAAGGCGTTCCGGTGCTAGTTCGGGTGACTGCTCCAGAATGACAGGAAGGTTCACCGAAACAAATTCCGGTAGCTCATCAAAATCCCTTGCGAGAGTTTTGAGATAGTCTTCAGGCAGAACCGAAAGTAGTTGGGTTACGTGAGAGATACTCTTGGGGCTGGCAATGGCTGTTGGGACGAGATCCTTCCAAATCTTAGCTAATCCCGATAGTAACTCAGCAACATGGCGTCCGGTGTCATAATAGGCATCGAAAAAGCCCTCGCAGCTCTCAAACTTGGCCGAGAGAAACTCGAAGAGCTTCTGAGTTTGTTCAAGATAGCGGCTGCGGTCACTCAGGAGAGTATCAACAAGCTTAACATTCAAAACGTAATTTTGTCGGAAGTCTTCATCTCGCATCGCTGCGATGACTTCTTTTGGGTTGTCAATCGGAAAACCCGACTCAGGAGTAGAAAATGCCCGTATTTTGATCAGAAACTTGTTATCGTTAGGCGATAAACGGCCCGAATGAAAGAGTGATGTGTATTGGTAATAGGTATCATCGAGATAGCCTTCCAAGATAAGAAAACTGGCAAGCTCTCCATTCTCCCCGAAGTCCTCGAAAAGACTCTGGACACGGTCGGTGTTTGAACGTAACAGGTCGTTGAGCCTAGTCGTGCGAAGTGCCGCGATCTTTGATTTAAGGTCGCGTATTTGGCGCAAGACCTTGTGCTTATTATCATCCTCCTTGCTTTCGACCTCCTCCTTACGTTGCTTGTAGGATTTCTGAGGGTGCACCTCGCTTTGTAATTGAGAAACATCGACTGGATGATATTGATTCTGGGCATTACGGTAGAATAGGCGCGAAGCATCGATCAATTGCTCGAACGTATTGTGGCTGACCAGTTGAGGAAGTGCGATCCATGTTTGTCGATTGAGAGACACGCTAACAGTATTCGTGGGGAGCTTCTCAATCAAAGCCATAGCGTATATTTTTTGCAACTCTCTCAGACCTGAATGCGCCTGGTTTTCGGCGAGTTCAAGCCGCTTTTCGAGTTCCGCGATTTCGGTCCTGTGCGTGGCCTCACCATGCACAATGAGTTCGTCTTGGAGGTTTAGTATTTCAGCGAGAGTCCCCGCGCCGCGGTGCAGTTGCTCAAAGTCCCTTGGGTAGACGTTTTTATAGATCAGAATCGCGAGGAGCTTGTTGGCATCGAGCAGATTCTCTCCATCAGTTTTCAAATTTGCCATATAAATAGCGTATTCATTAAAGATATTCTGAATCAACCTAAGGTCGTTCAGGTATCGTGAAACCTCTCTTAGAAACTGACGATTAAGACACTCATCGAGCTCAAGCCTCCTTCCCTGCTCCAACACCATATCGATCGAGTTTGATGTATTGATGATCGGTATGACGGGAATGATGAATTCAAAGAATTTCGTTCGATCGGTGTTGACAAACATGTCGTCGCGCAGGGCGTAGAGAAATCTTATGGTGCGTTTCACACCTGCGTTCTCGTTCACAAGGCTATTAATTTCTCGCAGAGTGACGAAAATTTCGGCATTTTCAAATCGATCTATATCCTCAATGACAACAAGGTCGTAATCAGTTGCTTGAAAGAAATAAATTATTTCGTCTAGGTGACGGTTCAATATGGACGCTTGGTCATCATGTGCAGGCTTTATCTCAACATCCTTCAACGAGATTCCCTTAAGTGACAGACCGAAGCTCGCGACATAAAAGTGATGCAGTACCACCCAGAGGAATGTTGCTGCGAGCATGAATGTCCCTAGGTTGAGCCAATTTCTGAGAGCAAGTGGAACAAAAAATGAACCACTGATGAGGTCTTCACGCTGATGAAACACATGCCAGAGCGCGAGAATTCCAAGCATTATGTAAAGCGATTTAAAGATCGACCAAACACCGGGAGACTGAATTCTTTTGAACCGCGATAGCGGGAGTTTGTTTGCGTCAGCACCATACAGCATCTGCTGCAGAATGCTTCTCTCAATCTCTTGACGGCTCACTTTCTCGCCCTCCGAATCGATCTCGGGAACGAAAGCAGCGAGAGAAATATGTAGCGCACGCCGCCGATATTTCTTCAAGAAGGATTGGATGATGCTGCTTTTACCAGAGCCATAGGGACCCGTTAGGGCAATGTTGAAAACCTTGGCATTGTTCATCGCAAACAGCATCGCTTCGGAGTAAACGCCAGACTTGTCTGCCTCATCAGTTGGTGCGAGGTCCACGAACACCGGTTTCCTATCGGCGGAGCGGTCTTTGCTCTCCAGCCAAGACACGATGCGGTAGAGGCTATTGGCAAGCCAGCGTGTTAGTGAGGTGATGATCTTTATCATAAGATGCCAAACAACCTAAAACAAAATAAATAAAAACTCTTGAAGGGCCAGTTTAAATCAGCCCGCCACCACCTTGATTCTCTTGCTTATTTGGATTATAAATTTATATATGGAAATCCAATTGAACCACTCCGCTTGCTGATACCTTTGACCGTCTAATCACGATTTCTAATCGATAACGGATCTGTCTCGATCTCTTCTAACGTCCGCTTTGGGTCCTGGCCGTGTAAAAACAGAAAAAACTTGGTCTGACTCCAGAACCTTCCCCCTCAGCTTCCTGTTGAGCCCACACAAGCCATTGATTGGATGATTTCCGACTAATGCTGTTGTGAGATTTGGAAATCATGAAACCATCAGAAGGCATACATCTCGCCCTTATCGCCCTTGAAAATATGACAAAAGGGGCTGTCATACCCTCGCTGCCTTCATCAACCCATTGACTCCCAAGATCTTTATGACGCGCTTAAGGTTGTACGCCAACACATGAAGACTCATTTCCGTGCTCACATTTCTGAGCCGCTTCGTCGTGAAGTGTGTTGCCCCCATCCACGCCTTCAGTGTCCCGAACGGGTGCTCCACTGTTTGTCGCCTCAATCGCATCATCTCCGGATTCCAATCGAGGCGTGACTGTGCGGCTTCAAGCACATCTTCATGCTCCCAGCGCTTGATTCGTCGTTGCTTGCCAGTCGTGCATTTTTCTTTCATGACACAGGTTGCACATGCCGAACTCCAGTAAGCATGCAGCTTCATCCCTTTATCTATCGTTTCATACCTCCATGTCAGCCGCTGTCCAGCGGGGCAGGAATATTCATTGCTTTTAGGGAGATACCGAAATGCGTCTCTTGGGAAAAAGCCCTTGGCCTGGCTTGGCGATGTCAGCGGCTTGGGGAGATAGGTAGTGATCCCTTCCTTGTGGCAGGCAAGAATTTCCTCGCCCTTGAAATAGCCTCTATCAGCCACGACCTTCAGCTCCTTGATGCCAGTGGCCTCCCGGGCTTGCCTGGCCATATTAGAGAGCTGTCCCCGGTCATGCCCGACGTTGGTCACCTCATGAGCCACAATCAAATGGTGTTGGCTATCGACCGCGGTTTGTACGTTGTAACCCACGCTGCCGGTACCTCTGCCGCTGGTCGCCATCGCCCTGGCATCCGGGTCCGTCAGGGATACTTGCTGATCGGGAGACTTTAGCCTCTCCTCCTCAACTATTTGTAATCGCGAAGTTTCTTCCCGTAGTTTCGTGATTTTTTCCTTCAGGTGCGCGGTCTTGGCCTCGGCCAGTGCAGGCTCCTCCCGGTCGACTGCATCAAGCTGACCCAGATACCGATTGAAGCTTTCTCCAATCTGCTCAAGGCGGCGCTTCATCTTGGTCGCCGTGAAATTTCGGTTGCGGTTGTTGACGGCTTTGAACTTGCTGCCATCGATGGCCACCATGGTTTGTGAGAACAGATCCAGCCGCCGGCAAAGCACGATGAACTCTCGACAGACACGGCGGATGGCCTCGCCGTTATCCTTTCGGAAGTCTGCGATCGTCTTGAAATCCGGTGTCAGGCGCTCCGTCAGCCACATCATCTCGACATTACGTTGCGTCTCGCGCTCCAGGCGGCGACTTGACTGAATGCGATTGAGATAGCCGTAGATGTAGAGCTTCAGTAGAACAGCGGGATGATAGGCGGGCCTTCCTGTCGCATGCGGATCAATGCCCTTGAAACCAAGCCCTCTGAGATCGACGCCCTCCACGAAGGCCTCAATGGCACGGACCGGATTATCCTCAGCGATGAAGTCGTCCAAAAGTGCAGGGAATAACGTGCTT
Source organism: Halomonas huangheensis (assembly GCF_001431725.1). Taxonomy (NCBI): domain Bacteria; kingdom Pseudomonadati; phylum Pseudomonadota; class Gammaproteobacteria; order Oceanospirillales; family Halomonadaceae; genus Halomonas; species Halomonas huangheensis. The sequence continues at coordinate 3,919,496 of NZ_CP013106.1, read as the reverse complement.
TGATCTCGGGCTTCACCCACCACGAATCGCTTCATCGCCATTTCCTCAGGGATCTGGGTAAAGTGTAGCGGCCATCACGTTTTCACACAGCCTCGGTCGTAACCGGACACTCAAAGCCAAAAGCCCTGTGAGCTTTTTTCTAGCGAAGCCTATAACCACTGCTCGCTGCCCCACGCTGCTCCGCCTACATTTCACTGACACACGGTGTATCTAATAGCAGACAAATATGATTTAGAACAGCGATTCAGCATATTTTTTGGCCGAGATAGACCATTGGACAGAAAGCGTTAAACCAGCGTTTTCAATATGTTGCGAGGGATTTCTCTGGCGTGGTCGGCGGCGATGGAGCGGGCATTGGTTTCGAGCAAGCAAGAGGAATCTTACCTATCTGGTGTGTGGTCGCTTACCAGGGGGGCTTGGAGTCCCTTGGCACTCCTTCACTTACCATCACCCCATCAGCGATTCGCGCAGGAATTCACGGAACAGCCGTACCCGCACGGGGGCGTCGAGGCCGCGCAGGGTGATGGCGTGTAGCTTGCCGTCGTGCACCAGCATATCGGGCAGGATCTCGACCAGTTCGCCACGTTCGACAGCGCCACGTGCGATCAGGTTGGGGAGTGGGCCGATGCCGCCGCCGGCGATCAATAGCCTTGCCAGGCTGGCGTAGTCGCTGGTGCGTAGCTGGGCGCGATTCTCGATCTCGTAGCGGCGTCCGCGTCGCTGCAGGATCAGTGGGGCGGTGCCCTGGTGAGAGAGCGAGGTGACCAGGGCGTGCTGCTGCAGGTCCTCGGGGTGCTCGGGGAGCCCGTGCTCTTCGATATAGCGTGGTGAGGCGTGCAGGCTGATGGTCAGGTCGGCGATCGGCGAGGCGCGGTAGTTCATATCGGGGAGGTCGTGGCCCCCGGCGCGCAATGCCATGTCGATGCGGTGCGCGGTCAGGTCCAGCGGGGTATCGGTCATCACCAGTTCGACGCGAATCTGTGGGTGCTGGCGGTGGAACTCGACCACCAGCGGTGGCAGCAGGTCCACGCCGATGTCGACAGGTGCTGTGACTCGCAGTAGCCCCTGAGGAGCGGCACGCGCTGAACGCGCGCCCTCGGTGGCATCTGCCAGCAGAGTCAGGGCTTCACGGGCGCGGCCATGAAAGCGCATGCCTTCTTCAGTTGGCGAGACGGCGCGCGGTGTGCGTGCCAGTAGGGCGACCCCAAGGCGGCCTTCGAGCCGGCTGATGCGGCGGCTGATGCTGCCCTTGGTTTCGGAAAGATCACGCGCCGCAGCCGAGATCGAACCCAGCTCCACCACCGAGCAGAATGCCTGCAGATCCTCGAGTGAGCCGCCCAGCATGGAAGAGGGAGACGGTGTTGCATCCTGCCTTCCCGATGATGAGTGCGTGGTCATGGTGTGCCTGCCGCTCAATGGTTTCTGAATTGGAAACCATATGTTGCCATTTTGCTGTCTCCCGGAGAACTGGAAACGTCGCCAGACTGTGAACATCACAACGCGCAGACAACTAAGCGCGCCACACTTTTGGTCCATCGCACTTTACCGGGAGACGAATCACATGAATAACTTCACGACTTCGACGACAGCAACCACTAGCGACTCACGAGCCACCCGCCTGCAGAGCCTCGCCTAGCCGCTGATTCGCATTACCGCTGGCCTGTTGCTGATGCCGCATGGCGCCCAGAAGCTGTTCGGTTGGTTCGGTGGTTATGGCATCTCCGGTACTGGCCAGTTCTTCGCCGATACTCTGGGTATGCATCCTGGCTGGTTGTTCGCACTACTGGCCGGGTTGGTTGAGTTCTTCGCTGGTGCAGCGCTGGCATTGGGGCTGCTGACACGCCTGGCAGCGCTCGGTGTGGTGGTGCTGATGTCCGTGGCGCTCAGCGTGCATATCCCCAATGGCCTGTTCTGGACCAATGGTGGTATCGAGTATCCGCTGATGTGGGGACTGGTCGCGTTGGCCTTCGTGATTGGCGGTGGTGGTCGCTACTCGCTGGACTCACGCCTGGGGCTGCGTATCTGAACCGACCGCTCGAATTCATCGCAACAGGGCGCGGGACACTCCGCGCCCTGCATCTGCAGGAGGATATGCCTGATGTCATCGATACTGAATGCGACACCCGAGCAAGCATTGCCCACGCTGTTCCTTCCTCATGGTGCCGGGCCCTGTTTCTACATGGACTGGCAACCTGCGGATGAATGGCTGGCCATGGCAGAGTGGCTCCGGCAGTTGCCGGCACAGTTGGGCGTCAAACCGCGTGCGCTGGTGGTGATCTCGGCCCACTGGCAGGCGCAGCGCTTTGCGATCAACGTGCAGCCATGCCCTGAACTCTATTACGACTACTACGGCTTTCCTGAGCACACCTATCAACTGCAGTGGCCGGTACCGGGAGATCCACAACTGGCGCGTCAAGTAGCGCAATACCTGGCAGCAGCAGGGCTGGAGAGTGTCGAGGAATCCAGCCGAGGGCTGGACCACGGCGTTTTTGTACCGCTCAAGCTGGCCTTTCCCGAGGCGGAGATTCCGGTCGTGCAGGTATCGCTCAAGCAGGGGCTGGCGGTGGAGGAGCATCTGGCCCTGGGGCGCGCGCTGGCACCATTGCGTGAGCAGGGCGTGCTGATCGTTGCCAGTGGGATGAGCTATCACAATATGGCGCGTCTGATGCGTGGTGGCACGCAGGTCGATCCCGATTCACAGGCCTTCGATCAGTGGTTGGGGGAGAGCATCGCGCTCCCGGCACAGCAGCGCGATGCGCGCCTTGTGCAATGGTCACAGGCACCCGGTGCACGGGCCGCTCACCCTGAGGAAGAGCATCTTCTGCCGCTGATGGTGGCCGCCGGTGCGGCAGGCGATGATCCTGGCACGCGCATCTTCCAGGATCAGGTGATGGGCAGTGTGCAATCGGCCTTTGCCTTCGGGATCTGAGAGGTGCGGGGCTGGCCTGATCTTGCATCAAACCAGCCCCACTTCGGACTCGAAAGCCCTTGATGCAAGGCCCTCAACTGAAGGCGGTGAGCCGGCCGGGGTTCTGCTTCACATGGATTACCGCAGGGCCTGGATGGGCGAGCGCCGATTCGACGATGTTGTCGATACTCGCATCGTCGTCAATGGTGTAGCCGCGCACACCAAACGACTCCGCCCAGGCGGCGAAATCGGGGTTGGTCAGTGAAGTCCCCACCTGACGACCCGGGAACAGCTTCTCCTGAAAGCCCTTGATGGTGCCGTAGAGCGAGTTGTCCATGATGATGATCTTGATGTTGACGCCATGATGGACGGCCGTCGCCAGTTCGTTGCAGGTCATCAGCGCGCCGCCATCACCGAGGAAGGCGATGACCATCCCTTGCGGATCGCGCAACCCTGCCGAGACGGCAAAGGGTACTCCGCTGCCCATGGCGCCCGAGGCACTGGCGAGCACTCGCTGACCTTGATGGGCGACCAGGTAGCGATGTACCCAGGTGGCAAAGTTGCCGGCATCGAGACAGAACACGCTATCCGCGGCCGCATGTCGGTTCACTGCGGTGACTACGCCGCCCGGGTCGACGCCATGCACGCTGGTGTTGGCGACGTATTTGCCCAGTGAGCGGTAATTGCCGCTCAACTCATCCAGCCACGCCTGGCGTTCATCGGTTGCTGTCGGTGCGGGCAGCTTGCCGAGCTCGGTCAGGAAGCTGCCGCTGTCCGCCACCACACCCATCCACGGTGCGATATTGCGACCGATCTGATCCGGATCCGGGTAGACATGAATGACATCCTGCTCCGGAACGGGCGCTGCCGGAAAGCGATAGCCTTGAGTGCTGATATCGCCGAGGCGGGTTCCCACGGCGAGGATCAGGTCTGCCTGCGCAAGACATTCTGTCATCAGCGTTGGCATGACGAATCCCACCTGGCCGACCCAGTTGGGATGGTCATTGGCCATGACTTCCTGCTGCTTGAAGGTGCCAAGCACCGGCAATCCCCACAACTCGGCGACTCTGCGCAGTGCCGCCCGGGCCTCGGGGGTATTGATCTGGCCACCCGCCAGCAACAGCGGGCGCTTCGCCTCACTCAAGCGTTGCTGGATGGCATTCAGGTCGGTGGTCGTCGGGCCGGATTTCAATGGCGTCGGTAGCGGGAGCGATGCGTCCATCTTGATATCATCGGCCAGCATGTCCTCGGGCAGCACAATGACGACAGGACCGGGAGTGCCATTGGTCGCCAGCCGCCATGCTTGAGCGACAAGATCCAGCATTCTGTTACCGGAGTGGACCTCGAACACGCCCTTGGCGATATCGCCGAAGGTCTGGCGGTAATCGACCTCCTGGAAGGCGCCGCGGCCCAGCTCTTCACGGGTGACATGACCGATGAAGGCCAGCAGCGGGACACCATCCTGTTGAGCGGCATGCAGGCTGATTGCCGCGTTCATGGAGCCGGGCCCGCGGCTGGTGAACAGTACCCCCGGCCTTCCGGTAAGCCGTGCGTCGGCCACGGCCATGAAACCCGCACCGCCTTCGTGGCGGCAGGCAACCACATCGATGGTTGGATGCTCATACATGGCATCCAGCGCGGTCAGGTAGCTTTCTCCAGGCACGCAGAAGATTCGATCAACACCGTTGGCAGAGAGGAACGTTATCAGTGCCTCGGAAGCGGAACATCGCATGGTAACCACCTATGCATATGGGATGGGGACGCCCTCGTTGCCTTGAGGGCGCCAATCAACGTAGTGGGGGGCTGGGCCTGGGATTAGAACTCGATGTTTTTGGACACCTTGGTAAGGTTGGCTTCGTTTTCGGTCAGGAAATCCTGATAGGCCTGTCCCGCCAGGAAGCTCGGTTCGGAGCCGAGCTCGTTGATCAAGGTGGTGCGCAGCTCCTCGTTCTCCAGTGCGGTTTCGAATGCATCGGCGAGGATGTCGATACGCTCCTGTGGTGTGCCCTTGGGAGCAAAGATGCCGCGGCTTGTTGCCGATTCCATATCCACGCCCATTTCGTGGAATGTCTTGATATCTTCCAGTGCGCTGCCGCTCAATCGCTCGGAGTGTGCAACGCCGAGGGGGCGGAAGGTGCCATCTTCATAGAACGAAGCACAGCAGGCGGCGTTGGTGATGGTGAAGTCGATTTCCTTGGCCATCAGCGCCGCCATCTGCTCGGTGGTGTCCGGGTAACTGATGAGCTTCACATCCGCGGGATCGATACCCATGGCGTCAAACATCTGCATCCAGAAGAAGTGATCCGTCGATGTCGGGATCATGCTGAATTTGACTTCGCCCGGATGGTCCTCGATGTACTGCGGGATTTCACTGGCATCCTGAACGGGGTGTTCAGGGTAAGTCGTGGGCATGTTGAAGGTTTGCGTCACACGCGAGACCGGTTCAAAGGCCTCATACGAGTAATCGACCATGCCCGCGATCTTTGACAGGGCAATGTTGTCGTGACCACCGAGGATCGTATAGCCATCGGGTTCGGCATCCTTTACATGTCTCGATCCCAGCGTCGCACCCGCGCCGGACATGTTGACCGGTACGATCGAAACACCGAGCTCCTTTTCCGCTTCGCGTGCGATCTTGCGGAAGATGACATCGGTAGGTCCGCCGGCGCCATAGGGGATGATCAAGCGAATATCCTGGTTGGGATAATCATCCGCCATCGCGGTGAAAGGCAGCACCGATGCGCAGAGTGCGATGGAGCAGCCTACCAGGGTTTTGGAAATATTGAGTTTCATGAAGCACCTTTTGTGTTGTGGTTGTTTGAGGCTGTGTTCTTCAGCTGTGTTCTTCAGCTGTGATTGTCTCGATCGTTATTGAGGCAGCGCTATTGAGTCAGCGCTATTGATTCAATGCCGCTTTCTGTTGGATCTTGCGGTTCTGATACAGCGAGAAAATGACGGATATCACGGCCAGTGCCAGGAAGGTCGCCGACAGTGGGCGAGTCAGGAAGGTGAGCCAATTACCGTCCAGGTCCAGGGCACGGAACAACTGCTGTTCGAGGTTGTTGCCCAGCACCACGCCGAGGATCAATGGCGTCAGTGGCACCTCGGCCTTCCATAGCAGGTAGCCCACGATGCCGAATCCGAACAGCACCCAGATATCGAAGAGGTTGTTGTTCAAGGCGTAGGCGCCGATGGCGCACAGCATCAGCACGGCAGGCACCAGAATCTGTTGTGGGATAAGCGCGATACGCGCAAACCAGCGCACCAACAACAGTTGGCACAGCACCATGACCACCGCCCCGACCAACAGGCTGGCGTAGATCGCACCGACCAGCACCGGGTTCTGCTCGAACATCAGCGGCCCGGGCGTGATGCCATGCAGAATCAACACCCCCATCATGATCGCCATCGGCAGGTCACCCGGAATGCCCAATGCAAGCGTCGGGACAAAGGCACCGCCGGCAACGGCACTGTTGGAGGCTTCGGAAGCAATGATGCCGTCCGGTATTCCGGTGCCGAACCGCTCAGGGTGGCGAGAGAACTTCTTCGCCTGGTCGTAGCTGATGAAGTTGGCCACGGTGCCGCCGGTACCCGGCAGAGCGCCGATCAGACTGCCGATCAACGAAGAGCGAATGGTGTTGGTCTTCTGGGAAGCGATATCGCGAATGATGCGGCCGTAGGGAATCGAAATGTCGGGGACTGCCTCGCTCCTGGTGCGCTTCTCCTCGCGCAGCTTCTCGATATTGTCCATCAATTGGGAGAAGGCAAAGATGCCGATCATCACCGGCAGGATCTCGAATCCGGAGCTCATCACCGGCAGGTCGAAGTCGAAGCGTAGGTTGCTGTTGCGGTCATAGCCGACGGTGGTGATCAGCAGGCCCAATGCCGCCGCCAGCATGCCCTTGAGCAGCGCGCCATTGGAAAGCCCGGCAACCAGCGTCAGGGCGAAGATGATCAGTGCGGAGATTTCCCATGGGCGGAAGTTCATGCTGAAGCTGGCCAGCAACGGGCCGAAGAAGACCAGTACCGCCACGCTGATCACGGTGCCGATGAAGGACGCCGCCACGCCGATGCCCAACGCTCGTCCCGGCTCGCCTCTCAGCGCCATGGGGTAGCCATCGTAGACGGTGGTGATCGATGACGGAGTTCCGGGGATGCCGAGCATGACACCGGACACGATGCCCCCCGAATAACCACCGACAAAGACACTGACCATCAGCGATACGCCGCTGACAGGGTCCATCGCAAAGGTGAAGGGGAATACCACCAGTATCGCCATGGTGACGGTAAACCCGGGGACGCTACCGCCAATAATGCCGAACAGTACGCCAATCACGATCAGCAGCAGCACAGAAGGGCTGCTGACCAGGGCGAATGCATGAAGAAAGAAATCAGCCATGGACTACTCCAGAGACATTGCGCCGGTCAGGGCAGCCAGATATTGAGACCGAAATGGAAGATCACGTAGATCAGCGAGGCGAGAGTCACGCTGACCCCAAGGTTGATGGCCCACTTCCGCCGAGTATCCACGCCCAGCAACAGGGCCAGCGATGCCACCATGAAGGCCATGGTGGAGACGAGATAGCCGAGCACCGGTAGCACGAGCGCGTAGAGTCCGAAGAACGCAAACAGCGACAGCACGGCACCGTTCTGCCTCAGCCATTGCATGGCCGTACGGCGCTCACGCGCTTGCGGCGAGTCGCTGTTGAATAGCGACCGCACCAGGATCAGTACCGAGAGGATGGCGATAACCCCCAGCAGGATCTGAGGGAACATGGCCGACCCATAGGTCTGCCAGCTTGTCGGTGGCCGAATGTTGCCCGACTCGACATAGAGGATGGCCACCATGATCAGCATGGCAATCGCCAGAGCGCGATCTTTGGTTATTGTTGGCATGGAATGTTTCTCCAGTACTGCGCCTGGCGGGCATGCGCTTGCGGCAGCAGTGATCTCGGCAGAGGGGCAGGTCTGGATGGTCAGCGGTTGGGGTGTTCTCTGTTGCCTGCTGGCTCAGCGCAGCAGTGATCTCTGGTGAGGATGAGGAGAGGGGACCGTGTGATAAGCGTCATGTCGAAACACCTTTGTTGTTGTCTGTGGAGCGTTTTCGTCGATGGTGCGAGTTCTTGGTAGTGCGAGTTCTTGGTGGTGCGAGTTCTTGGTGGTGCGAGTTCTTGGTGGTGCGAGTTCTTGGTGGTGTGAGCTCTGGATGATGCGTCGCTGTTGATGCAGTGCCGCACATGCGCTGCCCGTGACGAGGTGTGCACTGGAGCATGGTTAATGTAACGACACTTTTACAATATTTCGTTTTTTAAATAAAAAATCGATTATTCGGTCACTGACTATAGAAAGATGCAGAAGGGGGCGTCAACCCTTCTTTGATCGCTTCTTTCAGCGATGCTCAGGATCGGCAGGTGCGCCGCGGCAATAGCGGTGGGTGAGAGGCTTCTTCGTGCAGCAATTGCATGGGTAGAGAGAATTCAGGTAGAGAGAATTCGGGTAGCGCGGAGTCGGGTAGAGGCTATTCAGCAGGGCGAGAGGCTGGGGTGTTTGTGGTGGTGCAATGAGATCGGGGCAGAGCGTTGGCTCTGCCCCGGCGTTGCATGACGAGGGGATCAGTGACTGGTAGCGGTGCGGCCACCCAGCCGGATAAAGCGCACCGGAGGGCTCTTGGCGGACCCTCTACCGTTACGGTCCTGCACCGGCTGTGCACGCCAGCCGCGATACAGGGCCCAACGCTTGAGGGCATCGAGGTTCAGGTGGGGGTGGTTCTCGTCGTGGGGATCGTACTGAGGAGCGGGGAAGGCGTGTGCCAGGTGATCGTAGCGGGCCAGAGCGCGTTCACCACCATGGGCAGCAAGGGCTTGGTCCAGTGCGGATTGCCAGGCTCGGGTGTCGTGCTGAAGGCGTTGGTTGGGGCTTGGCATATGGCCTCCTGAGACGCATCTTGGGCAAATGGAATTTCCTTTCAAACATCTCTCAGTGACGCTTCGAATCGCAGTGCTGTTGTGAGTTGTTTTATGGGGCGCCTCCTGTCGGTCATGGGTTCTAGAGGTAAAACCTTGCCGCTGCAGTTTCCTCGGCAGCTTCCCCGACTCAGGCCACCGGCGGTGGTGTCCGGCGAAGCATCGACACCATCGTCTGTGCTTCGCCGTACCCCTGGTGCCGGGGCCTGTTCGAGATCAGTCCCAGCTCAGCGCGCCGCCGACCTGGTATTCGGTTACGCGAGTCTCGAAGAAGTTCTTTTCCTTGCGCAGATCGATGATCTCGCTCATCCACGGGAACGGGTTCTGTGCGCCCGGGTACAGTTCCTTGAGACCAATCTGCGCCAGACGGCGGTTGCAGATGAAGTGCAGGTACTCTTCCATGATCGCGGCGTTCATGCCCAGTACGCCGCGCGGCATGGTGTCACGCGCGTAGGCGATCTCGAGCTCGGTGCCCTCGAGGATCATCTGGGTGCACTCGTCCTGGAATTCCGGCGTCCACAGTTGCGGATTCTCGATCTTGATCTGGTTGATCATGTCGACACCGAAATTCAGGTGCATGGACTCGTCGCGCAGGATGTACTGGAACTGCTCGGCAACGCCGGTCATCTTGTTGCGACGACCCATGGACAGGATCTGGCTGAAGCCGCAGTAGAAGAAGATGCCTTCGGTGACGCAGTAGAAGGCGATCAGGTTGCGCAGCAGTTCCTGGTCGGTCTCGGTGGTGCCGGTCTGGAAGTTCGAGCGCGACAGCGACTGAGTGTGCTTGAGGCTCCACGCGGACTTGGCGGCGACCGACGGGACTTCGCGGTACATGTTGAAGACTTCGCCTTCGTCCATGCCCAGTGATTCCACGCAGTATTGATAGGCGTGGGTATGGATCGCCTCCTCGAAGGCCTGACGCAGCAGATACTGGCGGCACTCGGGGTTGGTGATCAGGCGGTAGAGGGCCAGCACCAGGTTGTTGGCGACCAGCGAATCGGCGGTGGAGAAGTAGCCCAGTGAACGCTCGACGATGCGGCGCTCGTCCGGCGTCAGGCCGTCCGTGCTCTTCCACAGCGCGATGTCCGCGTTCATGTTCACTTCCTGGGGCATCCAGTGGTTGGCGCTGCCATCCAGGTACTTCTGCCATGCCCACTCATACTTGAACGGCACCAACTGGTTGAGGTCGGCGCGGGCATTGATCATGCGCTTGTCGTCGACCTCGATGCGCGCGGCACCCATCTCCAGCTCTTCCAGACCGGCAGCGACGTCGAGCTCTTCCAGTGACTGACGAGCGCGAGCGATGCGATCCGCGTCAGCAACTTCGTAGTCTCCGGCGCTCTGACGGACTTCCGGCTCTGGTTCAGCGACGGGGGCTGGTTGCGGCTCTTTTGCTGGAGACCCAGTTGCTTGAGAACCGGCTGTTTTAGACCCAGCAGCAGGCTTCTCGGCGACGCTGGTATCGTCTTCGTGGAATTCATCCCAATCGATCATGTTCTTCCTCGTTCCTCGGAGGTGAAGCAACAAGAAGGAAGGCCCTGGGGGCGGAAGAACGAGGTAGCTACCTGCGTTCTTCATTGGCGTAGCGCGCCATCTTCCTTCTTGATTGCTGGGTTACTGGCAGGCCTCGCAGCCTAGATCGTCGATTTCAGCCGCAGACGGCGGACGCTGACCACCCTTGCCCTTGAGGAAATCAGACTCGCCCTTGAGATAGCCTTCGATGCCACGCGGCTCTGGCTTCTCGGCAGTCGGCGCAGGAGCGGCTGACGGCGTCGGGGCCGAGCCGTTGCTGACGGCGTTGAGCGTGCCGCGGTTGACGGTGGATTTCTCGACCGAGGTGGCACCCAGCGCGCGGAGGTAATAGGTGGTCTTGAGGCCACGGAACCATGCCATGCGGTAGGTCACATCGAGCTTCTTGCCCGAGACGCCCTGGATGTACAGGTTCAGTGACTGCGCCTGGTCGATCCACTTCTGGCGACGCGAGGCGGCTTCGACCAGCCACTTCGGCTCGACTTCAAAGGCGGTCGCATAGCGGGCCTTGAGGTCTTCCGGGACGCGGTCGATGGGCTGCACGCTGCCGTCGTAGTACTTGAGGTCGTTGATCATGACCTCGTCCCACAGGCCGCGCTCCTTGAGGTCGTTGACCATCCAGGAATTGACCACGGTGAACTCGCCGGACAGGTTCGATTTCACGAACAGGTTCTGGTAAGTCGGCTCGATCGACTGCGTCACACCACAGATATTGGAGATGGTCGCGGTCGGGGCGATGGCCATCACGTTGGAGTTACGCATGCCCTGGTCGCGGACCTTGTCGCGAATGCGATCCCAGTCCTGGGTCTGGCTGGTATCGACCTCGATGTACTTCTCGCCACGCTCGGCCTTGAGCTTCTCGACGGAGTCGATCGGCAGGATGCCCTGGCTCCACAGCGAGCCTTCAAAGCTCTCGTAGCGGCCACGCTCGGCGGCCAGATCGCTGGAGGCCTCGATGGCGTGATAGCTGACCAGTTCCATGGACTCATCGGCGAAGGTCACGGCTTCTTCGCTGGCGTAGGCGATGCCATGCGCATAGAGCGCGTCCTGGAAGCCCATGATGCCGAGGCCAACCGGACGATGCTTGAAGTTCGAGTTCTTCGCCTGGGGGACCGCGTAGTAGTTGATGTCGATAACGTTATCGAGCATGCGTACTGCGGTACGTACGCTGTTCTTCAGCTTCTCGCCATCGAGCTTGCCGTCGACCACATGCTGAGCGAGGTTGATCGAGCCCAGGTTACATACCGCGATCTCGTCAACACTGGTGTTGAGGGTGATCTCGGTGCACAGGTTGGAGCTGTGCACGACACCGGCGTGGCTCTGCGGGCTGCGGATGTTGCAGGGATCCTTGAAGGTGATCCACGGGTGGCCTGTCTCGAACAGCATCGACAGCATCTTGCGCCACAGGTCACGTGCCTTGACGCGCTTGAACAGCTTGAGCTGGCCGTTGCGAGTCATTTCCTCGTATTCCGAGTAGCGCTTCTCGAAGGCCACACCATAGAGGTCGTGCAGGTCCGGGCAGGTGGACGGTGAGAACAGCGTCCACTCGGTGTCGTCGAAGACCCGCTTCATGAACAGGTCCGGCACCCAGTTGGCAGTGTTCATGTCGTGGGTACGGCGACGGTCATCACCGGTGTTCTTGCGCAGCTCCAGGAACTCCTCGACATCCAGGTGCCAGGTTTCGAGGTAGGCGCAGACTGCACCCTTGCGCTTGCCACCCTGGTTGACGGCAACTGCAGTGTCGTTGACGACCTTGAGGAAGGGCACGACACCCTGGGATTTACCGTTGGTGCCCTTGATCCAGGAGCCCAGCGCGCGCACCGGAGTCCAGTCGTTGCCCAGGCCACCAGCCCACTTGGACAGCATGGCGTTGTCGCGAATGGCGCTGTAGATCTGGTCGAGGTCGTCAGGCACGGTCGTCAGGTAGCAGCTGGAAAGCTGGCTACGCAGGGTGCCGGCATTGAACAGGGTCGGCGTCGACGACATATAGTCGAAGCTCGACAGCAGCTCATAGAACTCGATGGCACGCGCTTCGCGGTCGTCCTCATTCAACGACAGACCCATGGCGACGCGCATGAACATCACCTGCGGCAGCTCATAGCGGACATCGTCATGGTGCAGGAAATAGCGGTCGTAGAGCGTCTGCAGGCCAAGATAGGTGAACTGGTTGTCACGACTGTGGTCGAGAGCATCCGCCAGGCGCTGTAGATCGAAACGCGCGAGTTCCGGATCGAGCTGTTCGAATTCGATACCGCGCTCGATATAGGCGAGGAAGGCCGGCTTGTAGAGTTCGGCCATGTCACCGTAGGTGGCGTCTTCGGCGATACCGAGGAACGATAATGCTTCGCGACGCAGGTTGTCCTGCAGTAGGCGAGCAGTAACATAAGTGTAATTGGGGTCTTTCTCGACCAGAGTACGAGCTGTCATCATAAGCGCCTGGGAGACGCCATCGATGGTGACACCATCGTAGAGGTTCTTGAGCGAGTCCTGGACGATCTTGTTGGGATCGACGTTCTCGAGGTCTTCGCAGGCATCGAAGACCAGTGTTTCTACGCGGCCCAGATCGAGAGGGCTGCGCTCGCCGTCGACACCGGTGACGTTGAGTGTCGGGTGCGGCTTCTGGATACCGCTGTCTTCACGCGCACGGGCATGTTCCTCGCGGTACAGCACGTAGGCGCGGGCGACCTTCTGTTCGCCACTGCGCATCAGGGCCAGCTCGACCTGATCCTGAACATCCTCGATGTGGATGGTGCCGCCGTCCGGCATGCGCCGGGCGAAGGTGTTCAGAATGACTTCCGCGGATTCCTTGACGAAGTCGCGGACACGGCTGGAAGTCGCGGCGTTGTCTCCCTCAACGGCAATGAATGCCTTGCTCATGGCGACGGCAATCTTGTCGGCGTCAAATGACACCACATCACCGGTGCGCTTGATCACGCGTAGTGTCTGAGGTGCTGTGACGGATACGGACGGACGGTCCGTAGTTGCGAGGGTTTCCATGGCGCCGAGGCTCCCTTCCTGATGATGTCGGTGGCGGAAATATTGAGCGAGAAAGGCTATTGACAGCCAGTCGCTGGAATTGCTAGAGACACATGATGTGGTGCCTCTGGATATTTGAGACACAAGATAGTGTGGTTTTTCCGCTCCAGCAAGTGGATAAGTCTGTGGATGAACTGTGATGAAACAGAGGGTAATCAGCGCATCTGGCTGCACGTCAGGAATGGAGCGGTTTGGGTACCGCCTCAGCGCGATGAAGGCGAGAAGGATTTTTTCGGGTATGCTTGGAAAATTGTCCAGGATGTTGCCCAACAACCGTTGTATGACTAGTTTGTCACACAAATGCGATTTCCTGCCTTGTTCAAGGATAGAGTGACCATATGGAAGAACGCCCGGATCAACGTGCACAGGATCATGTGCTGATCATCGAGGACGATGAACGGCTCGCCGGACTGACCCGCGATTACCTCGAGGCCAATGGATTTCGTGTCACGGTCGAGGAAGACGGTGCCAGGGGAGTAGAGCGCATCCTCGCCATTCAACCGGACCTGGTGATCCTGGACCTGATGTTGCCAGGAGAGGACGGCTTGTCGATCTGTCGACGTGTCCGCAGTGAGTATCCAGGACCAATCCTGATGCTGACCGCACGCACGGACGACATGGATCAAGTGCTGGGGTTGGAAATGGGAGCCGACGACTATGTTCCCAAACCAGTGCAACCTCGAGTCCTGCTGGCACGAATGCGCGCATTGCTGCGGCGCCTGGATGTGACCGAAAGCAGTGCTGACACTCGCCTCACCTTCCGCGACCTGGAAGTTGACAATGCCACCCGCGAGGCCTGGCTGGAGGGAGATCGAATCGACCTCACCAGTGCGGAGTTCGATCTGCTGTGGTTGCTTGCCAGTCACGCTGGCCGCGTCTTGACCCGCGAAGAAATCTTCTCGCAACTGCGCGGCATTCGTTATGACGGTCAGGATCGTTCGATCGATGTTCGTGTTTCGCGGATTCGCCCCAAGATTGGTGATGACCCTCACCATCCTCACCGCATCAAGACGGTGAGAAGTAAAGGTTATCTGTTCGTAAAGGACAGTTGATTTGATGCGCCGAGCTCTGGCTGATAGCACTTTCCTGCGGGTATACGTCATGTTGGCGGTTACCCTGGTGCTGGCACTTGGGGTTGCCATGTCAGGGCTGGCGCTGGTCGACAAGGTACGACTCGAACACTACCGCGAAAGTCTCGCCGAAGCTCCGATGCTGCTGCTCGCCGAGATGATCGAAAGTATCCCGGTGGACGAGCGTGACGCCTGGCTCGAAGAGAAGTCGATGGAGTTGGATATGGCACTGTACCTGGTGCCGATTTCATCTCTGTCACCCAATTACTTCTCGCGTATCCGCATGCAGCGTGGTGGTGTGCTCGTTGACCAGATCAGCGAGCATGGCTGGCGTTTCCGTCGCTTTATGCCATCCGATGATATGGTCCTCGAAGTATCGATGATGGGTATGACCGAGCGCCAATTGCGCGGTCTGACTCGTATGGCCGGGACCTGGTTGGCGGCGGCCAAGGCCAGTGATCGCCAGCTGCGTCTGGAGGGACTTGACGAGGGCTCGCTGCCGATTGCGCTCAGTACCGAGCCTCCCTCAGTACTGGATGACCGCCAGTTGGAGCATCTTGCTGAGGGCGATGTTCTGATGCGCCTGCTACCGGAACACTGGTCGGTGGTGCTGTTCATGGAGTTACGCCCCCCGGGTGAACCCGTGTGCTGGCTGACGGTGGGGCCGATGGCGGCTTACGAGACCATGCCGCCAGCGCTCCAGGCATCGTTGCTGGTCGTGCTGATGGCGGTTCTCGCCATCGTTATCTACCTGATTGTGCGCAGCATCGAAGCGCGAATGGCGCGACTCGAGATGGCCGCGACACGTCTGGCCAACGGGCGTCTGGATACCCGGGTCAAGGTCGAGAGTGGCGACTTCCTCGGTCGAGTGGGAATGGCATTCAATGGCATGGCCACCCAAGTGCAGTCATTGCTGCGTGCGCAGCAGGATATGATTCGTGCTGTTTCCCACGAGTTGCGCACACCTGTGGCACGGATTCGCTTTGCGGTGCAGATGGTCGAGGACATGTCCGAGGACCCGCTGGTGCGTCGCCAGTTGCAGGGGGTGGATAGTGACATCGATGAGCTCGACGAGCTGATCGATGAAATCCTGACCTATGCGCGCCTTGATAGCGAAAGCATCAATGGCGTGGACGCCATGCCGGAGCCAGTGGCGCTGCGCGAAACCTGTAAGCGCGTCATCGATGCGTTGTTGCCCTTGCATGGCAATCTCGATGTGTATCTGGCCACGGAGGAAGAAATCGAGGCCAGTGGCGATTCGCGCTATCTACAACGCGCCATACAGAACCTGGTTGCCAATGCCTGTCGTCATGCCCATCAGCAGGTACGAGTCAGCCTGCACGACGAAGCACGGCTGGTGCGGTTGGACGTCGAAGACGACGGCGACGGCGTACCACTGGAATCGCGCCAGGATATCTTCAAGCCCTTTGCTCGCCTCGACGGTAGCCGAGCCCGCCACTCTGGCGGCTATGGCCTCGGCTTGTCGATCGTGCACAAGGTCATGGTCTGGCACGGCGGCAGCGTCACCGTCGACGAGAGCCCCACACTGCACGGTGCACGCTTCTCCCTGATCCTGCCAAAGCGGTCTGAATCCAGCGACGAGCCGCTCGGGCTGTAAGTTGTAAGAGGGAAGTCGTAAGAGGGAAGTTGATAAGAGCGAAGTTGATAAGAGCGAAGAGGACTAACTGCAGCTTGACACACTTCCTTCGGCTCACACCATGTCTTCCTTCTTCCTTCTTCCTTCTTCCTTCTTCCTTCTTCCTTCTTCCTTCTTCCTTCTTCCTTCTTCCTTCTGCCCCTCAGGCCGGCTTGATCCCTTCCAGTACCGCAAATGACGTTTCCCGTGCAGTGCGCAGGAAGTCCACCATCCAGGGGGCGTCGCGCTGGTCTTCGCGAATGGCGGCGAACAGTGTGCTCCACACGCCTTCCTCACCCAGCGCAACCGCCTTGACGTAATCACGCTCCAGATATTCGGTCATCGCCCAATTGGGTAGCGAGCAGACGCCGCGTCCGCTGGCGACCAGTTGCATCATCATGATCGTCAACTCGGCGGTGCGGATTTCGCGCGGCATGACGCCAGCAGGCTCTAGAAACTGGGTAAATACATCCAGCATCGAATGTTCGACCGGATAGGTGATCAGCGTTTCATCGGCAAGCTGCTGTGGCTCGACAAAACTGCGTTTGGCCAATGGATGCTGACGTGCCACCGCAAGCAGCCCTTCATAGCGGAACAGTGGTTCGTAGTACACGCCGTTGAGCGGCTGCGGATCTGCAGTGATCACCAGGTCGAGCTGCTCGCGGGCCAATGCCGGCAAGGGGTCGAAGTGGTGGCCGCCAGGGATGTCGATCTCCACTTCCGGCCAATGATCGCGGAAATGGTCGATGGTCGGCATCAGCCACTGAAAGCAGCTGTGGCACTCGATGGCCATATGCAGACGGCCGTGCTCATTGCCTGCCAGACGAGCGAGGTCACGCTCGGCCATGCGCACCTGGGGGAGTATCTGTTCGGCAAGTTTCAGTAGTCGCAGACCGGCACGGGTGAACTCCACCGGGCGTGTCTTGCGCAGGAACAGCGGACTGCCGAGGCGTTCTTCGAGGTCCTTGAGCTGATGGGACAGCGCGGACTGTGTCAGATGGACACGCTCGGCGGCTTCGACGAGGGATCCGGCATCGCGCAAGGCGATCAGAGTGCGTAAATGGCGGAGTTCAAGCATATTGTTGAGCTTTTTTCATGTTGAGTATTAATAAGTTTAGTTTGATTCACTAGCCGTTGGCCAGCCACACTCTGCTGCATCATTCATAGTCAATGGCTCTCAACATGACTGTTTCTCATATTCTCGGTTATCCGCGCATCGGCGGCAACCGCCAGCTCAAGCATGCCACCGAAGCCTACTGGAAAGGCGACATTCAGCGCAGCGACCTGGAGCAGGTGGGACGCGAGCTGCGTCGTGACAACTGGCAGATACAGCGAGAAGCGGGACTGGACCTGGTGACAGTGGGAGATTTTGCCTTCTACGATCAGGTTCTCAATACTTCGCTACTGCTGGGCGCAGTCCCGCACCGCTTCGCTGCTGAGGACGAGGTCACGCGTGGCGAGGTTGATCTGGATACTGCCTTTCGTATGGCGCGTGGCCGCGCACCCAGTGGCGAGTCGGCTGCTGCCTGCGAAATGACCAAGTATTTCGATACCAATTATCACTATCTAGTGCCCGAGTTGCACGCCGGTCAGCGCTTCAGGCTCGCCAGCACGCGCCTGTTTTCCGAGGTGGAGGAAGCGCTAGCCGAAGGGCATGCGGTCAAGGTGGTACTGACCGGACCGCTGAGCTGGTTGTGGCTGGGCAAGGAGCGTGCTGGCGAAACGCTTGATCGCTTGAGCCTGCTCGATGGCGTGCTCGACGTCTACGCGGAAGTTCTGCAACGTCTCGCCGCGCTGGGCGTGGAATGGGTGCAGCTCGACGAGCCTGCACTTGCGCTGGATCTGCCCGGTAACTGGAAGGCGGCCTACGAGCGCGCCTATTTCCGTCTACGGGCCGCGCCGGTCAAGTTGCTGCTGGCGGTCTACTTCGGCGGGTTGGGCGATAACCTGTCGTTGGCGCTGGGGCTGCCGGTCGATGGCCTGCATGTGGATGCGGTGCGCGCTCCTCAGGAAGTTGATAGCCTGGTGGACCGCTTGCTGCCGCATAAGGTGCTGTCGGTAGGTGCCATCGATGGTCGCAATATCTGGCGTACGGATCTCGTCGAAGTGCGTGAGCGTTTAGCTGCAGCGGCTCAGCGTCTGGGCGAGAGGCTATGGATTGCACCGAGTTGCTCGCTGTTGCATGTGCCGGTGGATCTCGAGAGTGAAACTGAACTGGATGCTGAGTTGAAAAGCTGGTTGGCCTTCGCTCGCCAGAAGCTGGATGAAACGGTGACCCTGGCGCGGCTGGTGTCTGGTCGTGTCACTGCTGAGGACGAGCGGCTCCTCGCGGCTTCCAGTCAGGCTCAGGCCTCTCGTCGTGCATCGCAGCGAATTCACCAACAGCAGGTTGCCGAGCGTCTTGCTGGACTGAGCGAGGCCGACAGTCAGCGGGACAGTGACTATATCCAGCGTGCTGAAATCCAGCGCCGGGTGCTGGGGTTGCCGTTGTTCCCGACCACGACCATTGGCTCCTTCCCGCAGACAACAGAGATTCGTGCCGCTCGTCGTCAGCACAAGGCCGGCACGCTGTCGGATGATGATTACCAGGCACGGATGAAGGCCGAGATTGCCGAAGCGGTACGCATTCAGGAACAGCTCGGGATCGACATGCTGGTGCATGGTGAAGCCGAACGTAATGACATGGTCGAGTACTTCGGTGAGCAGCTCGATGGCTATGCTTTCACACGTTTCGGTTGGGTGCAGAGCTATGGCTCGCGCTGCGTCAAGCCACCGATCCTGTATGGCGATGTCTCGCGCCCCAGGGCGATGACCGTTGCCTGGAGTGCCTATGCTCAGTCGCTGACGGGAGCACCGATGAAAGGCATGCTCACCGGGCCGGTGACCATGCTGCAATGGGCTTTCGTACGCGATGATCAGCCGCGCTCAGTGACTTGTCGCCAGATCGCGTTGGCACTGCGAGACGAGGTATGCGATCTGGAGCAGGCCGGCATCCGTGCCATCCAGATTGATGAGCCGGCACTGCGCGAAGGGTTGCCGCTGCGTCGCAGTGAGTGGTCGCACTATCTGGAGTGGGCGGTGGAAGCCTTTCGTCTGTCGGCTTCCGGTGTGACCGATGCCACACAGATCCACACTCATATGTGCTATTCCGAGTTCAATGACATCATCGACTCGATTGCCGCTCTGGATGCTGATGTCATCACCATCGAAACCTCACGCTCCAATATGGAGCTGCTGGATGCCTTCGGTGACTTCGATTATCCCAACGAAATCGGCCCGGGCGTGTATGACATCCATTCACCCAACATTCCTGATGTGGACTGGATGGTAGCGCTGATGGAGAAGGCTGCTGAACGCATCTCGCTGGAGCGGTTATGGGTCAATCCCGACTGTGGGCTCAAGACACGACACTGGGATGAGGTCACCCCGGCGCTGGCCAATATGGTCGAAGCAGCCAGGCAGTTGCGTCGTCGTCACGCCTGAGGTCGTCCGTTCAGAGATGCACTTTTTATAGAGAGTCCCTGAAGCATGGCAAGATAAGGTAACGTAACGTATTGGAAGGGAAGGCACGGATGTCTTCCCGCCTCTTTTATCTGCCAGTTTCGGGAGTCTGCCATGTCGCGATCTGCTATCGCTGTTGTACCTGCGCTTTTGGGTGTTCTCTGGTTGAGCGGGTGTGCCACCGGCACTGCCCCTGTACTTGAGGAGCGTAATGGTTCGGGTAGTACCGTCAGTGAGGATGTCGAGGCCAAGGCTCCCTATCTTCCCTCGTCATTGTTTGTCGGTAGCGCCGATGAATTCATTGGCTGGAGCTGCACACCGTCTCAGGACATGGTGACAGCGACTCAGCAGGATTCTCTGCGTGTGTGGACAGCGCATGGTGGTGAGGAATTACCGCAATCGGTAGCTGCCAGCGGCACTCGCTATCAGCAGGGTGAGCTGAGTGTCTGGCTCAAGGGCGATGAAGGTATCGTCGAAAGCGACCGTGGACGCCTCGAGTGCGAGGCCATGAACCGCCGTGGTTCGCTACGCCGTAGCGACAAGCCCGGCGTGATGTTCTACGCGCGCGGCAATGAACCCGGTTGGTCTCTGGAGCTGGCCAACGATGTCCCACGCATCAAGATGTCATTGAACTACGGTGAGCGCAGTGTCGATGTTCCATATCGCGTCACCACCCTCGACAACGGCGCAGGTCGGGTGATTCTTGCCAGCGGTCGCTCCGATGCTCCCTTCCAGTTGCGCATCGAGGCAGGCGCCTGTTTCGACGACATGTCGGGCACGCCCTGGCCGGCGAAGGTCACGCTGAACGTCAATGGACAGCAGTTGAGGGGCTGTGGCCAGGGGATTGCCCCCTGATCCAGCCTCGAGTTGGAATTGGGTTGAAGATCTGTTGGCGATGAGTGCACCCGCATGTTCCGTGGCTTTGCGGGGCACTCATGGCTACTTTTTTTGGTTTTTCGATTTTTTCGAATGAAGTGTGCGTATTTAATCGCTTTTCGTCGAAAAAATAGCTCATAGAATGGCGGTCATGAATCCTGAATTCCAGTAACAAGTGCAATGGAGATTCCAATGACTGCCAATACTCGTGTTCTTGTCGTTACCTCATCCATCCTCGGTGCTCATGGCCAGTCGCTCGGCCTGGCGCAACACTTTCAACGTGTGGCACAGCAGCGGGGCGACCTGACCCTGAAGGTGCGTGATGTGATCGCGGATGATCTGCCTCACCTTGGTCTCGAGGAACTGTCGAGCTGGCAGGTAACCGAAGAGGAGCGCACTGCCGAGCAGCGCGAACTGGCGGCGCGTTCCGATGCGTTGATTGCAGAAGTGCTCGATCACGATGTCATCGTGCTGGCGGTGCCGATGTACAACCTCGGCATTCCATCTCAGCTCAAGGCATGGTTCGATCGCGTGCTGCGCGCTGGCAAGACCTTCCGTTATACCGAGAATGGCCCGGTCGGCCTGGTTGATGGCAAGCGCGCTATTCTGCTTGGCGCTCGTGGCGGCAAGTATGCGGGTACGGCAATGGACTCTCAGACACCGCACATCACCCATATGTTGGGCCTGATGGGAATCTCGCAGCTCGATAGCGTGTTCGCCGAGGGCTTGAACATGGGCGAGGAGCTCAAGGAAACGGCGCTGTCCGATGCGCATCAGCAGATCGAGGCACTGGTCGCCTCATTGTAAGCGACATGGTAGTGATTGCCTGACTGACGCCCGCACTCTCACAGAGTGCGGGCGTTTCTGCATTCAGCAGGGCTATCTGCATGTAGCAGTGCCGTCGGTATGCCAGCGAGGATCGGTCCACTGACTCAGACACAGTGGCGGCGTCGGTGAGCGCAGGCGCTGGAACAGCCGCGCGAGGGAACCGTATTGCCCTTCATCGGGTAACTGTTGCGTTACCGGCAATGCCTGCCAGTCGGCGCCATCATCGGCACGTACCGCGAGGCTGAAACGGAAGGAATGATTGCCGGGGAATCCAAGACGCATATCCGTGGCCATCAGCCACTGTCGGTCATCAGCGGACACGATTTCATATTGCAGAAAGGGGCCAGCAAACCAGTCGAGCCGGCGGCCCTTGTCGATGGCCAGCGCAGCGGGTTCGAGCTCGGCACCACGCTGGAAGATCTCGATGAGCGGCGGAGTATCGCCGTCGAAGACTCCTACTGTTGTCTCGGCATGCCGGTTGCCATCGACCGCGGTGACACGCCACAGCAGGATATTGAAGGGCGTCGGCTGAACCAGGCGGGGTGCATCGGCGAGTTGATGCTCGGCCAGCGCTGGAGCAACGCGATGTTCGACCCAGTGGCGGATGCCCAGCGACAGCAGTAGGTAAAGGCAGGAAATCATCAGTGCCCCACCGGCCAGACGCTGGATACGCCGTCCATCACCCAGCGCCAGGCCGACGAGGAGTGTCGCCACCAGCGGTAGGCTATAGAGCGGATCGATAATGAAGACCAACGGCAGGGCACTGGGTTGTGAAACCGTCAGCGGCCACCACAGCTGCGTGCCGTAGGTGGTGATGGCATCGAGCAGTGGGTGGGTGATCAGGCATAGCCAGAATAGCCACCACCAGTGTTGCAGGCTGATATCCCGCGCAGGCGCCAGGCGCCGAGCCACCAGGGCGAGCAAGGTGGCGAGTCCAGTCAGCACGAAAAGCGAGTGGCTGAAGCCGCGATGATAGGTGACATTGGTCACCGCATCGCCATAGTCGATCACCACATCGAGATCCGGCAGAGTACCGAGCGCTGCACCGATCAACAGCGATTTGCGACCCAATCGCCTGCCCATGATCGCACCGCTGAGCGCTGCTCCCAGTGCCGCTTGAGTCAGCGAATCCATGCTTGCCATCCCTCGTTCATGAACGCCTGTCGCGTGTTCAGCCGTCTCGTGTCCAGGCGGGCCTGGCCGCGAGGATGCGTTTCTGTACCGGGCAGTCGTCTCGGTGGGCTCCGGGCAGATAGCCGGCGCTCATCAGGAATTCGTTGACGATTTCCGGACCGGTGAAACGGAAGGTACGCTTGAACAACTTGACCCATTCGGCGTGTGTGCGAGGATGATGTGCCTCCAGCCATGTGCTGAATCCGCCATGGCTGTCGCGCATGTCGCGCACTACCTGAGCGTTGTGAATGACGGCGTTGATCTTGAGCCGGTTGCGGATGATACCGGCGTCGTTGAGTAATCGCTGGCGCTGTTCATCGCCGTAGGCGGCGATCAGGTCGACATCGAAATTGTCGAAGGCTTGACGAAAGGCGGCGCGCTTCTTGAGCACGGTCAGCCAGGAGAGCCCAGCCTGATTGATCTCCAGTACCAGCCGCTCGAAAAGCTCGCTTTCGTCGCTGATCGGGAAGCCGTATTCGTGTTCGTGGTAGGGACCATGAAACGTATGGCCTGGTGCAGAGTCACAGTAGTCGCTCATGCAGAGTATCCTTGTCAGTAAGCTTCCACATTCTATTCGGTATCTTTTCAGAATCATCCAATAAGGGCTATCGGCTACGCCTGGTACCGATAAAT
This sequence comes from Halomonas huangheensis, assembly GCF_001431725.1. NCBI lineage: Bacteria > Pseudomonadati > Pseudomonadota > Gammaproteobacteria > Oceanospirillales > Halomonadaceae > Halomonas > Halomonas huangheensis. Next base: position 3,896,342 of record NZ_CP013106.1, on the reverse strand, counting down.
TGCATGCACTTTCTCCGCCCTTGAGAGGTGGCCATGTATCGCCCGTTTCCCCTGACCTATGAGGAGCCTTTCCCATGCAATTCCTTCACACCATGGTTCGAGTCAGCGACCTTGATGCCTCACTGCACTTCTACTGTGATCTGCTCGGGCTCAAGGAAGTTCGTCGCAAGGAGAACGACAAGGGGCGCTTTACCCTGGTATTCCTCGCGGCACCGGAAGATGAGTCGCGTTCCAGTGAGTTGCAGGCGCCTGAGCTGGAGCTGACGTGGAACTGGGACCCGGAAGAGTATCAGGGTGGGCGCAACTTCGGTCATCTGGCCTACCGCGTCGATGACATCTACGCCCTGTGCCAGAAGCTGCAGGATAACGGCGTTACCATCAACCGCCCGCCGCGTGACGGGCATATGGCATTCGTGCGTAGCCCGGATGGGATCTCGGTTGAGCTGCTGCAGAAGGGGGAGGCTCAAGCGCCTCAAGAGCCCTGGGCATCAATGGAAAATACCGGCAGCTGGTAATCGTTGATGTGGTGTTTCACCACACGGGTGCTCGCTACACAGGTACTTGCCGCACAGGTACGTGCGACACAGGTACTTGCGACACAGGTACTTGCTGCATAGGTACTCGCCACACAAGCACCCGCCATATGGTGGGTGCTTGTGTGAGACCAGAAGTTCGGGACCAGAAGTCAGGAACCGAGAATCAGCAGTCTGACACTCAGTTGCCAGAGCCGGTCGCTGCGCCGGTGATACCACCTGCGGCGGCGGCACGATGAGCGATATTGGAGAGCTCAGAGCTGTCGACGTTGAGGTCACGGAAGGCGCCCATCGCACCCAGCAGTGCCGAGCTTTCATACGGCACGAAGACGCGTTCTCCTTCCCGGGCCATGTCCGGCAGCATCGAGATGTACGACTGGCCCAGCAGGTAACCGATAACGTCGCGGGAGTTGTTCTCGCCTTCGCCCATCGATCCCAGCACCAGCTCGATCGAGCGGCTTTCACCCTGGGCACGCAGAATGGCGGCTTCCTTGTCACCCTGAGCGTTGAGAATCGCCGATTCCTTCTGGCCTTGTGCCTTGGCGATCGCTGCTGCCTTGTCACCTTCGGCCTCGGTGACGGTCGCCCGTCGGCGGCGCTCGGCCGACATCTGCAGGTGCATGGCTTCCTTGACCTCTTCCGGCATCTCGATGTCCTGCACCTCGATGCGGTTGATCGCCACGCCCCATTTTGATGCTGGTTCTTCCATCTGTTCCTTGATGCGCGCGTTGACCTCGGAGCGTGACTCGAAGATCTTGTCGAGCTCCATCTGGCCAACCACTGAACGCAGCGTGGTCTTGGCCAGCACTTCCACCGCCTGACTCATGTTCTCGATCTTGTAGACCGCGTTGGCCGGATCGATGATCTGGAAGTAGATGGCACCATCGATGCGCACGGTAACGTTGTCGGTGGTAACTACTGGCTGGGACGGAAAATCCATCACCGCCTCGCGCAGATCAATGCGCGCTTCATGGGTCATCAACGGGATGAATTCCGCGCCATGCCGCTTGTAACGCACCATCTTGATCGGGCGTGGCTTGTCGAGGAACGGAATGATGAAGTTCACGCCGCGCTGCAATGTGCGGTTATAGGCGCCGAGGCGCTCGATCACCATCACTTCTGATTCCTGCACGATCACCAGACCCTTGAACAACATGATCAGCGCTATTGCCGCGATGACCAGGATGACGAGAAGGGCTGGACTGAGACCAACGATGAATGACATAGGTGGGGCTCCCTGCGATGGGGTCGGTTTTCCGGTGAGGCGGCATCCTGCGCACCCCTTGACGGTTTTGATTGGCGTGCTTTCGTTCTGCCTCTTCCGTGCTGCCGAATGACATCTCAGCTTAGGCAGAACCTGTGGGTACGGCGAATGAAGATCTCATGGCCAGGGGAGAGGCCTGACGAGCTATGGCGTGGGTTGCTGACTGGCGGGTTTGACGATGGCCTGATTGCCTTCGAAACGCACCAGTACGACTTCGTCACCGGGTTCGGGTGCAGTGTCGACATCGGCGTCAAGCACGGCACGATACAGATCTCCGTCAAGCTTGATGCAGGCCGCATCATCATAGTCTCGACGCATGACCACAAAACGCTGCCCGGCGCCGCCACCCGCGCCGGCAACACCGAAGTCGGGCTTCTGTTGGCGATGTTTCAGGCGATGAATGGCCAGCGGAACCAGAATACCGCAGCTGATGGCGAGCACCGCCAACTGGCCGATCAGGTTTAAGCCCAACCAGGCACCGGCAGCGGTGAGGGCTGCAGCCAGAGAGATCGCCAGCAACACATAAGCGCCAGTGAAGAGCTCGAATACCAGACTGATCAGCGCGATCAGTAACCACAGTAGCGCGGGGCTAAGCAGATCCATTGTTGGCTCACCAGGCAGAGTCTGAAAGATGACATCCTGTCGCGAATGATTCTGCGCCGCCAATCCATGTAGCGCAAGGTGCCCAACCGCTGGGTTCGCGGTCGGACACGGCATCCTGTATCAATTGCTCAGTAACGTGGGCCAGACTATTGGTGCGGCCCGACGGAAGTTCAATCCGGCTTGATGGCCATGCGTCCGCTGCCGAGGAACATCAGCGCGACGGCGCCGAACAGGAACATGCCCTGCAGCTCCAGCGCCCAACCGCCGCTGTCGCCGAGCGTAAATAACTGGTTCATGTGCGCCAGGTAGATGGCGACCAGCATGTTGCCGGCGATCAACAGGCCACCGATACGGGCGTTCCAGCCCAGAATGACCATCAATGGCGCAATCACTTCGCCCAGCAGCACACCATAGGCCAGTACCGTCGGCAAGCCGTTGGCGGCAAGAGTATCCCCGATCCAGCTGAGGCTTTCCGGGTTGATCAGTTTGTTGATGCCGTGAAGCAGGATCATGATGCCGAGCGCCAGGCGCAGTATCAATTTACCGAGGGCATCGTTATGGAGGGCATTCAGCATGACGGTATCCTTGTTCCCTGGTCGTCAATGATGGAATCATGATCAATGTATTAGACCATGCATGGTGGTGGCCGCCACTGTGCGGCACACTAGGGATTCTCTGAATAACTCCATCCGTGGAATTATTCAGTGACACCAGCCCACAACAAGTGAAGGGCTGGTTCACATTTTCAATGACTTGCAGCCGCCAGAAGGCGGGCAAGCATCGAAAATGCCTGGTGCGTCCCTGCACCAGCGGGATGCTCTGAGTTGATCAGATCACCCCTGGTATGTCGTTTGACACCTGGCCCGAACCCGTCACTGGGTAGGGGCGGGTGGTATCCCTGACTCATCGTCCTACTACTACTTTACTGCCTTGATCAGGCTGTTCTACCACGGCAAGGAAGATATCATGACACTGTTACGAATTCGTCAACTGTTCTCACTGGCAGCACTCACGCTGGTGTTGTCCGCCTGTTCGAGCCAACCCTCGCCCCAGGTCGATGGCAGTGACAGTTCGGGTGGTGTTTCCGGCCCAGTGGTCGGCAAGCGCTGGAACCTTCTGCTGGTGGGAACCGATGAAAAGCTGTCGATGCCCTCCACCCCCTGGTTCCAGATTGACGGTAGCGGCAAGGTCAGCGGCAGCGATGGCTGTAACCAATTGACCGGCACGGTTGCTCTCGGCGATAGCCATCGTATCGAGTTCAGCGACCTGGCAACCACGCGCCGCGCCTGCCCTCAGTCCGATGATGCCCAGCGGGTGCGCGATATGCTGGACGACGCCTATCGTTACCTGATTGACCATGATCGGCTGGTGTTCTTCGGGCCAAACTCTCTGGTGCTTGGCGGATTCCGTCTCGCCAAGTGATGCTGGTTGCGGGCCAGATAGCACTGATACATCGAGTAGCCACGTCAGCCCACAACCAGGTGATGGGCTGACTCCCATTTTCAATGGCTTGCAACTGTCGGAAGATGGCCAGGCATCGAAAATGCCTGGTGCATCCCTGCTCCCGCGGGGAACGCTGAGTTCAGCGTGTCCCCTCAGTCATTGCGAAGGGCAGATACCAGGGCCTCGGCAAAGGTATCCGTCGTCCCGCTTCCTCCCATGTCAGGAGTCACCTGGTCGCGGGCTGTCTCCAGCACTTGCCGGATGGTATCGCGAATCTGTGTTCCCTTATCCATCATGCCGAGGTGGTCGAGCATATCGGCAGCCGCCAACAGCAGCGCGCACGGATTGGCAATCTTCTTGCCTGCTATGTCCGGTGCTGAACCATGTACGGCCTCGAAGATGGCGGTGTCGGTGCCGATATTGGAGCCGGGAGCCAGGCCCAGACCACCGACCAGTCCCGCGCAAAGGTCAGAAAGGATGTCGCCAAACAGGTTGGTCGTGACAACGACATCAAACTGCTGGGGGTCCATCACCAGCTGCATGCAGGCATTGTCGACGATCATCTCCTGAAACTCGATATCAGGATATTCTTCGGCTACCTCGCGAGCCACTTCCAGGAACAGCCCGGAACTGGTCTTGATGATATTGGCCTTGTGCACCGCAGTGACTTTCCTGCGCCCTCGCTGGCGGGCCAGCTCGAAGGCATAACGCAGGATGCGCTCGGAGCCCTTGCGGGTCACGCGGATACTCGATAGCGCTGTTTCACCGTCATAGGAGAGGGTCTGGCCCTCGGAAAGATAGGCGCCTTCAGTATTCTCCCGCACGGTAATCAGATCGATCTCATCATAGCGTGAGCGAGTACCCGGAAAGCTGAGCGCTGGTCGCACATTGGCATACAGGTCGAAGTGGCGACGCAACTGCACGTTGATGGACGAGAACCCTTTTCCCACGGGGGTGGTCAAGGGGCCTTTCAATGCAACGCGGTATTTCTCGATGGCCTCGAGGGTCTCTGCTGGCACCAGGGTTCCATGTTTTTCCAGAGCGGTCAGCCCGGCATCGAAGAACTCATACTTCAGGCCACACTCCAGGGCATCCAGAACACGCAGCGTGGCATCCATGATTTCGGGGCCGATGCCATCACCTTTCAATACCGCTATCGTTTGGCTCACCAATAATTCCTCATATGGGGGGGAGTTGATCAAGGAGGATCCCAACACTTCAGGCTATAGCCCAGGAAGGCATGGGAGCACCGTGAGTATCAGAACTCATCAATGCATCGAGTCAGTCAGCACACTCGATACATTTCAGCACGGTGGGGTCCCACTCCAGCCGTTTGACAGCGATCCATTCACCACATTCGATGCATTCGCCGAACTCTCCCGTCTCAAGCCGTGCCAGCGCAGCGTCAATCCGGCGAATTGTCACCTGGCGGCGCTCCTCCTCAGCCTTGGCCATGGCCTGGCCCTGAAGGGCATCCATCCGCGACAGGCGCCCTACGGATTGTTGGTCCAGCATGACCGTGGCACGACTTTCCTGACTCTCGTCGCTCTGGTCGATCAGCAGGGCCCGGGCGTCGTGCAACTGCCGGGTGATTTGCTCTACATCGATGTCGGGATGGTTCATGTTCTGCCCGGCCATGGAACCTCCTGTAGGGGCAGGGACACGGGAGTTATCCCATGCCCCGGGATGCTCAGAGCTGAGGGGCGTCGTAGTCCCTGGGCTCATCGGTATAGACGCAGACATTGGCATGTTCCACATCACCGTCGGGAGACTCGACGTGGGTGGCGAAGAACGCCTTGATTTCCTGGCGGTTGCAATGCGCCTCGAAGGCCTCCTGACTGGCCCATATTTCATGGAAGACGATGGGGTAGCTGGTGCCATGGGCATTGGGATGGTCGATGTGCCGAGTCACGGTGTACTGCAGGCAGCCATCCTCTCGGTGCGCATTGGGCTCCAGCGCTTGCAGGGCCTTGAACACCGTCTCCTCTCTGCCGGGCCTGGGCTTGAAGTTGGCGATGCAATAAAACTTGCTGGACATACTGTCTTCTCCTGATGGTGGTAGCCAGGCGTTGTCTGAAAAGTGCCTGCGGTCAGCCGGATGGCATTGAAAATCGGCTCAAGATGCTCATTTACTCCTCGTAAATCGCGTCTTTTCACCAATTTTGCCTTATCTGGCTATCGCTTGCCGACTTTTGAGACAGGTCCTTGCGTCAGGAGGCATGGACGTCGTTGCCGAGAGCATCATGCACCTTGCCGTGGCCAGGATTGTCTCGCGAGAGGACTCGTCGATCATGGCATGAGCATTGAAACGTATATCCCAGTGATGGTCGCCGTTGATCGTTATTTTCGCTTTCCTTCTCACGATAACGCCCCTTGTTGCCGTGCAGCTAATTGGCTAGTTTGTTCTTGTGGTGAATATTCTTGACGCAGAGGCGAGCCTCAAGGGGCCCTCGAATCACGGCGTATTCACCGCTTCAACAACCACAACATGTATCTCAGGCTGGAAAAAAGACAAGGAGTAGCCCATGAGCTGTCGACGCAATCTCGATGCCGGACGAGGATCATCAACGAAGAGGCCGTTGAGCCTTGCCTTGACGAACATTGTCTTGACAAACATTGCCTTGACGAGCGTCGCCCTGGCGAGTGTCGCCCTGGTGAGCAACGCCCAGGCCAGTGACTATCGTCATGCCGATGAACCCATCGGTGATGTCGAGGCGGTCTACAGCGGTCATCTCACCCCGGATATGGCCGTCAACACCTATCGCAATATCGACCGCCTGTTTCCGTCACGGGTGATCAAGGCCGACGATAGCGCGCGGGAATTACCTGAATCGGACGCATCCATCGATGGCCTGACATTTGAGGTGGACGGTGAGTCGTACGATATCTACGACTACCTGGCGTTGAATAATGTCACCGGTCTGGTGGTGCTCAAGGACGGTGAGGTGGTTTACGAGACTTACCAACGCGGCAATGATCGCGACACTCGCTGGATGTCGATGTCGATTGCCAAGTCGATTTCCTCGACCCTGGCGGGAATGGCGATCAAGGATGGCTTGATCGATGGGCTGGATGCTCAGGTGGTCGACTATGTGCCGGCGCTCAAGGGCAGTGCCTATGACGGTGTCAGCCTGCGCGACATCCTGATGATGTCCTCCGGAGTCGCCTGGAATGAGACCTACACCGATGTGAATTCGGATCGCCGTGACCTGCTGCGCGCGCAGATTGCCCAGCAGCCGGGTGGAGCCATGGAGGTCATGGCTGGCCTGCCGCGTGCCGCCGAGCCGGGTAGCGTCAACAATTACAGCACCGGGGAGACGCAGATACTCGCCGAAGTGATTCATGGTGCCATCGACCGGCCGTTGGCCGACTATCTGTCGGAAAAGCTGTGGCAGCCCTATGGCATGGAAAGCGACGCCAGCTGGTGGCTGGAGTCTGCGGATGGCGTCGAGATCGGTGGCAGCGGTATCAGTGCCACGTTGCGGGATTACGCACGTTTCGGCCAGTTCATGCTCGAAGGCGGGGAAGTCGATGGCCAGAGCCTGCTGCCGGAAGGCTGGATCGAGGAAGCGACTCAGCCGACAGCGCTCTCGAACGGCGAGGAACTGGATTACGGCTATATGTGGTGGACCGGCTGGACGGCGCCGTCACGCGAAGACCACGCCTATTCGGCGGTGGGGATTCAAGGGCAGTACGTCTACGTCAATCCCGCCCATGGCATCGTGATTGCCCAGAACGCGGCAGAGCCCAAACCGGTAGGCAAGGAGGTCGTTGATCCGATGGTGTTCTTCGATGCAGTAGTCGAGAAGCTCGAAGCGTCATCGGACGCAGACCAGTAGTTGTCAGTGTCAGTTGTCGGTGCCACATGACGCTTCTGCCCCGCTATTGGCGGGGCAGAAGCGTTTCAGGCTGCAGTCATTGCCCGAGCGACCCGGGCACTGTTGTCTCTCCCGAGCTGGCGAGCGATCCAGTTGCCGGTGTCGACGAGGCTGGCCAGATCAATACCGCTCTCGATGCCCAGACCATTGAGCAGGTAGACCACATCTTCGGTGGCCACGTTACCGCTGGCACCGGTGGCATAGGGGCAACCGCCGAGCCCGGCTATCGCTGAGTCGATGACCGTGACGCCTTCCTGCAGAGCGGCGTAGATATTGGCTAGTGCTTGACCATAGGTGTCATGGAAATGCACCGCAGTGCCTTCCAGCGGCACATCACGCACCACGGCTTCCAGCATGCGCTTCACCGCCAGCGGGGTACCGACGCCGATGGTATCGCCCAGCGATATCTCGCGACATCCCATCTGCCACAGTGCCCGACTGACGTCTGCGACCCTCTCGGCGCCGATCTCACCCTCGTAAGGACAGCCGAGCGCACAGGACACATAGCCACGAACATGGATGCCGTGTTCGCTGGCCATCCGCATGACCGGCTCAAAGCGGCGCAGTGACTGTTCGATGCTGGCGTTGATATTGCGCTGAGTGAAGCTCTCGGAGGCGGCGGTGAACACCGCCACCTCACGAACACCGTGGGCCAATGCGCTTTCCAGGCCTCGCAGGTTGGGCACCAGCACGCTGTAGCGTTGCGCTGATTCATGCCCGCTAAACGACGACATGACAGCTTCATGATCGGCCATCTGCGGCACCCAGCGCGGTGAGACGGCGCTGGTGATCTCGATGCGCTCCAGACCGCCTGCCGCGAGGCGTGTGATCAGCTCGAGCCGGGTCTCGGTGAGGATGATTGCCGATTCATTCTGCAAGCCATCGCGAGGCCCGACTTCCACCAGCTCGACGCGTGAAGGCAGATTCATGCGTTCAGCCCTGCCCACTGCTGGTGCGCAGTTCGCCGAGAAGCTGCTCGGCGACGTCCATACGTACCTTACCGGCCTTGACCAGCGCGCTGGCGATGGCATCGATCTCCTCGCCTTCGGCACCCGCCATCACGGCAATGTTCTTGGCGTGCAGCGCCATGTGACCTTTCTGGATACCGGTGGTGGCCAGCGCCTTCATCGCCGCAAAGTTCTGCGCCAGACCCACTGCGGCAATGGTACGAGCCAGCTGTTCGGCGCTGGAAACGCCGAGAATATCCAGACTGTAGCGAGCGGTGGGATGCAGTCGCGTGGCGCCGCCGATCAAGCCCACCGGCATTGGCAGTTCCAGGCTACCGCACAGGTTGCCATCCGCATCGCACTCCCAGTGGCTCAATGAGCTATAGCTGCCGTGCCGAGCCGCATAGGCGTGCGCTCCGGCCTCGACGGCGCGGGTGTCGTTGCCGGTCGCCAGCACGATGGCGCTGACGCCATTCATGATGCCCTTGTTGTGAGTGGCGGCTCGGTAGGGATCGAGCGCCGCAAAACGGTAGGCCGACAGCATGCCGTCACGGACCTGTTCACCGCTCAAGCCATCGACGGCGATATCCTCGAGTCGCCAGATGGCGCGCGCACGGGCGACACGGCGATCCGCCAGATTGGAGAGAATACGCAAACCGGCCTTGCCGCCGCTCCATTCGGCGAGCGATGGTGCCACGGCCTCGGCCATCGAGTTGACCGCGTTGGCACCCATGGCATCGCGGACATCGACCAGCAGATGTACCACCAGCATATCGTCGATCTGACGTACTTCGACATCCTGTAGCCCGCCGCCATGCTTGAGCAGGACCGGGTCTGTGGCGTTGCATATCTGACGAATCTGCTCGATGGACTCGAGGATTTTCAAGCGTGCAAATGCGGGGTTGGACACCTGGGTGAGCTGCACTTGCGCAATCATCACCGGCGCCGAATAACTGGTGACAAAACCACCGGCACTACGACATTGACGTGCTGCGTTGCACACCGCGGCGATCACCGAGGATTCCTCGGTGACCATCGGGATCAGGCGCTCCTCGTCATCAATCACCATGTTGGTGGCAATGCCGAGGGGCAGATTGAAGGTGCCGATCACGTTCTCGACCATCGAGTCGGCAATCTGAGCATCGAGATTGCCGGTGTCGGCGAAGTGCTGACGTGCCGCTTCGGGGAGCGCCACGCGTTGATTGACCTGCTCGAAGCGTTCGGCGAGACCGAGACGATAGAAGCCGGGGATTCGTGATGATGTGGTGGTCGATCTTGTGGTCATGACAGAAATTCCGTAGCCAAAGGCATATCAAGGATTCGAGCAGCGCTGCTGGTTGGTGAACGTGGTGGTCAAGCAAGCAGCCCCATCAGCCAGGGGGCGGCGTAGAGAGTCATGAACTGCACGCCATAGTTGACGCCCCAGCGATTGAGTACGCCGGCAACCAACGCCAACACCAGTACACCGAGGATGCCGACCACTCCCGCGTCCATGTACGCCAGCAGCATGACCAGCGCGAAGAAGGTGCCAATGAAAGCTTCGTGAGGGATGTAGCGGAACACGAAGGCACAGATGGGGCGCGCGTAACGTACTGCAATGGGGTAGGTCAGCATCAAGGCAATGGCGGCGCCGATGATGCTGGCAATGGCGATATCGCCAAAGCTCATCAGGTGATGCGCATTGTTCTCCAGCGTCAGTACCGGCGGGGCATTGAAGAAGGCATTGCCCGGTCCGATGGCCATCGGGCTCATGGGAATCCCCAGCGCTGCCAGCGGAATCAGGATGCCTGCGATATACGAAGCGTTGGTGACCGCATCCATGGAAGAAATCGCCCGGCAGGCCTTTGCGACCTTGCCTTTGGCCAGACTCGACATGATTTCACCGAGGAAGATGGTGATGCCGACAGGACTCATGAAGAAGGTTGCGGAACCGATGGTGGAACTGACCGCTGCCGAAGCGGACTCCTGAGGCGTCAGTACCCTGAACGGATTGGGCCAGCGTTGGCTTTCGGACTTGTCCTGACGCTGAAGGGTGATGGTTTTCGGCTCATTGCTCTTGAGCTTGTCGCGTTCACCGCTGACAGTCAGCTGCAGCAGGTTGAGCATCATCGGACCGATGGTGATGCCGAGAAAGAAGGAAATGAACACCACCTTGTTCTCGGGGATGATGCCCATGCCCCAATAGAAATGGCGCAAGGACTGAATCAATACGGCGAGCAGCAGAATGCTGATCAGACTGATCAAGCGCGCCTTGCTCATCAGCGCCAGGAAGATGGCCCCAGCGAAGAAGATCTGGCTCGCGTACTGGCTGACGACATCGGCCAGCGGAGTCAGTAGCGCCGCCAGCAGCAGGCTGATTGGCAAGGCCACCAGGGTGCCGATCACCGAGCCGGAGGCCATCTTGCGAATCGATAGCGTGGCGTGGCCTTCGCGCTTGAGGATCATGGCGTGCTCGACCATCGGCGCCGACATGACGCCACCGGGAATGCCCGCGACTGCCACCGGGATCGAGTCCGTGAGCTTCTTGGCGACGATGGCTGCCATGAAGAAGGCCAGCACCACCGGTAGTGGAACCCCGGCCACGATCAGTGCCAGAGTGACCGGAGCCAGCACGGCGGTCTCGTCGGTGCCCGGCGCAACGCCAATCGCGGTGTAGACGACAGCAGCAATTACCGCCGCGATGATCATCTGCAGGATGATGAAGGGATCCATGGTCACGCCTCCTGGTCTGTGTCGACCGGAGACTTTGTATTTACTCCGCTCGAGGGCTCTTCATCCACCCGCCGCTTGGGGCGGAAGGCAACGGCCGAGATCATGAATCCGAGCAGGGCACCCCCGAGTCCGAGCATCAAGGGTAGCGGCGGTCGTTCCGGGGCGAGGATGTAACCGCCGAGGCATAGTGTTGTGGTGATGACGAGCGAAAGCAGCAGGTCACGTAGAGTGACAGTGTCGTCCCATACCTGCAGGTACGACCTGCTGGGGGTGGAGTCTGGCATGATGTTTACCTGGTTCTGTTATCGTTATTCGGGAGTCTGAAGCTCCTGTCTGCCAACCGCTCGCGACCGGTATAACAGTCGCAATGACGGTTGTAGTGTTACCCGGTCAGCATTGCCGTTTATCGCCGACAGAAAAAGGTACAGTTACCGTCCAGTTGGCTGGTACTGTTCCAGTGGCTTAATGGGTACAGTTGTCGAGTGCATGGCGAAACAAAGGGAGAGGATTTCGATGTCCAGGGCCGGTTGGGTCGCCGATTCCATACTCAAGGCCATTGATGACGGCCGTCTGCAGACGGGCGCCAGAGTCGCTTCGATTCGTGAGGCAGCACGTCAGTTTGGTGTGTCGAAGAACACCATCATCGATGCCTATGATCGGTTGACGGCGATGGGCTATCTCGAAGCGAAGCGGGGGTCCGGGTTCTTTGTCTCACGACCTCAGGCGCACAAGGCTCTGGAGAAGCCCGAGCATGTATCGGAGGCGGTCGACACGGTCAGCCTGTTGCGTGAGCAGTTGGAAGGGCGCTTCAGCGTAAGGGCCGGCGATGGTCGTGTGCCGAGCAGTTGGACGGCGGGCCTGGAGTTGGCACGTCGGCTGCGCCAACGCGGTGGTATCCACACCGATGAGATCGAGGTCGAGTATGGCCAGCCTCAGGGATACCCGCCACTACGCGAATTGATTGCCCAGACGCTGGTCGAGCGTTCGGTGCATGTGTCGGCGTCTCAGTTGCTGATGACCTTCGGTGCCAACCATGCGCTCGACCTGATCATCCGTCACTTCGTGGGGCCGGGTGATGCCGTGCTGGTGGAGTCTCCCGGCTATTATCCGTTATTCGGCAAGCTTCGCCTGGCGCGAGCTCAACTGGTGGGCGTCACCCGTCACGATGACGGCCCTGACCTGGATCAACTGGAAGCGCACATTCGCCAGTACCGGCCACGCCTGTTCTTTCTGCAACCCAATGCCCACAACCCAACCGGCACCAGCATGTCGTTGAACAAGATGCATCGGCTGGTCAATATTGCCAACCGCCACGGTGTCATTCTGGTCGAGGATGATATCTTCGCCGATATCCTGCCACGCGCTACGCCACGCCTGGCGGCGCTGGATGGCCTGGAGCGAGTGATCTATCTGGGCTCGTTCTCCAAGACCATGTCTACAGGGTTGCGCTGTGGATTCATTGCCGGTAGCGAATCGCTGATCAAGGTGCTTACCGACATCAAGATGCTGACGGTGGTCAACTCATCGGCGCTGACCGAAATGCTGGTGCATGACCTCATGCTGCGGGGACGATACCGCCGACACCTCAAACAGTTGCGTGAGCGGATCGGCAAGGCCTCCGCCCTGGCCATGCAGGAGTTGTCCGGTGTGGGGTTGAGCGATATCCAGGGCCCCGATGGTGGGCTATATCTTTGGGCGAAACTGCCGCCGGGCATGGATGCGGTGAGTCTTGCCAAACACGCCTCACAACATGGCATCTTCATCGCCCCCGGGGCATTGTTCGCACTCGAGGCGAACGACGACTGCAATCGGGCCATGCGGGTGAATATTGCCCACGCCGCCGACCATCGTCTGTTGAGTTTTCTTTCCCGGGAGTGCCTCCAGACCGGGAATGGGCACTGACGAAAAGCACTCATTTCATAGCCGGAACGCAAAGACCCCCGCCCTGCGTGGTGCAGAGCGGGGGCCTCGGTCCGGCCGGTGGCGTGTGTCGCTGACGCTAGCCGACGAGACCCTCCATTGCCGCCACATCGCGGCTATCCGGGAAAACGCGATTATCCAGGGCGCGGGCATCGATGTGCATGTGGTCACGCAGCACGCCTTTCAGCACGCTACGCACATCCTGCGCGGTTACCAGATCGCGATTGTCCTTGAGCTGGTTCAATCCAGGCCAGTCGCCATGGACCTTGCCGCCGCGGATGGCGCCACCTGCCAGCAACACTGTGCTGGCCGTCCCGTGGTCGGTACCCTGGCTGCCATTGATGCCGACGGTGCGACCGAACTCGGTGACCACCACAACAGCAGTATGCTGCCAGTGATCGCCGAGACTGTCGTGCAGTTGCTGTATACCGCTGTCGAGTTGAGCCAGCTTGCGGCCAAGGGCGGCGTTCTGGCTAGCGTGGGTGTCCCAGCCGGTGTCCTGGACCATCACCACCCTCGGCGCATCTTCGGCGGTCATGAAGTTTCCGGCAGATTGCATGATATTGGCCAGTTGACCTCCCCGGGACTCGCCGTCAGGCACGATCTGTTGTGCGCTGAGTGCCTGAGCGAAGACCCCTGCCAGAGCCTCGTCCTCGGCATAGAGATCAGCCAGCCGGTTGGCCAGTGCTTCGGGGCTCGAGGCGTGCTTCGGAGTGGGGGACCAGGTCATGAAAGGGGCATCACCGCGGACCATGATGGGCTTCGCCGAGGCGATACTGAGACCTTTTACCCCCTGCATCTCGGCGACGGCACGGTTTAGCCAGCCTGTCCGGCTGCCGTCCGGAGAGTCGCTGCCGTTTTCCAGACAGTCCTGGGCATCGAAATGCGAGCGGCCACCATACGGCAGGCCGCAGGCATGCACGACACCGAACTGTTTGCGCTGGTATAGATGGTGGCAGAACGCCAGTGATGGGTGCATGGCGAAGGTGTCATCCAGGCGCTTGACCGCGTCGCGACCGGACGTCGGCAGCGCCAGTTCGCCCCGCAGGTCCGCGAAACGTGCTTCGCCATAGCTGGGCACCGCTGCCAGGCCATCCATTGCACCACGCAGTAGCACCACCAGCAGGCGTTGGTTGGACGTGGAGGCATCATTGGCTAGCGTCGTCAAGCCCGGCCACAGCAGCAGGCTGGTGCCGGCACTCAGGCGGGCGAGAAATTGGCGGCGGGTCAACATGAGTTCTCTCCTCGAGCGGCGACCATCAGCGCCATTGGAATTCCGGGCTTGCCAGCAGGATTGCTGTCGCCTGACGTGGATTGACCTGATCCATGGCCCGGGCAGTGGCCTGGCGCAGCTGTGGACCAAGGCTGCCTTGGGCCAGCACCATGGGGTCGGGCGGGCTATCCAACTGTTGGGCATAGCCCTGGGCGATCAACAGTCGCTTCCACAGCGCATCGGTACCAACCCAGTCGTCTGCAGTATCTCCCCATCCTTCTGGCGTTCGAGGAAGGCTGGGAGGCTGCCCCAACAGATGCATCTCCGCGCGCCAGCGATGGCCTTCTTCGCTCGGGAGTCTACCAAGGGCACGATGCAGGGCGATCAAATACTCGTCCGGGCGCCGGAACTTGCGTGACTCCGCCCGCCAGGCGAGTTCATGGGTGAACAAATCACGATAAACGGCCAGCAGTTGCCCTTTATGGCGTATGAAGGATTTGGCCAGGTCCTCGACTAACGCTTCGGGCGGAGCATCGGCGACATAGTGTCGGGCCAACTTTGTCGCCACGAAGCGGGCCGTGGCCGGTTGCTCGGCCAGGAAGCGCAGCATGTGGCGGCCTTGAGCGGGGCCCTGTTGATCAAAGGTCTCACCCAGCAACTCACGGTCACCTGGCTCATGAGTGATCTGTTGGAAGATGCTACCCCAAGGCGACAGCTCGAGCACCTCATCAGGACGTCGAGTATGCAAGGAGGTCCGCCAGCCGGTCAGGGCGCGGGCCAGTTCGATAACATCCTGTTGCTGATAATCACCGTGCACACTGAGTGTGTGCAGCTCCATGATTTCCCGCGCCAGATTCTCATTGATGCCGGCCCCCTTGCCCTTGCCTTGTTCGGCACGCCGATTGCGAGCGCTACCTACTCTGGATTCGGGGCCGATGGACGCAACGTTATCGAGATACAGCAGCATCGCCGGATGCTGCTCGGCGCTGAGCAGCAGGGTGGAGAAATCGTCGTAGATATGTGGGCGAATGGCTTCTCGCTCAAAAGCACCAGCAAGCAGACGTACTCTCGGAGACTCGCCGGAGACGGTGAAGTGATTGCTCCACAGCATCACCAGGCGTTCATGTACGGGACTGTCGGTAGCACATTGCTGGACGCCACGTAACTGCATCTCGGTCAGAACATCGTCACGGAAGCGCTCGGAAAAGGTCGGGGGATCACTATCCTTTCCCTGCTGTTGTCGCTGTCGACTGCGGCGGCGCTGATCACGATATTCGGCGAAGCGGCTCAGATAGTCCGGGCTGCTGTCCAAAGCTTGCAGGCTGTCGATCAGCGCAGCGGGCTGTTCCAACTGAGCGAGCACCCACTCTCTTGGATCATGGGCGATGTCCTCGAGCTCATCGGGTCGGGCGCCCAGGCCAAAGCGATTGGCGGCGATTACCGCATCATGCAGGTTGTCTTCCATACATCATCCTTGTTCCGCTGGTAGCTTGGAGTCAATCTGCTGTGGATGAGTTCGCGACTTCGGGTAAATAAATGTAGTGAAAGTGAATCGGTGGGGGGAAGAAGAGGGAAGAAGGGAGAAGAGAGGGAAGAAGGAAGAAGAGAGAAGGAAGAAGGAAGAAGGAAGAAGGAAGAAGAGAGAGGGAAGAAGGAAGACAGAAAACAGAAAGCAGCAGAGAGAAGACTCTCCTGCAACGAGAAGCGCCCCGCTGACGGGGCGCTTGCGACGTCCTGGTTGAGACAGCCTTACCGATTACAGGCTCATTACAGGCAGGCTTTCACCAGCTGAGCAACCAGTTCCTGCTGAGTGTACTCGGTGGTCTTGAGTACTGCCTCTGGTGCCTGGGGCGGCTCGTAGGGGCTGTTGATGCCAGTGAAGTCGCTGATGCGGCCTTCACGTGCCTTCTGGTAGAGGCCCTTGGGATCGCGCTGTTCACAGATATCCAGCGGCGTATCCACGTAGGCTTCCACGAAGGTGCCATCGCTGAACAGCTCACGCGCGGTCTCGCGGTCGGAGCGGAACGGTGAGATGAACGCGGTGATCACGATCACACCGGCTTCGGCGAACAGACGAGCGACTTCGCCCACGCGGCGAATGTTCTCGGCACGATCAGCTTCGCTCATGCCGAGGTCCTTGCACAGGCCATGACGGATGTTGTCACCATCCAGCAGCATGGTGTGATAACCACGGCGGTTGAGCTCAGCTTCCAGCGCGTTGGCGAGGGTCGACTTGCCTGAACCGGAGTAGCCGGTGAACCACACGCACTTGCCCTGGTGCCCATTGATCCGCTCGCGCATGTCCTGGGTCACGCTGGTGCGGTTCCATACCACATTGGCCTTGCTGCTGTGCTCGCGGTACTCGTACGGCAGTTCGCTGTCCAGCGGCTGGTGAATCATGCCGGCGCCAACGGTGATGTTGGTCAGACGGTCGATGATGATGAAGCTGCCGGTACCCGGGCTGCTGCGGTAATCATCAACCGGCACCGGAGCGGTCAGTTCGACCTGACAGCGCGCAATGGCGTTGAGGTCGAGGTGGTCCGCATGGCGCTGCTCAAGGTTGTTGACGTCGACCTGGTAATTGATGGCAGTGATCTTGCCCGCCATGTCCCGAGTGGCAAGCTTGAGGTCGTAGAGCTTGCCAGTCTCCATGGCCGTCTCGTGCATCCACACGATATCCGCTTCGTAGGTACTGGCGATGGGGACTTCATCGTTTTCGGCGACGAACCAGTCACCGCGCGACACGTCGATCTCGTCGGCGAGTGTCACAGTGATCGCCTGGCCAGGATAGGCCACCTCGAGGTCGCCATCGAAGGTCACGATGCGTTCGACGGTGGAGGTCTTGCCTGACGGCAGAGCACGCACGGTCTGGCCTGGCGTCAGAACGCCCGCTGCCAGGGTGCCGCAGTAGCCACGGAAATCCAGGTTCGGACGATTGACGTACTGTACCGGCAGACGCAGGTCACGCAGGTTCTGGTCGTGAGTGATCTCGACCGTCTCCAGCACTTCCAGCAATGTCGGGCCGTCATACCAGCTCATGGATTCGCTGCGGTTGACCACGTTGTCGCCCTTCAGGGCCGACATCGGAACAAACTGGATATCCGGCGCATTCAGGCGGTCGGAAATTTCCTTGTATTCCTCGACGATCTCGTCGAAACGCTGCTGGGAGTGCTCGACCAGGTCCATCTTGTTGACCGCGACCACCAGGTGCTGGATGCCCAGCAGATCGGCGATGAAGCTGTGACGACGCGTTTGTGTCTGCACGCCATGACGGGCGTCGATCAGGATGATCGCCAGGCTGGCGGTGGAGGCGCCGGTGGCCATGTTGCGGGTGTACTGCTCGTGTCCCGGCGTATCGGCGATGATGAACTTGCGCTTGTCGGTCGAGAAGAAGCGGTAGGCCACATCGATGGTGATGCCCTGTTCCCGCTCGGACTGCAGGCCATCGACCAGCAGCGCGAGGTCGACTTCCTCACCCGTGGTACCGCTGGTCTTCGACGCCTGAGTGATCGCTGCCAGCTGATCCTCGTAGATCATCTTCGAATCGTGCAGCAAACGACCGATCAAGGTCGACTTACCGTCATCCACGCTGCCGCAGGTGATGAAGCGCAGCAGGTCCTTGTTCTCGTGCTCATTCAGATACTGTTCGATATCTTCAGAGATCAATGCTGATTGGTGGGACATAGCAAAACCTTGTGAAGTAAGAAGGAAGAACGAAGAGGTAAGAAAAACCGGTCAGCACTTGCCAAAGTCAGACTGCTTGTGAATCAAGCCAGACAACATAGCGGCAATCTCCTTGGTCTCTGCTACCCATTGGAGCCCTTTCTCTCGATGTATGTAGTCGATTTCCATACCGATGTAGATCTGCGTCCTGAGTTCGGCACAGGACCCTCTTGCGATATGAAGAAATCTGATGCGATCTTTGATGGTGGGGCGGGTCATGCCTTCAGGGATGTTGCTGGGCACAGACAAGCCGGAACGAGTGATCTGGTCCTTGAAGCCATAGTCTCTGGAATCCGCAAAGTGCTGGTACAAGCCAGCTGACAACCGTGCCGATCGCTTCCAGACGTCCAAGCGCTCAAAGTCCATCGATCTTCCCTCTTCTGACTTCCCTCTTCCATCTCGCGGCTTTCCAACGCGCCGCGCGGCGCGTTAGAAATACCCTTCGCGCTTTTTCTTTTCCATCGAGCCGGCCTGGTCGTGGTCGATGGCGCGGCCGCTGCGCTCGCTGGTGCGGGTCAGCAGCATTTCCTGGATGATTTCCGGGAGTGTGGCGGCTTTCGACTCGACGGCACCGGTCAGCGGATAGCAGCCGAGGGTACGGAAGCGAACCCATTTTTCGACGGGCTTTTCGCCCGGCTCGAGCGGGATGCGGTCATCGTCGACCATGATGTCCATGCCGTCACGTTCCACCACGGGACGCGGGGCGGAGTAGTACAGCGGGACAATGGCGATGGATTCGAGGTAGATGTACTGCCAGATATCCAGCTCAGTCCAGTTGGACAGCGGGAAGACGCGGATCGACTCGCCCTTGTTGACCTTGGCGTTGTAGATGTTCCACAGCTCCGGACGCTGGCTCTTGGGCTCCCAGCGGTGGTGCTTGTCACGGAACGAGAACACGCGCTCCTTGGCACGACTGGCTTCCTCGTCACGACGGGCGCCGCCGAAGGCCGCATCGAAGCCGTACTTGTCCAGCGCCTGCTTCAACGCCTGGGTCTTCATGATGTCGGTGTACTTGGCGCTACCGTGATCGAAGGGGTTGATGTTGGCTTCAGCACCTTCGGTGTTGATGTGCTCGATCAACTCCATTCCGGATTCGGCCGCCATGCGATCACGGAACTCGATCATCTCGCGGAACTTCCAGGTGGTGTTGACGTGCATCAGCGGGAACGGCGGTGTTCCCGGATAGAAGGCCTTGCGGGCCAGATGCAGCATCACCGAGGAGTCCTTGCCGATGGAATACATCATCACCGGGTTGCGGAACTCTGCGGCCACTTCACGGATGATGTGAATAGCCTCGGCTTCCAACTGCTTGAGGTGCGTTTGACGCTCAGGGGAAATATCCATATCCATACTTCCGTAGTTATGTTGAAGGATCGTTATGTTGAAGGATCGTTATGTTGAAGAATCGTTATGTTGATGGCTCTTCAGGTCGAGAACAGCGCTGGGCAACGGTTGGCTCATGCCTGCACCCGGATCTATCCATTGACCCACATGCATTGGCCGCTATGTATTGCCCCTATGTATCGCCCCCTATGCATTGACCCCTATGTATTGACCGCTATGTATTGGCCAGCGAATCGGACAAGGCATCGGTCAGGGCTTCGGTCCAGTTCTGGTGCTGTTGTCCACAGACGATGAAAAATGGGTTGAGCACACTATCCTGCTGGTTGCACAGCAGCGGCTTGAGCGTGTGGGCGTTGAGAACTTCGCCACCCGCGGCGGTAACCACAGCCTGGGCTGCGGCCGTATCCCACTCGCAGGTGGGGGCGAGGCGGGGGTAGAGGTCGGCGCTACCTTCCGCGACAAGACACAGCTTCAACGAGCTGCCCATGGACACTCGTTCATGGGCGGGAAGCCGCTCACAGAATGCTTCGAACTCAGTCGATCCATGCGAACGACTGCCGACAATCTTCCACGCTTCCTGGTTCGGGTCGGGTAGCTTGCGCACCTGAATCGATTGCTGCTGATTGCCGGTGATCTTGAAGGCGCCGTGGCCGTGTTCCCCGATCCAGGTGGTCTCCAGCACCGGAGCGTGGACGATGCCGAAGACTGGCACACCGTCCTCGATCAAGGCGACATTGACGGTAAATTCGCCGTTGCGCTTGATGAACTCCTTGGTCCCGTCCAACGGGTCGATCAGCCAGTAGCGATTCCATTGACGACGATCAGCGAAGGGGACAGCGGCAGACTCCTCCGACAGTACCGGTACATCAGGGGTCAGTTCCTCAAGCATCGCCACCAGTGTCTGATGGGATTTGAGATCTGCCTGGGTCAAGGGACTGTCGTCGTCCTTGGTTTCCACCAGGATTTCACTGTTGTAGATATCCAGAATGGCCTTGCCTGCATTGAGGCTGCCATCAATCAGGCGCTGACGAATCGGTTCTATGAAGCTGCTCATTGGGGCTCTCTGGATTGATTGAACAATGAGTGGCCTGGCCGTTGACGAGGTGCCGTCAGAAGGGCCAGATAAACGGAACGGTGGTGATGGCGACCGCGCCGACAATGATGCTCAGCGGGGCACCAAGGCGGAGATAGTCCGTGAAGCGATATCCCCCTGGCCCCATGACCATCAGATTGGTCTGGTAGCCGAGTGGCGTCATGAAACTGGCAGATGCGGCGACCATGATGACGATGATAAAGGGCATGTAATCGACGCCCAGCCGATTGGCAATGGCCATGGCGATGGGAAACATCAGGACGGCCGCTGCATTGTTGGTAATCAGCTCGGTGAAGACCACTGTCATCAAATAGATCAGGGCCAGTGCCAGCCAGGGAGACAGTCCATCGATCAGCATGATGGTGTCGGCAATCATATCGGCGGCACCGGTGTTGGTCATCGCGGCCCCCAGCGCAAAGGACGCTGCGATGACCACCAGCACTGACAGGTCGATGTAGCGTCTTGCCTTGCTTGCAGGCAGGCAGCGTGTCACCAGCATCATGCCTGCTGCGACCAGTGCTGCTTCGAGGATTGACAGCAGCCCGCTGGCGCTTGCCGCCACCAGGCCGCCAAGGATACTCAGCGCCCAGGGCGTCTTGCTGAAGTTGGGCGGTGTCGAGTCGCTCAAGGCGCTGACCAGCAGGAAGTCCTTGCGATAACGGTATTGGTCAACGAAATCCTGCGCGGTTTCCATCAGCAGGGTGTCGCCGACCTCAAGCTCGATCGCGCCCAGCTTGCCGGGAATCCGTCGCCCCTGACGCGAGATCGACAGGATCACCGCCTGGTAGCGAGAACGGAAGCGTGACTGACGCACAGTCTGATACAGGCCTGTGAAATCCGGGCCGATGACCGCCTCTACCAGGCAGCGTCGATGGTGAGCGATATCCAGCTTGTGCACATCGCCATTGGCGGGGCGCAGGCCATCGATATGGCGCAACTCACGGGCACACTCGGGTGCGCCGATGAAGATCAGGATATCGCCAGCCTGAAGCTCGGTATCCGGCGGAACTGCGGTCTGCAGGCGTGAATGGCGCTCGATATCAGCAAGATAACCGTGCACAAGGTTACGCAATCCGGCATCGGCGATGGTCATACCGACCAGCGGCCCGTTGGCGGAAACCACCACTTCGACGGCATACTCCCGGGCCTGCTCAAGCTGCTCAAGCGCACCCTGGCGGTTGGGCAACAGGCGTCCGGCAAACAGATAGAGAAAGGTACCCCCGATCAGGCTGATGGGAATGCCTACCCAGGCGAGTTCGAACATACCAAGGTTTACGCCTCTCTCGCTCTGCAGCAACCCATCGACCACCAGGTTGGTGCTGGTGCCGATCAATGTGCAGGTACCACCCAGAATGGCGGCGTAACTCAGCGGCAGCAGCAACTTGGATGGTGGCAGCTTGAGACGATTGGCCCAATCCTGAATTGCCGGTATGAACATGGCCACCACCGTGGTGTTGTTCATGAAGGCGCTCAGGGTTGAGGAGGGTAACAGTACGCGCAATAACGCAAGCTTGAGCGATCGCGGCTGCCCAAGGACGCGTTGGGCCAGCCATTGGATGGCGCCGGTTTCCTTGAGACCAGCGGCTACCACGTAGAGACAGGCGATGGTCATTACCCCAGGATTGGCAAAGCCGGCAAGGGCTTCTCCGGGGGCCAGAATGCCGGAGACCACCAGAGCAGTCAGGGCAGTCATGACGATGACATCTGCGGCAATACGAGTGAATGCCATGGCACCCAGCACCGATATTACCGTGAGTAGGGAAAACAGAGCTTGCCACGTCATGTGGCAACAGGATCAAGAATCAACAAGAGGAATCCCTTCCGATCAACGGCGACCCACCAGGGGTCGCCGCTGTTTATCCAAGATGTTGCGGATTCTACAGAATCAGAAGCTGTAGTTCAGGCTGGTGTAGATGGTGTCGTATTCGGTATCGCTGTTGCCGAGGACCGTCTTGGCACCGATATTGACGTCCATATTGCGACCGAGGCGATGCGCTGCGCCGATCTCGAACACGGTACGCCCGTCATCATCGTCATCGAGGTAGTCGATGTTGCTGTCGACCTCGCTGGTGACGTCATAGTGATACAGGAGGCTGCCATAAACACGGCCGGTGCCGAACTCGGAACCGAATTTGACGCCACCGAACATTTCGCCCAGTTCAACACCATAATTGTCGGCAGTGGTGCCGAGGTAGGTGCCTTCAATGTCGTCCTTCATGTAGGTACCGCCCAGAGTCAGGCCCGCCTTGATCGAGCTGAATTCCGGCATGAACCAGGTACCTGAACCTCTGACACCCCAGCGATCACCTTCCAGCTCAAGAGGCTCGAAGAAGTAGTCGTTGTGCTGAGCACCATCAACATCCTGGTAGGTCACGATGGCATCAAATACCAGGTCACCATCAAGGAAGGATACCGCACCGTACGGGGCGATCACTTCACCGCCAAAGTCGAAATCGCCACCGTAGGCGCTATTCAGGCGAATCTCATTATTGCCGGCTGCGATACCAACAAGAATGTTATTGACCTTGTAGTCGACACCCAGCATGGCGCTCTTGCTGTCGCCATCGTAGCCGAAGCTGATCGCTTCACCATCGATATTGCTGATGTCAGCGGAGGCCCAGACATTGACACCATCGGCACGACCATACTGACCTTCATCGAAGGGGAACATGGCCTGGTCGATCTGGCGTACGATCGGATTGAAATTCTGTGCCATGGCTTGCTTCTGCGCACCACGCAGCAAGCGATCCGCATCCAGAACGCCAAGCTCACCGGCCAGCTCAGCAGCTTCGTCGAAAGTGAGAGAGCCCAGTGTGCGGTTCTCGAACAGGACGTTGCCGTCCTCGTCGAGCAGGGTGACGGGCATGCTGTTGTTGAAGTCATTCAGTGCAGCACCATCCGGCAGCACCAGTGTCACCGGACGGCCATTCAGCGTGGCATCGAAGGTACTCGAGTTGGTGATGTCGCTGAGCTGGCCAGACCAGTTCAACACCACTGGGCGACCTTCAACAGTCGATGAAATGGCGAAGTCTGCCATGGCATCACTGTCATAGACGTTGTCCAGGGCGCTGGCGCTTGTTCTCACCGCAACCGGGGTGCCATTGTAATGAAGAGTGGCGTTGTTGTTGCGGAGCTGGTCACGCAGTGGAGTGGTTCCGTCCGGTGAACTGATGACCATCTTGGAACCATCATTCAGTGTGATGGTGCCGCTGGGTTCGTTCAATGAACCCTGTCCACCATCGATAGTGTCCTGGATCCGCGAGATCGACTGGCCAGCCTGGATCAGCTCATCGAGGCTGATTCCGCTGTTGGCTTGAACAAGGCCAGATGCGGCCAGGGTTCCGATGCCAGCGAGAGTAGTGATTCCCTTGTTCATATATGCTCGTGCTCCCTTGCACTCATTTCTTGCATTTGTTGGGGTGTATTGGTTTTCTTGAGGCGAATGAACCGATGTGCCTGCCTGCAACGCAGGGTTCGTGCATAAAGGGCTTGTACATAAGAAGTGCATGAGGGGGTGTTGAGATATTCATGCGCGGATCTTGTACACGACCCTAAGCATTATTGGATCAGTGGCCTGGATTTCTCATACTCACTGATCATGTCAAAGCTAGAGTAGCCGGACTCAACGAGCAAGTGCAACACTTTGCCCACGAGTGTTACCCACAAGTACGTATGGTATCTGAGCTATTACCAACCGTATCCTGCTGCTGGGGATTCTGCTGTCAGCATGGTGGTGCACGTTACTCGTTCGGTCACCGTTCTTGCCTCTTATCCGAGACACATTCTGTACTATTTGGCCTGGCTCGGCACATCATCGTCCTGACCAGTGACAGATGATGTCCTCTTTTGATGCTATAGGTTTTTTCTTTTGTATCATGCGGTTATGCCCGCGCGAAAAAAGGCATCAGCGGTCTTTCTGCATGTCAATCAGTGCTGAGTCTTGAACTTCAGCTCATCTTGCATTAGACGATCTCGCTAGCGCGACCTGCAGTGTAGCCGATCTTATGCGCTCAAAAGTTAAAGTATTGTTTCTTTTGTTGTGCAACAACACTTCCTGTTGATGGGCTGGCTGCAGGTAGATGCGATTCTACGAATATTGTGCCGTTTCTCTAGCGTGTGTTTATCAAACAATTATTCTTAGGATCGGTTTGAAAAGTTCAGGATCGGCCTGAAAAGCTACTGGGTAGAATGACACACCCGCTGGTCTGGAGCGCACATCGATAATACTTGCAGAATGAATCGAGTGGATCTGCATTCATGGCATCCTGAACTCGCGGACCTGAACTCACGAAATAAGCGCAGCACCCACTCGCCATTTCGCCGATGAAGGTGCTGAGTTGAAAATGCCGCTGAAGGTTATCGTTCTCAAGAGCATCGTTCCCAAGGCCATCGTTCTCAAGGCCATCGTTTTCAAGAGCGTCGCTCTCAAGACTGCTGCATGGCGCTTTGCAGATGCTGCATGGTGTAATCGACTTGAGCCTGCTGATGCTCGCTGCTCAGGAAAAAGCGCAAGCGCGCCGCTCTCTCCGGTACCGCTGGGTAAACGATCGGCTGCACGTTGATTCCGGACGCAAAAAGCGTCTGAGCGACTCTTGCCGCTTTCAGGGAACTGCCGGTGATGACGGGTACTACCGCGACCCCAATGCTGTTGCCGGTATCCAGCCCGATAGCCTTGGCCTTGTCGAGGAAATAGCGGGAGATATTGTGCAGGCGTGCGACGCGCTCTGGTTCCTCGTGCATGATTTCCAACGCGCGGATCGCTGGTGCGGTTACCTGCGGGGGCAGCCCGACGCTGTACAGGAATCCGGGCGCCAGGTAACGCAGGGTATCAACCAGCGCCTGGCAGCCGGTGATGTAGCCACCACAACTGGCTAACGACTTGCTGAGCGTGCCCATCCAGATATCCACGTCGGAAGCATTTACCTGAGCATGTTCCCTGAGGCCCAGCCCCCTCTGGCCCAGAATGCCGAAGGAGTGAGCTTCATCGACCATCAACCAGCACTGATGACGACGCTTGAGATCAATGAAGGCGTGCAGGTCGGGAACATCTCCATCCATGCTGTAGAGCCCTTCGATGACGATCATCACGCGCTCGAACTGCTCCCTGTGCCGTTCCAGCAGAGATGCCAGACTGGCAGTATCGTTGTGCGGGAACGAGATGCGCTTGGCGCCAGACAATTGAGCGCCGACCAGTGCGCTGTTGTGCATCCACTCGTCGTGCAGGATCAAGTCGCGTGGCCCCATCAACTCGCCTAGCGTCGAGACATTGGTGGCGTGACCACTGACAAACGCGACGGCATCATCACAGCCGTAACTGTCGGCGATGGCTCGCTCCAGTTGGCGATGGATGGGCCGTTCTCCGGAGACGATACGGCTTGCCGATACTGTCGTGCCGTAGGTAGCCATTGCATCGGTCGCCGCCGCGTTGATGCGCTCGTCGCCCACCAGCCCCAGATAGTTGTAGCTGGAGTAGTTGATGAGTTCGCGGCCACCGATGCGGGTGATGGCGCCGGCAACACCTTCGTGGGGACGGAAGAATGGATCATCGAGCCCCAGCTGCTGGGCGCCTTCCCGAATCATGGTGATCTGCTGATACTGGGGAAGGGTGTCGAAACGGGTCAGTGACGCCTTGTCTCCACTATTGTCCGAAGAGCGTTTTGACGAGCTCGGCGACCTCGATTGACGCTGCGAGCTGCGTTCAAGTAGCTGTCGTTTCAGTTGCTGACGATTCTGGACGCTCATGATGTCGATTCCTCTGAGAGTCCCGTAATGGCCTCTTTACTTCCATGGGCGCTGGCCAGCGCCAGCAGAGAGTCATCCTCTTCTCCGCCTCCTTCCTGAGTCAGCTTGCGCACCAGTACCTGGGCCAGCTTGTCGAGACTGGTCGCCTCACTCATCACCATCACCGGTAGCTGAATATTCAGACGGGAGTCGATGGCTGTCATCAGTTCGACACCCATCAGCGAGTCGAAGCCCAGTTCGTAGACCGACTGTTGAGCATCGATCTGCTCGGGGTCGATCAGCAGAATGGTCGCCAATTCATCGCGCAACACCGAGACCAGAGTCTTGTGCATGTCCTCCGCGGGGAGTGCCATGAGCTCTGCCAGCAGCTCGCTACTGTGTTCCTGTCGCTCATGGGATTCGCCGGCCTGAGCGGCAAGCTCACGGAAACGTGGACTCTGATCCGTCGGCAGGAAGCGTGCCAGGCTGTGCCAGTCGAGGGACAGCACCGCAGACAGGCTCTCGCCCGATAGAATCAGGCGCTCCAGCACTACCAGCGCCTCACTGGATGTCAGCGCAGCGCCACCCAGCCGCTCCTGCAACGCTTCCAGAGTGCGTGGGTTACGCGCCAGGAAACCAACGTCCTCAATGGCACCCCAGCAGACGCAGGTCGCGGGAAGGCCCTGCTGTCGGCGGGATGCGGCGAGGCCTTCCAGCCAACAGTTGGCGGCCACATAGCTGGCCTGCCCCGGATTGCCGAATAGCGTGGTGGCCGATGAATAGAGCACGAACAGGTCGAGTGGCTGGTGCTGCGTCAGTTCGTGAAGGTTACGTGCACCCTGAATCTTGGGAACCAACACGCGCTCAATGCGCTCGCGGTCGAGGTGGCGAATCAGGCCATCGTCGATGACGGTGGCCGCGTGCACCACACCACGTAGCGTCGGCAGAGAGGTACCGCAGAGTGCAAGGGCATCAGCCAGTGCGGCGCGGTCGGTAATGTCGCAGGCCAGTGCCGTCACCTGACAGCCTGACTGCTGCAGACGCTCGATAGCGGTGCAGGCTTCGTCGGTCGAAGGGCCACGGCGCCCGAGCAGCAGCAGGTGGCCCGCGCCACGCTCGGCCAGCCATTCAGCGGTGCGCAGACCGAACCCGGACAGGCCTCCGGTGACGAGGTAGGTGCCATCACGCTCGAGCGCCAGAGGTTCATTCGGTGCTGGTGTGAGCGACGCAGAGGTTACCGGCGCTGGCGCATCTGGAGTGCCGCGCGTTACCACCAGCTTGCCGATCTGACGTGCCTGCTGCATATGACGGAACGCTTCCACTACACGGTGCTGGGCGAAAGCACTGTAGGGCAGAGGATGCAGGGTGCCATCTTCGAACAACGCCATCATTTCGCGGAACAGTCGGGTGGTCAGCTCCGGCCTGGCCTTCATGATCTGGTCGGAGTCGATGCCGAAGTAGCTGAGGTTGTGGCGGAACGGCCGCAACCCCATTGGCGTGTTCTCGTAGAAATCACGCTTGCCCAGCTCCAGGAAACGCCCGAAGGGTGCCAGTACCCGAAGGTTCTGGGCAATCGCTTCTCCAGCCAACGAGTTCAACACCACGTCGACGCCCTGACCATCGGTGTCGTTGAGGATCTCCTCGGCGAAAGTGAGGTGGCGGGAGTGATAGATGTGCTCCACGCCATACAAACGCAGGAAGTCGGCCTTTTCCTCGCTGCCTACAGTGGCAAGGACACTCGCACCCAGCCAGCGAGCCACCTGAATGGCGGCGATGCCCACGCCTCCTGCTGCACCATGAATCAACACTCGTTCCCCTGGTTGCAGCTGGGCGAGGTGCTTGAGCGCGTAGTACACGGTAAAGAAGGTGGTGGGTATGGTCGCCGCGGCGGCGAGACCCACACCCTCTGGAAGCCTGGTGACAGCGGTGCGCGGGGCGATCACCTGATCACTGAAACTGCTGGGGCCGAAGCCGACCACATGGTCGCCGGGTTGCAGGTCGCTGACGTTGTTGCCGACCTGCTTGACGATACCGGCGAACTCCAGGCCGAGACTCGCTCCTGCGAAGCCGTCTTCGATGGCCTCGTCGGACAGCAGACCGAGGGTGTACATCACGTCACGGAAATTGAGCCCCGTGGCCTGAACATCGACCTGTACCGAATCGCTATCGAGGTCGGCCAGCGGTACATCGCGCCATTCGAGATGGCGAAGCTGTCCGGGCAGGCTGACTGCCAGCTGCCGAGTCATCGCCGAGACACCATCGCCGGATTGTCCAGGGCTGGTGGCGTCTTGCTGCTGAGCCTCGCGCAAGCGTACGGCAAAGCGTCGTCCCGCCGTGTCGTAGATCAGCTCGGTTTCACTGGTGGGGTGCTGAAGCTCGGTTGTCACAGCATCCAGCAGCGCTGCTGGCCATTCGCTATCGACGTTTTCCGTACTATTGACCGGGGTATTGGCCTGGGTATTGGCAAAAGCATCGATGGGAGTATCGACGAGCGTGATATGGCTATGTGGCAACTCATTGGCCATCGAACGCATGAAGCCCCAACTGGCACTATCCGCCGATGGGAGGACAGCCGCTGCACCATCGTCGCTGGCCTGGAACATGGAGGCCACCGAACCGGTCATGACCCACAAGCGGTGCTGACGTTCGAGACCTTCGAGCCGCGCGACCCAGCCGGCCAGGCGAGTACAGCGCTCGATCTCGTCACTGGATGAATCCAGCAGCGTCAGATCGACCAGGTGCAACCGCTGGCTATCGGGAGCGATTGCTGCCAGATCAAGACTTTCCAGCGCATCAGCGCTGATCTGCTCGGCGGATAGCCCCCGGGCCGCGAGAGAAGACTGTAGCGCAGCGAGAGAAGACTGTAGTGCCGCGAGATGAGGCTGTGCGTTGGGAGCATCGCAGTGGATCAGCAGATAGTGACTGTCCGCGCCACTTTCTGATTGATCGGAGCGCGGGGCATCGAGTGAGGTACTGTCCTCCTGAACCACACTGCCCAGGGATTCCAGCTGCAGTGTATACAGCTGCATGCCTTGCTCACCCTGTTCCAGTGGCATGCGCTGCACGTTCTGGCTGTAGCGGCTGAGCAATTGCTCGACGTCTTGAGTCTCGCAGCTGTCCTCATGTTCGAGGCCTGTTCCCGGTGTCGAGCACAGGCTATCCCACCAATGACTCAAGGGGCTGTAGAGCACCAATAGGCGGGCGCCGGGCTGCAGCAGTTCCGTCAACTGCGTCAACTGCTGACGTGCGGCGGTACGACTGACCGGGCTGAGCGAGAGTATCGCCAGTTGTGCGCGAGTCTCGACAAGGGCTTCGCTGCCAGGTCTCACGACCTGAATCAGCGGCTGTTGCTCCTTGAGGCGGGTAGCGCGCTGTAGTCCGTCCTCATCGCCAGGCAACAGCGTGAGATCGAGGTGGTCCGCATCGACACAGTCACTCAGCCACTCGCTGATTCTGGGGGCGGCAATGCCGGCCTCGATGACCGCCAGTCGTTGTCCTTGCGGAAGGTTGTCGATCTGCGTGTGTAATGCCGTCCGCAGATGCTGGCCGAGAGCTGCCCACCCTTGATCACTGAGGGTATAGGCCACCAGTGCCGTCAGCCGTTCGCGCGAAAGCCCCACTGCTTGCGCATCACACCTGTCCTGCAGCAACTCGGTCAGGTGCAGTCCATGGCGACCAACGCGCTGGATCAGCGGCAGAGCTTCCGGGTATTCACCGATCAGCAGTTGCCAGATGTCGCTGGTGCTGACGTTGTCATCGTCTGCGAAGCTCCAGCCATCATCGTCGGCGATCAGGCTGCCGGCGCCTTCCAACTGAGCCATCAGTTGATGCCACTGAGGCGCGCTGCCCGGATGTCGGCTGAGCCAGGCATCCAACGCTTCACGCTCGAGCCGAGGACCATGTCCGAGCTCGGTCAATGCCTGACGAGCAAAGGCGTCGCTGAGTCGGTCCAGCAGTGGGCCCAGCTCCTCGCCATAGCGGGATTGTGTCGCCTGTGCGACCACCTTCCCGAGTTGTGTGATGGCAGCGTCGAAGCCATCGAGAATCTGCAACGGTTCCGCCTGAGGATGGGGAGCCGGTACCAGCACATTCTGGACCTGGCTCAGGCTGTCCTTGCGGGTCTGCTTGAGGCGCACCAGACGGAAGCGCGTGGCCGCGAGGTGGGCGACACACTGTCCATCGGCGTCGAACAGGCTGAAATCGGCGGTGAAGGAGTGCGGTGAACGCTTACGCATCGAGGCAACCGCGAGCACTGGAAGCCCTGCGGTGGTACGCAGTTGCAGGCGATCCACACGCACCGGTACGAAGGCAAAACCGGCCTCGGCGACCAGACTGTCGGCCAGCAATGGCAGGAATAGCTGGAAAGCGCTATCGAGGCGACCGGGAGACAGGTGCTGCAGCTTGTCTTCCGGGCGCTCAGTGGCGCTTAGCCTGCCGATGATGGTGTCGCCGTCACGCCAGGTACCTTCCAGTGCCTGGAAGGCCGGACCGTAGTCCAGACCGATACGGCTGGCCAGCGCGAAGTGCTGTTCACGGCTGATATCAGCAGCGCGCTCCGGGATGACAGGAGCAGAACGTTGCAGCTGAGTACCGAGGCTCTCGCTCAGCAGGCGGGCCCGAGCATTGGCATGCCATTCACCGCCCTCCTGGGTGTCACGCGACTCGATGCGGATATGTCCCTGATGTTGGTCGAGGATCAGTCTTGTCTGTCGACCATGCGGGCCATCGAGCATCAGTGGCGCGAGAATCTCGAGGGACTCGATCTCGACCACAGGGCTGTCGTGTTGATGGATGGCCGCCGCAATGGCCATCTCCACATACCCGGCACCCGGGAAGATCGGCGCATTGCCGACCACATGATCGGCCAGCCAGGGCAGGCGTTGAATATCGAGCTGGTTTTGCCAGCAAGCCTCGAGCACGCGCATGCGATAGCCAAGCAGCGGATGCTCCAGGTGACGATCGAGCAGCCCCCAGGAGTGCTGGCTTGTCGGGATCCAGAATGACTGGCGTTGCCAGGCATACGGCGGCAATTCGGCAAAGCGGCCGGCAACAGGGAATACCTTGCTGTGATCCACCGCAATACCGCTGAGCCACAGTTGTCCAAGGCACTGTTGGAAGTCCTGGACATTGTCACCTTCACGTTGCAGTGAGGTAATGACGGTACCGGTTTGCTCCTGATCGCGCTGGGCGTCCTGGATATAGCGCTTGAGAATCGGATGGGCACCGATCTCGACCAGTACGTTGCAACCGCTTGCGAGCAGATGCGCCATGGTCTCGGTGAAGCGCACGGGCTGGCGAATATTGTCCCACCAGTAGCGTGCATCCAGCGGCAGTGAGTCAGCGAGGTCCCCGGTGACGGTGGAGTAGAACGGAATCTGCGGAGTGCGCGGCGAGATATTCGCCAACACCGACAGGATGTCCTTCTCCAGTGGCTCCATGGCACTGCTGTGGAAGGCATAGTCCAGCGGCAGGCGGAAGCAGGCCACCTGCTGCTCGGAGAGACATTCCTCGAGTAGCTCAATGGAGGGTTCCGGGCCTGCAAGCGTCACGCCCCGCACGCTGTTGTCGCCGGCGAGAGCGATATCTGCGAAGCGAGGGTCGTCCAGCCACTGGCGAGTGCTGTCGGCATCCAGCACGACTGCGGTCATGACGCCCAGGCCTTTGGTCAGCCCCTGGAAATGACTGCGTTGGGTAATGACCGTGACGGCATCTTCCAGCGTCAGAGCGCCACAGGCCCAGGCGGCAGCCACTTCGCCAACGCTGTGTCCGGCGACGGCGCTGGGGGTGATGCCCCAGCTGCGCAGTGACTGGGTCATCGCCACCTGAAGGGCGAATAGTGTGGGCTGGGCGATTTCCGTGCGCGCCAGGCGTTCGCTACCATTCTCGCCGAGCAGTTCAGCGCGCAGAGAGAAGTCACTCTGCTGGCGAAACAGTTCATCGATCTGGTCGATGGTGGCGCTGAACACCGGGCAGTGATCGAGCAGGGCGCTACCCATGGTTTCCCATTGGCAGCCGTTGCCGGAGTAGATGAAGGCCGGACCACTGGCATCGGGTAGGTAATTGGCGGTGGCCACGTTTACCTTGCCCTTGCTGTCCTTGCCCTTGCTGTCCTTGCCCTTGCTGCCTTTGGCAAAGGCGCGCAACGCCTGGCTGGCCTGATCCCGGTCCGTGCTGAACACCACAGCGCCGTGTTTCAGTGGGGCGCGGGTGGTTTCCAGCGCGTAGGCGATGTCGTAGAGCGGTTCGTCACCTTGCTCCAGTCGATTGGCCAACCGTTCTGCCTGGGCGCGCAGCCCTTGTTGGCAGTGGGCAGACAGTCGCAGGGGCAGCGAGTGAGGTGGTGTTGCAGTTGTATCTGAATCTGCAGCTGCAGCTGCCTCGAGCGGAGAGGACTCGGCCGGCAATGGCGGTGATTGCAGGATGACGTGGGCGTTGACTCCGCCGAAACCGAAGGAGTTGATGCCGACGGTCAACGGGCCCTGTTCGGGAAGTTTGCGCGCCTCGGTAACAATATCCAGATTCCACTCATCGGTCTTGATGCGCGGATTCACGCGACTGATGCCGATGGTGGCTGGTACTTCCCGGTGCATCAGGCTGTATAGCGCCTTGCACAACCCGGCAACGCCGGACGCGGTTTCCAGGTGACCGATGTTGCTCTTCACCGAACCAATCGGCAGCGGGCGTGAGCGTTGTTTCCCGAGTGCTTCGCCGATGGCATAGGTTTCGATCGGATCGCCGACAGCGGTGCCGGTACCGTGTGCTTCAAGGTAATCAATGGCATCGATGCTGATATCGGCATCGGCATACGCCTGACGCAACAGCTCGATCTGTGCATTAGAGTTGGGCACGGTCAAACCGGACTTGTGGCCATCGGTGTTGACGGCGGTGCCGGCGACGACGGCCAGAATGCGGTTGCCATCGGCCAGTGCCTGGTCGTAGTCCTTGAGCATGAACAGACCGGCACCTTCGGAACGGGCATAGCCGTCACCTGATTCATCGAAGACCCGGCAGCGGCCGTTGGCCGACAACATGCTGGCCTTGGTAAAGACAATGAATCCGAAGGGGTGCAGGTGCAGACTGATGCCACCGGTGAGAGCGGTATCGCACTCACCAGCACGGATCGCCTGACATGCCTGGTGAAAGGCGACCAATGAGGACGAGCAGGCGGTATCTATCGCCATGCTCGGCCCCTTCAGGTCGAACACATAGGAGATGCGATTGGCAGCAATGCTCGAGGTGTTGCCGGTAGCGGAAGGACTGTCGAGGACGGCCAGATCATCGGCATGGCGATAGGCATAGTCGAGGCTGGACAGGCCGACGTAGACACCACAGCGGGAGCCACGGAGTTGTGGTGCGGGAACCCCCGCGTGCTCGGTGGCTTCCCAGGCGAGTTCCAGCAGCAGGCGCTGCTGGGGGTCCATGTGCATGGCCTCGCGTGGTGAAATACCGAAGAAGCTGGCATCGAAGCCACTGATATCGCCCAGACTACCAGCGGCAAAGGTCACGCTGGTGCCGGGGTGCTGGCGATCAGGGTGGCGATAGAGGTCGTGGTCCCAGCGGTCGGGGGCCACTTCTGTTACCAGGTCGGAGCCGTTGCTCAGACTTTCCCAGAATGTCTCACCATCGATTTCGGGGAGCCTATGTGCGGCTCCAATGATCGCGACACGCCTTGTCATTGCTGCTCCTGTAACTCATTACCTTGTTGCGGCGTACCGTATGCTGCCCTGCGCTCGGTTTGCTCTCGCAATGGTTGAAATCGTGCAAGATCCTGCCATAAACGTTCTGCCAGTCCCGCGATATTCATGGGCGTCGTCCTGGCTTCTACTGGATCGCAAGCCGCTACTTGATCGAAAGCCGCTACTGGATCGAAAGCCGCTATGGGATCGGAAACCGCTATGGGGTCGGAAGCAGCAAGTGTGCTCCACAGTAGGTACTGGGTTTCGCCGGAAGGCTCACCAAGGGTGGCGTAGGCGCCTTCCATGATCGGGACATGGTCACCATACCAGCACAATAGCCCGTGACGAGCCTGTGCATTCAGGCTGTGGCGTAACTCGCCGAGCATACTGTCGGCATTGTGCAGGTGTCGCAGGTACACCGCGAGCATGTCGGCATCCTGGGATGCGAGCTGCTGCTCGGTGTCGTGCGGAAGGCGATCTCGCCACTCCGAGGCTGCTGCTTCGAGGTGGAGAGGCCCGTGGTTTTCCATGGTGATAGCGAACACCATCAAGGGTTCCTCAGTACTTTGTTCAAGCAGGGCATGCACCTTGCGTGCCACTGCGCTATCGCTGATGTATTGCCCATCGCGGTCGGACGCATCGAAATCCTTGATATCAATGAACTCGTCGAAGCCCAGTACCGGCATGACGCGTGCTCGGTCATAGAACGAAGCGGGATAGGGGTGCACGGTAACACAGCGATAGCCGATCTGTTTCAGCGCTGACACAAGGCTGGGGAGTGGTTGTTTCGCCAGCGGACGGTACGGTGTGAAGCGGTGCATCCCCAGTGCCGCATTGTCGATGCCGGTGAGAAAGGCTGCCTCGCTGCGTACGGTGTTGGCGCCCCAGACCGGCACTGTCAGTGGTCCTGAAGCGATGCCTTGTCGCTTCATGCTATCCCAGTTTGGCATTAGTTCTCGGGGCAGGCCCGTTTGCCACTCACGTGGGTCGAAAAATGCTTCGCTCTGCACAATTACGATATGTGGCAGTGCCGCTGGCGTTGCAGTTGCAGTTGCAGAAGCAGAAGCAGAAGCAGAAGCCGGTGTTGAAGACAGTTGCGGCAAGCGAAAGCATTCAGGCACCAGCGTTGGATCGATCGGTGCCGTCGGGTGCAGGCCGTAGGCCCAGAAGTAACTGATCAAACCGTGACGATAGAGATCATCTTCGGGGTGCAGACAGATGGATGGTCGACGAGCCAGTGACACTCCCAACAGCAGGACGCCAGCGGCGGCGATATTCGCGACACTCAACAGCCAGCTCGAAACGCCCTCAACCGTCATCAGTGAGGGCTCCCACCACAGAAAGGCGAGGAAGGCGGCAGCTCCGGAAGTGCTGGCGGCGATCGCCAGGCCCAGGCCGAAGAACGGTACATAAAGGCGCGGATGACGGATGGCATCGAGAAAGTACTCGAAATCCTGAACCAGAAATGGCTCCTTGAGGCTCGACCACTTGCTGCGGCAGGACTGGATCAGCACCAGGTGAAGAACGTTCAGCAGACCTGCGCTCAACCAGCCGCGTTGTAATACCAGCAGGGCGAGGGCGTACAGCACCAGCCAGCTACCGATATGGATGCCGAGTGTCGCAGCGGAGCGCTGACGCATTGGCGCTGGTAGCGGCTGGAGCAGGCGCTCGCAGACCAGACTGAGAACCAGGCTCAGGGTAGCCGGGATGACAAGCAGCAGGATCACTTACGTACCCCATAGCCGCACCAGGCCACCAGCCGCTGGGAAATTGCAGCGGGCAATACCGCCAACCACCAGCTGCCGAAGTTCAGCGGAAACGGGAAGCTGCATCTGGCGCGGTTGTGTTCGATGGCGTTGTGGATGGTGGCCGCCGCGCGTTCGGGAATCCACTGGAAGGGCTTGGGGCCAGGCATGGCGCGAGCCATGGCGGAATCGACATAGCCGGGCATGATCACGCTGACGCCGACTCCATGCGGTGCGAGGATGCCGCGCATCGATTCGCCCCAGGCCTTTATTCCTGCCTTGCTGGCGCTGTAGCTGGGGGTGACCGGCAAGCCGAACCAGGCGGCCAGTGAACTCAGGTAAACCAGTTGACCGCTGCCACGAGCTTGCATGCGAGGCGCCAGCAGGCGGGTCATCTGCATCGGCACCCACAGATTGATATCGAACAGCTGACGAGCCTGATGCTCTGCTTCAAGCTGGGTAGAGTGGGTCACCCCGAGGTTCATGCCCGCGCTGAGAATGGCGACATCAGGGCAGTGTTCGAGTGCATCGAGCCATTGGCGCAGCTGGGTGTCATCGGTGAGGTCTGTCTGGTCGCAGACAACACTGCCTGCGCCCAGTTGGGTGCAGTGATCGGCCAGTTGATCGAGGACGTCGGTTTGCCGCCCATGCAGGATCAGCGCGGCGCCTTCAGCGGCATAGCGCCGTGCCAGAGCACCTCCAATAGCCCCGGTAGCGCCAGTTATCAGAATCAGGCGGCGTGGGGTAGCCATGCAAGCAGGTCCTCGAGTGGTGTGACGTCGGCATTGAGCCGCGGCAGACAGTTGTCCACCGCCATGCGAATGGCCGGCTGGCAGTAGAAGCCGCCATTGACCTGAACGGTGTGGGCCAGAGTATGGCGAAAGGCAGTCACCAGCTTCGGGCAGGGCGGCTGTGGATCGTGCCAGAAATCATCGAGACCTGCACCTCGGGCGAGGCCGTCGAAGGCATAAATGGCATCTCCCAGCGCCAGGGTCGGCAGACCTTGCTCGAGAGCAACGATGCCGCTGGTACTGTTGACGGTGACCATACCCTCGGCTCGAGACAGCAGCAGGTTGAGATCTCCGCTCTCGAGGTAGACAACGCGGTTCTCGATATCGAGGTGGCTGGCGAGTTGGCGAATCTGGCGACGATATGGCACCAGTCCCATATCCAGCGGATGGTTCTTGATCACCAGTTGCGTGTCAGCAGGAGCGTGCTGGGCGAAGGAGGTCATCGCCCGCTTGATGACATCGCTCATATCACGGAACGACGAATGCCGCAGAATCTGGGCGTCGCCGTTGAGTTGCAGCGGCAGGACGAAGTAGCGACCGCCCGCGGCCAGCAGTGTCTCGATCAGCCTGGCATCGCGCGGCTTGTGCCACTTCAGGAGTGTGAAGCGTCTGATGTAGCCGCTGTACTCCCGGGGCGCGGTAATCGGCGCGTGGTTGCGGTATTGCGGTGCCAGCAGTGGGTTGGCCAGTCCCGCAACATGGTAGACCACGTCATGAGTGGCACGTTTCCAGAACGCACTGCGGAACTGGCGTGGCGTTGGGGCTGGCCCCAGCCGGGCGTAGGCCTCGTGGTACCAATCCCTCCGCCGTGGCAGTCGGGATTGCGCATTGACGCCCTCCGGTTCGAGCGTAATCCAGTAGGGACGCAGATAGCCTTCCTCGAACACATGAGTACGCACACCAAAGGCAGGTGCCAGAGCCGCAGCGGGACGGTGCACGGGGCGTTGGTCGCCGAACAGCAGCTGGTCGGTAATGTTCTCCCGCTCGTAGAGGTCGCCGAGAAACTCGTTTAACTCATCGGCCGACTGACGGAACAGGCGCTGGTGCTGGCCTGCCCGGTAGAGCAGGTCTCCGGCGTTGAAACTGAGCGTCAGTACGCGGTGCCCCTGATTCTGCAGCGCTCGACACAGGGCGGCAGAGAACGGCGAACAGGGGCCCTGAAGAGCGAGAAAGGTGCGGTGAGACAGCATCATGTCAAGGTGTTGTCCATACGGTGCTGCGGCAGATGCGATAAAGGCGTTGCCAGAGTTTCAGTGATTTGTCGGAGCGACGATGCTGGCGCAATAGCATGACGGCAGTTTCAGCATTGATCGGCTGGCGAGTCTGCGGGTCGACGTAATGCGGGTAAAGCAGCAATGTTCCGGCGACCAGCTCATCAAGCCGCAGAGAGCGATTGCGTCGAGCCGGCACCGGGCCGTGGTCACGGGTCAATCCCCAGCCGGCATAGAAGGGCACGCCGTAGGTGACGACGCGGGTGCCACGCAGCAGTGCCTCGAATCCGGCCAGTGACGTCATGGTGTGGACTTCATCGGCGAGTTCGATCAATGCGCTGATATCTCCGGTCACCAGGCCATCGTAGAGTGATGACGGGACCTTTCCGCCGCCGCGAACGCCGCTGAGCACATCGGGGTGCGGCTTGTAGAGAATGAAGGCATGTGGATGATCGCGTCGGACCCTGGCGGCCAGCTCGGCATTGGTGGTCATGGCCGGACTGCCACGCTGGATGGAGGCATCACTTTCCACCTGCCCCACCACCAGCAGGCAGGGCCTGTCGTCAGGGATTTCGGGTAGCGCATCAGCAGCACCGGCAACACGGTGCTGAGCGGCGTTCTGCTGAGAGGCCGGCTTGTGAGAGCCCTGTTTATCGAAGCCCTGCTGGCATGAGGGATTGTACTTGCTGATACCGTGGTCGACGATCTGCTGGGTCAGGTTTCGCGCCCGCTTACGCAGTGTGTCGGAGAATTCGCTGTGCTGGAGAATATGTTCAAGGTCACTGGGCGTGCTCGGGTCGTAGTAGATGCCACGACGATCAAGCACCAGCGACAGCGGACGCTCGAGATCAATGCCCAGCCCGACCGAACGCAGGAACCCATCTTCCATTCGCCATAGCGGCTCGGGCAGCGGTTGATCCGTGCGCTGGCTGGCCCAGACCAGGCTGCGCAGGGAGGTTGCCTCGGTCTCGCTATTGCCATCGGTCTCGCTGTTCTTATCGATCCCGCTGTTGCTATCGCTCTGGGGCTCACTGGCAGCCTGCGTCTCGCAGGTTTCGATACTGTTGGGTTTATCCAGATGACGCGCCTGTGCCTGTGGGCCGAGAAAGTCGGCGATGAAGCCGCGTTTCCAGCGTGAGAAGCCCAGCGTCTGCCAATCACCACGGCCGCGCTGAATCTGGCAGCGTTGATCGTGAATCAGCTCAAGCGTAGCGGCCAGGTCGCTGCGCTCACCGGTATAGGGATTCACGTAGCGGGTATAGCGCAGGTATGCGGCGGTAAACAGCCAATTCAGCGTTGCCCGGCGGCTGCGCCGAGGGCAATGCAGTCGGTCCTGGGGCAGCCCCCAGCCGGCATAGAAGGGCATGCCATGACAGGTAACCGGCAACCCAGCCAGCAAGGCTTCGAAGCCGAGCTGGCTGGTCACCACATGTACCGCCTCGACCCCATCCAGCAGCGCCCAGGGGTTGATATCGTCGGCAATGATTCGACAGCGCGGATGCTCCGCTGCCTGCGCCAGATGGCCAGCCTTGGTTCCGGCAATGACTTCGGGATGAAGCTTGACCAGTATCTCGGCCTCTGGATGTTCATCGAGCGCGGTCTGCAGCATGTTCTGAAAACTGTCGGCATTGGCCATGCCATAGCGGATGGAGGCATCGTCCCGGGTCTGATCCACCACCAGCACTCGTGGTCGAGACGCGAGCGGGAAGGCGTTGTCGGGAGCGTGGTTGTACTTCGACAGACGCAGCTCGCGAAGGCGTGACATCAGCAGCGTGGCATGCGCCTCTTCATCCGGCAGGAAGTCTTCCTCGGCAATCAGCGACTCGAGATCCGATGGCCGGGTTGCGTCGTAGTAGACCCCCTGGCGGTCGACCACCAGAGAGTGTGACGCGTAACCCTGAGCCGCCGTGCCCCAGGCGCGCACGAAGCCATCTTCCAGAGCGATATAGGGACGTCCGGTGCGCTCGGCCCAGTGCCGGGATCGCTGAGTCGTCGGACGGCAACCCCAGCCGAGGATCGCATCGTGCGGCTGAAAGTATCGCCGCGACCAGGGCAGCAGACGTTCGAACTCGGGCAGTCCGGCACTCAGAGTGGGATGGCGAGCCAGCGCCCTGGTCGAGACCAATGCGGTGAGGCCAGAGCTCTTGTGACCAGGGCTCTTGTAATCAGAGCACTTGCAACCAGAAGAGCACTTGCAACCAGAGCTCTTGCAACGAGAGCTATCGCTTTCCTGCGTGGTGGCAAGTCGAGAACAGGCTGTGCTGGAGGTTGTCTGCATCATTGTTGCGGGAGGCAAGAGGCGTCCTGTGCCGAAAGTGGAATCACTGGCCTTGTTGGCGCTGTAACCAGAAGCTGCGTGTGTGTGCCGGGTCCCCGACATCTCGTGCCTTGTCCGCAGCCGCCTGAGCCATGGCCCGTGTATCACGCGGGTGGTCGAGAAGGCGTGTGGCGCAGTGCAGCCAGTGTTCGGCACAGTCCTCGGCCAGCAGACCATCTCTGCCATCATCGACGAGCTGTGCATAGGGCGCGCGGTGGCTGAAGATTCCCACTCCACCCATGACAGCGATATCCAGAAACTTGATGATCGATTTGGCGCTGTTGAAGGGCGTTGGCCATAGAGGCGCCAGTCCGATGTGGATGCGTTGTCGACGCTGATAGCGAAGAAAGGCCTTCCATGGTAATGGTTCTGGTGTGGATACGCGATCCAGAACACTCAATTCAGCGGGCGCGAAGCGACCCAGCATAATCTCGAGACTCACCGTTGGGTACTGCTGATGCAGGTCGCTCAATGCGGGGCTGATCTGCAACAGGTCAGCAAGGTGCGCGCGAGTACCGTGGAAGCCCAATCGCCAGTTCTGGTAACAAAAGTGCTCGAGGTCGGGCAGTGGCGATATCAATGCAGGCGGCAGCACACTGATATGGCGGTGATGATCTGCCAGGGTATTCGCCAGTGTTCGGCTGCAGGTGATGATCTCGTCGGCCAGTGGCAGCAGGTTGAGCTGACTGGTGGCGAGCATCGCCATTCGCTGACGATAGTGTTGCGGTAGCGTCTGATCCAGAGCGGCTGCTCGAAGGTCATCGTCGACGATGTAATACAGGCCGGCGAGACGGCCACGCATATCGCCAAGCGCTTGAATCCAGCTGTCGGACAGACCACGACAGACGATGACATGGGCACCGCTGAGCACGCTCTTCAACCACGGCCAGCACCAGTGCGGGTGCCGCCAGCGGCGGGTATCGAGACGCAGAACTCTAACTCCCTGCTGTCGCAGCCATGGGGCGGCTGAGGCAAGGAAGTAGATATCTTCGGTGGGTCTGGCGCCATCACTGAGAACCACCCACCTGGGGCGTACTTTCGCCACTCAGTTTCCATCCGTGGTTTACGCCTCCAGCCGCTGCAAGTGCGGCTGGAGGGTAGGGGGTCAGGCCTTGGGTTGAGCCGGACGCAACACGACACGCTTGACCTTCTGGGTGGTGCCATCTTTCTCGCGCTTTACCTGCTGAATGACCACACTTCCCAAACCAGTCACTCTGAGACGACCCTCGTCGGTGTCATTGATTTCTGCGGCCAGCGCCCTGAGAGTATGGCGCACCAGTTTGGCTGCGCGCTGATCTGGCATCTTATTCAGCAGGTTTGGGTTGCTGGTCTTAATGCGCTCTACCAGAGCATCGGCTTTGACTTGGGTAATGCTTGGCGTTGTGACTTCGTTGCTTTTTGCGGCCATGTAATACGTCTCCGTTGATTTGGATTAGTGGAGGGCTTCTTGCGTCAATCCAGAAGCTCTCGTTGTTTGAGTACCCGGCGTAGTGCCTGCCAGTGACGCAACAGTTCATTAGCGGTTTGCTGGGCAACTCCTTGCTCATCCTGCCGTTCGAACCATAGGCGTGCCTGGTCCATCTGTTCGG
This sequence comes from Halomonas huangheensis, assembly GCF_001431725.1. NCBI lineage: Bacteria > Pseudomonadati > Pseudomonadota > Gammaproteobacteria > Oceanospirillales > Halomonadaceae > Halomonas > Halomonas huangheensis. The sequence goes on along the minus strand of NZ_CP013106.1, from coordinate 3,854,619 downwards.
CGAGGGTAAGAGCGGCCAGCTCCTGCTTGAGTAGATTGGCACGATGGTTGGTGGACACCCAGAGTTCGAACTCCGTTGCCTCATCGGCGGTGAGCTTTTCCCGCAGTTCATCGGAAAGCATTGGGTCGGCGAGCTTGACGCTACCCACGACCTGCGCCTTGCCACGTTTGATCGACGGGTCGTAGGTCATACGTACCAACTGGACGACATGACGGCGGATTCGAAAGTGCATACTAGATTACCCCATATACAACACTATCTTTCGGGCAATATATTGCCCGAAAGATAGTGTTGTCAACACAAAGTATTTCTACTTTCTTCGAGCTTTGGGGTGTCTTATATTCTGTTACAAAGCGCGAACTGCCCAGTTTTTCGACTGTATATCTGAGTGACGCCCTTATCTCAGCGAAAAATCTTCATGCACCAGGGTCAGATTGGGGTTGTAGGCTGGGTCTGAGTCCAACTTGTCACCCCAGGCGCGACGCATATACTCGACTTCCCTCTGTGCTCTGGCTCGCTTGTAGCTGCTGTCATCAGCACCGCGTGACACGGACTCATGGTGGTAGAGCTCTGCGTAGGGGGTCCATAGATTGCGATAGCCCGCCTCGCGCACCCGCAGGCAGAAATCCACATCATTGAAGGCCACCGTTAGGTGCTGGGCATTCAGGCCGCCGACTTCATCAAAAATGGCCTTGCGGACCACCAGGCAGGCAGCCGTAACAGCCGACAGATTGTGCGCCAGATGCAAACGCGTGAAGTAACCGAAAGCGTTGCGAGTGAAATACTTGTGTGCGTGCCCTGCGACGCCGCCAATTCCCAGAATGACGCCACCATGTTGAACCGTATCATTGGGATAGTAGAGCTTGGCGCCGACACAGCCGATCTCGGGCCTGGAGGCCTGACTGACCATTTCGCACAGCCAGTCGCTATGGATCGGCTCGATATCGTTGTTGACCAGCGCCAGTATCTTGCCTCGGGCATGGCTGGCACCGAAATTGTTGATCGCCGAGTAGTTGAAAGGTTGATTCCAGTGCAGCACACGTACCCTTGGATCGCGCTGCTTGACCTCGCTCATGTAGTCCAGTGTCTCGCGGCAGACCGAACCATTGTCCAGAATCAGCAACTCGAAGTGAGAATAATCCGTGCGCTCGAGAATGGCATCCACACAGGGTTGCAGAATTTCCACTCGGTCGCGGGTGGGGACCAGTAGACTGACCATGGGCAGAGGGTTGGGCAACGGCCAGCGGATTCGATAGGTATTGGGATAGTGCCCGTGGTCAACAGTCGTCTCTGGTGCATGGTGCTCGAGGAAGTCGCGCACGGCATTCAGGCCGGCCAGGCTGGTGTAATCCTTCTCGGTACTACTCTGGGCAGTGGAGCCGGCCACGGCACGCCAGTGGTAGAGAACATGGGGGATATGCACGATCTGGTGGCTTTTCAGGCGAGCGCTAACCCGCAGGACCAGGTCGTGATCCTGACTACCTTCATAGCCTTCGCGGAAACCACCTGTCTCGTGTACCAGGGCCGTGCGATAAACGCCCAGGTGCGAAATATAGTTCTGTGCCAGAAGCAGGTCTGGATTCCACTGCGGCTTGAAGTGAGGGTCGAAGCGCTCCCCATCCTCGCCAATCTTGTCTTCATCGCTGTACAGCAGGCCTGCCTCAGGATTCTGGTTCAGGGCTTCAGCGACTCTCAGCAGCGCATCAGGCGATAGGCAGTCGTCGTGGTCCAGCAACGCTAGGAACTCACCCTCAACCAGCTCCAGAGCGCTATTGCTGGCCGCGCAGATATGACCGTTCTCCGTTCGGTAGATCACCTTGATCCGTGAGTCGCTGCTCGAGTACTCCTCGAGTAGTGCCTTTATTTCGGGATCACTGGAGGCATCATCGGCAATGCACAGTTGCCAATGGGGATAGAACTGCTCCCTTACCGAGTCCAGGCATTCGCGTAGCCAGTCGAGGGAAGGGTTGTAAACCGGTACCACAACCGAGATCAACGGCTGCTCAGAAAGCCTGGCAAGTAGCTGTTGCGCTTTTTCGTGAGACAGCTGGTCGCGGTTCTTGAGCCAGTGGCGATAATTGAGCCGAGGAGCATAGCGCTCGAAAGTGGCGTCATACTGTTCCAGCGCCAACTCGCGCCAATGCCGCTCCTTCTCCTGGGCAGCACGCTTCAACTCAGGTAGAACCTGGGTCTTGCCTTTCCCTCGCCACTGGTAATGCATATTGGCCAGACGGCTAGCCAGGCGATCGTGGGCAAACCATGGACTTAGCCACGAAAAACGTAAGTGCTGCAGCTTGAAATAGCCGGCGTCTTCCATGGGGTCGAAGCGAATGGCGCGCAGTGGCTTCTTGACATAGAACAGGCGTTTGGTGACTCGACCACTCTTGAGTGGTAGGAACACACTTTCTTCTTCGCTGAAGCCATCGCCGGTATCCAGATAGAGGCGAACGGACACCTGAGGCCGGTCATGGTCCATGGCCACTTCCAGCATCTGCCAGCCAGGTAACGGTAGCCCTCTGGTCAGCATGAACTGAGGGTCGTTGTCGGTAGCCTTCCATTCCCATGGTTGATCTGTAGACGGCTTCAGGTCATTGCGTGGCTTCAAGCGACGTAGGGGGTGAACAGCCAGTGGGGTCAGTTCCAGCAGCTGATGTAACCAGCTTGATGCCCCATCCAGTCCTTTAGCGTAGCTCATATTCACTGGTCCTGAGACTCCACGACTCGGCGCGGTTGGGGCGGGAAACGTTGCCCCGTTCTAGCCACCCGACACTGAACCTTATCACCAGCGTTCAATTTTACTGGCAGATGAAAGCCAACATAGCCCCCGCGTGGTGGCAAAAGTCGGCAGAGTCCTGGCCGATGATCTATAGAGGGTACTGTGCTGACGTGGTCGCTATTGATCCAGACTTCTACTTCGACAGGAGCATCGTTGTCTCCTGCCCACCAGGCCCAGCCTGCTACACGCTGTTTGCCGGCCTCTACCAAGTGAGCGTGAGCGTAGGGAAGACCATCTCGAAACAGCTCCATCCGTATGTCGAAGAGCTGCTTACTGTATTTATAGCTTGTGATGTCGCGATGGTTCAGGCGCTTGAGTTCTGCTTCATCCTCGGCAGTGAATTTATGTGGCGCCGCCAGGCTGGACTTACCCTGATTATCTTCTCGATGCAGGATATCGATACCATAGAGTGCGTTGATCAGTTCCAGGCTGTCCGCATAGCGCTCGGTCAAGCCCAGCAGACCAATGGCTTCGAGGTTTACTCCGTGCAGGATCTTGCTTTGACGATTCTGCATCACGGGACGAGAGTAGAACTCCTTAAAGGAACCCTTGTAGTCGAAATGACGAACGAAGTGGGCATACTCCGATGCCATGCGCTGGAGAGGGTCGCGCAGGAAAGTAACAGTATTCTGGGCTCCAAAAATGGAAACGAAGCGACCAATATTGACGTGGCCAGCGACCAGAGCAGCACCTTTTTCATGGAACCTCTGTCCAAATTTCCATAAATCCGTGTGGTCTCCATACAGCGTTTCCTTGACCATCTCGCTGGTTTCACGAGCCTTGGTCCCATAATCATAAATAATGTTGTCAGAACCGAAGTGACGCTCTGCACCGAGACGAAAGCTGGTGCCGGCAGTTTTCGGGATGTGGACAAAAAACAAGGCCACCTCGTGTTGCCTCCTGAATATCGCGGGTCTGCTGGGCTCTACCCGTTATTGAAATAGCTTTGGCCAGGTGGCAGCAATCATTCATGCAGCACCACACCTGATGAAATAGATGTCGCACCTGGTAGTCCAGAATCTGGACTCTGTATGCAAATTGGGTCGAGGGCCTTTATGGTCGTCAGGCGCACCTGGGTGTTAAATCTTTATAGCCTTTTATACCGGGGTGAAAATCAAAGCAGGAACTATCGGGAGTTCGTCCTTCCGCCCAGGCAACCAGTGCAGCAGGAATATTGGCGCCACTCAGATGGTGAAAAGGATAATCTCCAGTAAAACGTGGGTTGACGTCAATAACTCTATAGGTGCCGTTGTCGTCAAGGCAGTCCACACCCCAGATGCCTGGATGGCGAGTCATCTTGCTGAACGACATCGCCAGGGAAGAGAAAGGGCCACGTTCGACACTAGTGGCAATATCGCTCTCACCCGCACGCATGGCATGTACCTCACAGGCAAAGTGTGCCTGGTAGTCACCCTCAAGATCATTGGCGATGCCAAGGCAGACTTCGCGTCCAGTAATCAAGGGCTGAACGATGACCAGTGAATCATCCGGTAATGCCAGAAAATCACCTGCGCCAGATGCCAGCACCGCCTCTGCCGCCGTGTGAAAGGCTGCATTCAGCTCCCCTTCATCATGACAGATCTTCAGGCCCAGTGAGCCGAAGCCAGTGCGAGCTTTCACCATTAAAGGGTATGCAATGATTCCATCCCTGATGGCTTCCTGTACGTGCTGCAAGTTGGTGGAGGTCCAGGGTGTTGGTACTCCCGCCTTCTTCAGCATTTCGTTGCAGGAAAATTTGTCGAGAGCTAGTCGCCCCCATTCCGCACTTGGCAATGTATGCCGAACACCAGCCTCTTCAAGGATTGTTTTCTGCTGGCTTAACATGAAGACATCGAGATCATGCAATGAACTCAATAGTTGGATGTCGTATTTATGACAAATATCAAGAAGAAACGGCACGTATTCATTGCTGCTGGATGGTGGCGTTACGACAGCAATGTCGGAAGCGAACATCCCGGCCGCGTCCGAAAACATATTGGCGCCAACCACCTTACCACGGTCACCAAGAGCTTCCTGGAAGTAGTTGACTAGGTAGCTTCTGCGCCCAACACTGGTTAGTAGGATGTTCATAGGTATTTCAACTTGAGTCCGTCATAGCAAGCCATCAGATTATCCAGGTCCGCCTGTGGGAGGCGCTTGGAGTTTCCCGATGTATAGGCATCTTCGACCTGCGATATGTTTTCGGAAAATTCCGGCATTTCGAACTGTTCCGAAAGCTGATGAAGAAATTGTTTTGGTTTGGCGCACACCTCTTCGTAGTCCACTGCCATAAATCGATCAGGAGAAAGATTCCTTGCCTTGTTCATGATCGCCTGATGAGTAAAAAGCACTTGACCTGCTACTTGATGGTCGGGAGAGGCATCCTTGAGAAAATCGTACTCTTTCGGTTTTACTGACCACCAGACACTCTCGTCACCATAATACTTTATCCTTGCTTGCTTTATTGACTGCATAAGGTACAAAGGATCGCGTTTAATATAAATAAATTTTATTTCAGGGAAATTTTCGGCAAAAAAATCAATGTTGTACTGAAGCATCATTGCCTTGGACATCAGCGGCTTTCCAAATACTGCCTCAATGCTGGCGAGTTCTTTCCGCATTCCTTCGATGTCAACCCTATCAAGGTTGGACTCATCTATGTGTCCCGGGTCATGGTTCGGTGTAAATCGTCGCCAGAAATGAAAGAATTCACTGATTCCCAATGCGCCTGTCGTCTTTCCCACATTGGAAGAGAAATCGCTGGAGGAACGCAAGTCCGAAAACTCACTTCCCAAGTCATAATCAGGGTTAAGTAAAAGCTGCTGTATAAGCGCACCCATGTATGGTGCGTAGGCGAAACGTGACATCAAATTGCTGGGGTAGGAGACCGCTCCCGAGGAAATAAGCAGCTGAGTCAGGAATGTGGTACCTGAACGTGGGCAACCGATTACACCAATTATGGGTTTTTCTGGTGACTTGAAGGAGAGGTTTACTTTTTCCTGAGCAGGTGACAGGTACGCCTGTAGCTCCTTGATCAGTGCAGCCAGATTATCATTCGGGCGGAAGTGCACTGTCCGTCTTCCGGAGTGTTTCAAGATATCCGATTCCATGGGTTACCACCTGTAGAGGTTCAGTAATTTATCAACGGTGACCTTCTCTCGTAAAACCTGCCACTCGCCACCCATGTATTCGAGCACAGGTGGTGTGGTTCGAATAAAATCAGAAGAAATCACCATTGAATAGGCTCCCACGTTGCGAGATACCAGTACATCTCCTCTCTTTAATGCAGACGAGAATCCCCGGTAGATGACATCATGTTCCAGGCAAGTAAATCCAACAAGATCCACATTGCTATCTGATATCATGGTTTCATGGTTACTGATTGTAGAGGGGTAAACTACCGTGGATGGATTTACCTCATTTGGCACAATCTTGATTTGATGTGCCGCGCCGGTGGTCACTGCAAACCACCGGCTGCCTACTTGTTTAACGTGGTCGACTCGAAATAGGTAGTCCAGCACATTTGCCAGCAAGCCGACACCGGGTTCGATAATAAGCTCTGGGCCATCGTCACCATAATGCGCCTTTAGCGGCGCACAGATAGCCTGGGCATAGTCATCGTAGGTTGGGGGGCGAATCGCAAACTGACTCGCCAGGTCTTCCGGTACTGGACCAAAAATCCCCCCCCCGATATCCAGAAATTTCGGAGGAGCATCTGGAAAGATGGTATCAGCCAGCTCAATAAGACGCTGCATTCTGCGGGCGTAGGATTCTGCAGAGCGGTCGAACGACGTGTGACAATGCAGGCCTTCCACGAAAACGTTTGGAGCGTCGCGCAAGACCGCGACTGCTCGTTCCAGCTCGCCGCTTGTTTCACTCAACCCGAAGCGTGACTCTCGGCCTTTCCATTGCAAATCCAGGTTGCAGCGAAGCCCGACTCGCTTTGTTATGCCTGGCATATCGTGCGCGATACCATTAATCAATATAGCCTCACTCAGGCTATCGACATTGACCAGCGCCCCATCGGAAAAAGCCTGCTGTATTTCCTCCAGACTCTTGCCTGGCCCATTGAATATAATGTTTCTACCATCTACTCCTATCGCCTTGGCGAGTTGATACTCCATGCCGGATACAACTTCGGCATACAACCCTAGGCGATCGGCGATGCTACATAATTTTGGAAGATAATTTGTCTTGTAGGAAAGGCCAATGCCGAAGTTTCTGTAGTTCCTCTTGAACGCGGTACGCAAAGACTCTACGTTTTTGAGGAAATTCTGTGAGTGAAAGACATAGGCGACTCCGCCATGCTCATCCAATAAAGCATTTGTATCGTGCCAAGAGTAGAGTTTGTTCATCAATCAGTCCAGCATCAGAAGCTGTGTGGATTTGCGATAATATCACTTATCTTTTCTATCGCGAGATGATCAAGCGTCGGGTAGATGGGAAGACACAATATCTTCTCGGCCACACCGCTTGCTACCGGTAGATTCTCAGGTGCTGCTGAGGGCATTCCACGATACATCGAGAATTCACTTATCAGCGGGTAAAAATAACGGCGGCCAAAAATTCCATTATCCTTGAGTTTCTGGTAAAGCTCATCACGTGTTAGTGGATACTCCTCGCCGACCAGAATTGGATAATAGGCATGGTTGGAAACCGTTTGGCCAGAATGTGGTACAACCGTAATTCCGCTGACGCTTGAAAGGTACTCTCCATAGAGTTGTGCAATTTCCTTTCGGCTAGCCAGAACGTGCTCGATATGTTGAAGCTGTAGCAAGCCAAAGGCTGCGTTGACTTCACTCATCTTCCCATTGATACCGGGGGCGACCACAGTAACCTCATCAACGATACCAAAATTCTTGAGGTTGTTGATTCGTTGCTTGGTCTTGGCGTCTGGACACACGATTGCTCCGCCCTCAAAGGTGTTGAACACCTTGGTGGCGTGAAAGCTGATAGCGCTTAGATCACCATGACGCAGCACACTACCACCCTCGTCCTGCACGCCAAACGCATGGGCCGCGTCGTAGATGACCTTGAGATTGTAGTTGTCGGCGATTTCCTGAATGGCCTTTACATCGCAGGGGTTTCCATAGCAATGAACGGGCATGATCGCGCTGGTATGAGGAGTGATGGCAGCCTCTATCTTTTTCGGATCAAGATTGAGTGTATCTGGGTTAATATCAACGAATACAGGACTTATTCCGTTCCACAGAAGCGAATGGGCCGTTGCTACAAAACTATATGGCGTCGTGATGACCTCCCCTGTAATGCGCAGGGCTTGCAGAGCTGTAAGAAGAGCGATGGTGCCATTGTTGAAAAGAGCGATTTCCGGTACACCAAGATATTCACACAGCTCATTCTCAAGTTTCTGGTGCATCGGCCCATTATTGGTAAGCCTTTTATCATCCCATATTTTTTGCAGATATTCAGTAAACTCTTCCAGTGGTGGGAGATATGGCTGGGTGACGTAGATAGGTTCTTTCATGTGTTTTCAGCCGCTCGAAATTTATGATCAAATTTACCCGATTTTACACTTTTCTCTAGTATCTCGTAAATCCTTTCCCCGGATGCCTTTAAATTAAATTTTTCTTCCATTTCGCCTTGCTGTTTGCACAAAAGATTATAAATAATATTTTGTGAAACTAGTCCGTTTGATAAAAAAATTAATGCCTGTTCTGTATCAGAAAATTGAGCATCATCTGTAAAGGAATTTGAGATATCGGAGTCTTTGTCAATATGGGTTATAATAGGAACTCCGTTGGCTACTGCTTCTGAAGCGCCACCACCACCACCAAAAATTCCGGGTAATGCAAGGAAGATTTTTGCCTCACGGTACAAGGTTTTTAGGTCGGCCCTTCCTATAATAGAGATTTTCCGGTAGGAGTGTTCGCTAAGCACTTTCATTGCAGAAGCGTATGCACTATTAACGTCGCTGGCTCCCACTAGTACCCATTTTTCAACATTACTGTCGGTTAGTATATTTTCAATATACTCTATATCTTGTTTGTTAGCATTCCCAAAGAAACGATGGATTCTTTCGCCACCATAAACACTGGTTATAATATTCCTCCTCTGCAAGAATGCTGTTTTGTTTATTTTTTGGATGGGCCGATAGGTGTTCGGAAAGGGATATGGGACTTCCTTTTCTTCAAGATCTTTTTTGTTTCTTGAAAGTATTATGTCAGTAAATTTGGAATCTTTGACTCTAGAGCTGAAAGTTATTGTCGCTACAAATCTGTTTTTGAATATTTCTCTGAGAAATATATGATGCGAAAGGAGAGGGGAGCCCCCTTGGAATCTAAAAACTATTCCGGAAAGATTGTTCTGGAAGTTTTCAGAAGTAGTTGGTACGACGATGTTTATTTTGGATATTACGTCTTCTTGGTTGTTGTCAAGGCAGCTTTCAGGAGTTTTTTGCAAAAATGATAAGAGAGAGGATTTTAATTTTGCTTCAATGATTCTTGAGTCATTGTTCGGTATATTTGCTTCGTTGAGATATATGATATTAACGGTTTTTATTTTTTTGTGGGAAGCAATGCTTAAAATGTGAAGGATGATTACTCTAGAGTGAACCCCCGATCTAAGGATGTCGTTTAATATGAATGTTACTTTATCTTTGTTGTGGAGGTTGTCAATGCTTATTTTTTTTATTCCCCATTCGGTTTTTTCTAGAAAATCACATACGAGGCGGAGGTGTTTTATATCACCCCTGATCCCTTGGGCCTTTCTTCTCCGGAAAAGCCTCATTATTGAAAGATGGTCTTGTAGATTTTTTGCTCTTTTAATTAGTTCAGGAATGTTAGCATTGTATCCGTTGTTTTCTGGTCTTGCATGAAACAGGTCTCTGTTCGACCATAGCCACCTTAATGCAGTACCTCTACCTACCCCGATGCACTTAGAGAACTCCAATATGGCAATGTTGTTTTGGCTGTCTATAAGCTTGTTCATGAAGTTAAACTCTAGGGTGTGGAGAGTGGGAGTGAGCTTGGTGGCTAAATGATAATGCTACAGGATAAGTGTTTTTTATTTCATTTTATGGTGGTGTTATTTATTTGAATCCCACTCGGGAGGGATGTCTGTGTAATGCGATAGGCTTTTAATCATGGGGGCGTAGAATTTACTTAGCTCAAGCTTTAGTTCTTCAGGTATGCTCTTTTTTCCATTGGTAACATAAACTTTGTTTTCAACATTTTTCCAGAACTCCTTCTCTTTTTCAGGTGGGGGAGTGTCAAGAAAATCGTAAATTTCTTCTATGAATTTTTTTGGGTCCCGACTTATGTCTTCATATTTTAAAATAAGAGTTTTGTCGAGAAGGTCGCATTCTTCCAAGGCTTTTATGGTGTTTAGGTAGTTACTTCTAGCACCGACATCAGCTCCAGTGGTACATTCCTTAATTATTTTTTCTATGTTTCTGTCAATGGTTTCGATAAATTCTGAAACCCCACCCCTTTTCTTTTTGCCTTGGAGTAATCCTGACCAAGCCCTTTCTATAGGATCTCTTAATATAAATACTATTTTGATATTGTTCGCAATTTTTTTTATGTGGTTGAATCCATCACTCCCGATTACTGCATAATCAGGAGTGATATCCATTGCGTAGTTTTCTGGGTTTCTATTTTTTGTTATGGAGTGATACCAATCGTCATTTACTTCAGATAGTAACCAGTTAACCCTTTTGGCAAGGAGGTTTTTTCCATTGATTTTGTATTTTTCTTTTTTTTCAAGATCTTCTTTTTCCCCGTTTAGCCAGCCGGAAATGATGTTTTGTAACTCTAGCCCTCTCCTCTCTGTTATTTTTATAAAGTGATGCGCTCTCCAATTGTTCAGGTGGGGGCTGTCGCAGTGAATGTGATCAAAGTAATGTATTTCTTTGACGAAAGGACAGTGTGAGAACCTTTCATCCTTGCTCAAAACAGAGTATAGCCATGATGTTCCTGCTTTTTGCGCTCCAATACAGAGAAACAGGTTCTGTATCCGTTCCATGTTACAGTACCTCTCTTTCAAAATGCTCTTTCAGGAAGTTGGTCTGTCTGTGATAGCGTTCTTCGAGCATTTTTCGCAAAGGCTTACTCACACCTCCAGTCGCTTCTAGACTGTTGACCTTTTTCTTTACTACATTTGTGTACTTTTCGATACTCACATCAGTTTCAAGAAATTCCTGTAGCGCTGCGTGAGTCTTTTTCGGGCTCTTGAATAAGTCTTTGTAATAAAGGAATAATACATTATTGAAGTGTTTTTTGTATTTTTTGAGCGAAGTGTCATAGTCGTTGAGCTCATCCTGATGACGTAACCAATCACCTTCATTTTCGACGATGCTCGTTAGCTCGTCATTGAATTTCTCACTGGATGAGTCCGCGGCTTTTCTGCCATAGGCTTTGGAAAGCTTGAAGGACGAAATAAGGCGAGATACTGGGTCACGCGCTAGAAGAATTATTTTGGCATCTTTTCCCACTTCCCTACGCATATGCTGGATGCCTTCTTCCGGAAGTATCATATATTCTGGAGTGATTTCACCCAGCAAGGGATTGCCCATTAAGTTAGGGCGGAAGAGGTCCAAATAGTCGATTTGAGTGACAGGGTGCGTGCTAAGGAGATAATTGGTACGCAGATGATTCTTGAATCTTTTGTTCAAGAAGCCGAAGGAGTCTGCGTCAACGATTTTCTTCAAATCCCGGTTGAATTGTGTCCGGGAGAATTCTGTCAAAATACTTTGATGTCGAACGCCATATAGAGTGTCAAAGTAATGCAGCTCCTTGACGGGGTTCATGTAGATCGACGTACATTCGTCAAGAATACGATGGAGTAAGGTGGACCCAGCTCGCTGAGAGCCGATTCCAATTACGAATTTTGACATGTGGAGAGATACTCGCTGGCAAGAGTGTCAGTCTGGGTTTTGGCGAAAGAGATGTTCTGTATTGGAACAGGAGCTTTATAGGCTCTGACTGACGAGTTGACCTTTCTGATAACACCTTCCAATGCCGGTTGGTCTGGTTCAATCACATATCCGCCTACACCGTCCTGCACGTCCTCACCTATACCGCCCATGTTCGAGGCGACAACCCAGCAGCCACAGGCGGCTGCTTCGCGGGTGACGAGGCCATAGCTTTCGGGCCATGTGGAAGGTGCGAACAGTACATCGATTCGGCGGTAGAGGTCGACGATCTTGTCCTGACTCACACGTCCGATAAAGGTCACCGGCACTTTGCCCCAGTGTTCATGGGACACATAACCGTCTTCCCTCGAGTGATCGACGATCAGGAATTCCATATTGTCGGGCTGAGTCGCCATCACGGATTGTTTCAGCAACTGATAACCCTTGTGCTCAGACATACCGCCGATATGACCACCAACAACCTTGTCCGTATAGGAAGTGTCCTTGGGTGCCCATGGCATGTCGTCAGAGATCCCGTTGCGAATCACACGGATGTTGTGAATACCGTTCTTGCGGTAGATGGCGGCAAAGGCTTCTGACACCGTCAGCACTTCCTGTGCACTGCCCAGCAGAGACTTCAGATCCCTGCGGCGCTCGATAGAGGCGGCCAGGTCGATATTGGGAGGCAGCTCGATATTCTGATAAGGATCTGGGTGGCCGTCCGGATAGACCTTGCCATTGTGATCGACGAGGAACTGGAAGTCGGAAATCCACCAGGCATCATGGACTGTGACCAGGTAGGGAATCTGGCTGTCCCGTGCAGCTTCCACGATGGATGCCGTCAAGCGTTGGACACAATGGAAATGAATCAGGTCCGGTTTCTCGAGTTCAAGGAACTCGCCAAACAGGTTATACATCTCCGGGTCCTTGGGGTGCCAGTCCATATGCTCTCGCCACAATGTCGTGGCGCGGTAAACTCTTACACCATCGTGGTTGTAGACCATCATCTCGTGGGGAGTCCGGCACTCGACATCTGCGGTGAACACGCAGATATCAATGTCCTCGCCATAGTGCTTGCGCAGGGCCTTGAAGTTATCCGCCAGCACCCGAGTTGCACCGCCGATGGACTGCGGCGGGAAGAACACGTTGACCAGGGCGATCTTGCGCCTGGTCCGGGTTTCTGCCGCAGTTGTCGTCGAGGAAGCATGGCTCGGCAGAGCGCTGGCTTCCAGCTGGCTGACGAGATGACTTCCCAGTGTCTCGAGGCTGTATTCGTCCTTCACTCGTTGCATTGCCGCCTGGCCGATGGCTCGGCGCTTGGTTGGGCTCCCAACCAGTTCGCTTAGAGCGGTATACCAGTCCGAGGTTGTGGCAGCGATATAAGCGTCTTCACCATGGCGTATGACATCACGGTAGTTGGCGGTATCGCTCACCACTGAAGGTAACGCGAAGCAGGCGGCTTCGAACCACTTCAGTTCGCTCTTGCAGGCATTGATCTCATCGTCGTGCAGCACGGCGATGTTGATATCAGCCTGCTCCAGCAGTGACCAGTAGCCCTGGACGCTCTTGACCGGTGGCAGCTGCTTGAACTGGTCACCAAAGCGGTTGAGAAAGGCCTTGGGCAAGCGTAGGTAACCGACCACTACCAGACGTGCCTTGGGATTGTGCTCGAGGATGCGCTCTACAGCAGGTAGGGCAAGGTCGATGAAGTCACTGTTGTGCGCTTGAGTGCCGCTACCGTAGAAGATGTCGATTGTGTCTTTCTGGCGCTCGGGCTGGGGGCGGAACTGGTTGAGGTGGTCCAGCCCATTACGGTGCACCAGGCACTGGCCATCACGAACCAGCTTGGCCAGGTACTTGCGCAGCGGCTCGGTGGAGGCAATGCCCTGGCGGCATAGGCTGGCCGCAGCATTGAACAGTGCCATACCGCGAGTCAGGCCACGATAGGTCTCCAGCGAGACATAACCACCATAACTCTCGATGCCTGGCGGGTAGGCCGGATCGAAAATCAGATCGTCGATTTCATACAATCCCAGCTTACCAGTGGCATTCACCTGAGCAATGGCCTTGATGACCTTGGGCACGGCAGGGACGCGGTAGAAAATGACGATATCGTGCAATGCCAACGCATTGGAGTGCTGTTCCAGTTCGGTCCAGTCGATGGCTGTGGCCTGTTTGCCAACAGCTTCGAGTTGCTCGATCTTCTGGTTGATGCGATATCGCTCGCACTGCGCCACATGGTAATCACCGACGATCAGAATCCTGTCGGTATTGATCTTTCCCAGTGGAGGCAGTTCCAGTAACGAGGGGTTGCCCTGACCACGCAGATCGCGCTCAGGCCCCGGGCCACCAAACATGGGCAGGTAAGCGCGGTATAGGGTGGTGGCAAATTGTTTGGCCGCTGCGACCAGCTTCTCGCGCTCATTGGCGTCAACCCAACCCATCAGGGCTGCCTGGGTCGCTTGCCAGCATTGCTCGGCGACTTCTTCCAGCTTGTCGTGCTGTTGGCGAAAGGTTGGGTTGACTGCAATGCCTTCGGAAAGCGTCAACAGCGCTTCAGTATGCCGCTGCAGAGCCAGCAAACAGTTTGCGCGGTTGAAGAACAACCATTTGGGTGATTTGGGCAGCTCCAGCGCGGCATTGTAGTAGGTCAAGGCAATGCCATAGTGTCCCTCATCCAGGTAGCTGTTGCCCAACAGCTCCAATGCTTGGGGGTTAGGTGTAAACAGCAGACTAGCTTCCAACAGGGCTCGGCCTTCCCGGCGTTGCTGACAGCCCATGTAATGTTGGCCCAGGCGTAGATAGGCAGCATGGGTAGCTTCTGGAGTTGCGCCAAGGGCAAGAGCGGATACTTCCGTGCCGCGCAGGGTGCGAAGGACTCCTTCAGGTTCGATCTCGACCCCTTTTGCCGCACAACGGCGCAATACGTCACGCAGTGAGAATTGGTGTGGCAATACCTCGAAGGGTAGCAAGTTGCGTGCAGCCCACATTCTCAGTGAAGGGTAGCGTCCTTCCTTTTCACCGTATTCACGGTAGTGGTGCTCCGCGGCTTCGAGAGTACGAACTCCGTTGAGTTTCAGGTCGGGATATAGACACAGGTAGAATTCTGGATCCACGATGCTGCTATGAACGGGCAGAACGGGCTTCTGAGAGCTCTCTTCCATGAGCTGCCTAGGGTCCTTGACTACCTCGTTCACGGTGTTTTCCTTTGATATATCAGGCGATTGAATCACTTGGTGGTCTTCAGTCGTTACAGGTGTGGGCGTTCCATCGCCGAGAGGTGTTTGCCTTGAAAGCTGTGCAGCGTGCTCCGCCGAAGCAAGGCGACCTTCCGCATAGCCATGGCGATGCCAGTGTTGTTCCAGTTGCCTATCTTCGAGATCAGCCAGATCGGTATATCGATTGCGGTAGTAAACGTGATCGAATGGTATTGAATTGGATTCACTCTGGTCAGATTGGCCAGGGGGATTGTCGTCCCGGATTCCTCGCCGTTTCCAGATGCCGAGTAGGCTGCTCTTTGTACCCATCTATCTAGACCTCCTGACGTCTCAGAATGCCGGTGTAGTGGCGTAACTGGGGGCCTTGTTGAAGGCGAGTCCTTCGGCATCTTTCTGTGACAGCTGCGGATCGCCAACCAATTGCCAATCGATCGCCAGGTCCGGGTCGTCCCAGCGCATGCTGTATTCATCGCCGGGGGCGTAGTAGTCGGTGCACTTGTACTGGAACTCGGCACCCTCTGGGCTGGTGACGTAGAACCCATGAGCGAAACCGGGGGGAACCCACAGCATCTGCTTGTTGTCTGCGTTCAGCAGGGCACCGACCCACTGGCCGAAGGTCGGGCTGTCCTTGCGCATATCCACGGCAACATCGAATACCTCGCCTTGTGTCACTCGCACCAGCTTGCCCTGCGGTTGCCGCAACTGATAATGCAGGCCGCGCAGGATACCCTGCGCAGATCGACTGTGATTGTCCTGCACGAACTGGTAGTTACCACAGTGCTGCTCGAATTCGGATTGGCGAAAGGTTTCGAGAAAAAATCCGCGTTCGTCTCCAAAAACCTTGGGCGTCAGCAGTACCACGTCGGGAATGGCGAGGGGTTGATAATCCATGGTTTGCCTGTGTTCAGGGTGAGAAGGGCGCTAGAGAATGGTTTCCAGCAACTGTCTGGCATCATGAATCAGCGCATCAAGGTGCACCTCATCGCGGAAGCTCTCGGCGTAGAGCTTGTAGAGGGCTTCGGTACCGCTGGGGCGCGCGGCGAACCACCCACTGTCGGTTTCTACCTTGACACCGCCGATGCCGGCGCCATTGCCGGGTGCCGTGGTGAGGACGCGCAGTGGCGTTTCACCTGCCAACTGGCGGCTCGCGATGCCTTCGCTGTCGAGTGTCTTGAAAGCCGCTTTCTGCTGGGCATCGCATGGGCTGTCGATGCGACGATAGCTGGGCGTGCCGTGGGCACGGGTGAGGGCGGCGTAGCGCTGGCTCGGGCTTTCGCCAGTGACGGCAGTGATTTCCGCCGCCAGCAGGCACAGTGCAATGCCATCCTTGTCCGTGGACCAGGCGTTGCCGTCATGGGTCAGCAGACTGGCACCGGCGCTTTCTTCACCGCCGAACGCCAGCCACCCCTGGTAAAGGCCATCGACGAACCACTTGAAGCCAACCGGGACTTCGTAAAGCTCACGCTGATGGGACGCCACGACGCGGTCAAGGAGTGACGATGACACCAGTGTCTTGCCGATCTTGAGCTCGCTGGACCATTGGGGGCGATGGGTGAGCAGGTAGTCGATGGCGACCGCCAGGTAATGATTGGGATTCATCAAGCCGGCAGCATCGACAATGCCGTGACGGTCCGCGTCGGGATCGTTGCCGAAGCCCAGATCGAAGCGTTCCTTGATCGCCAACAGGTTGGCCATGGCCGCGGAACTGGAACAGTCCATGCGGATCTTGCCGTCATGATCCGGTGGCATGAAGTTGAACGTTTCATCGATGCTGGGGTTGACCACTTCCAGTTCAAGATCGTACTGCTGCTTGATGGCCTGCCAGATGGGCAGCGCAGTGCCGCCCATCGGATCGACGCCCAGGCGCAGTCCACTGGCGCGGATGGCTGTCATGTCGATGACCTCACCCAGCCGGGCAACATAGTCGCCGATCAAATCCTGCTGTTCGAGATCAGCCTGCGCTTCGCTATCCGCCAGGCGCTGGATGCCTTCGCCGCCAGCAGTAATGTACTGGTTGGCTCGTTGTTCGATCCAACTGGTGATATCACCTTCTGCCGGACCACCGTGGGGGGCGTTGTACTTGATGCCTCCATCCTGGGGAGGGTTGTGGGATGGCGTAATAATCAAGCCATCCGCCAACTGCTCGGTGCGATCACTGTTGTAATGCAGAATCGAGTGGCTGATGACAGGCGTGGCCAACACCTCATCGTCAGTGGCGATGATGGTGCGTATATGGTTGGCTCGCAGCACCTGCACGGCGGTATGCCAGGCCGGGCGGGACAGCGCATGAGTATCGCGGCCCAGAAACAACGGACCGCTGATGCCGGCATGTGAGCGGTAATCCACAACCGCCTGGCTGATGGCTGCAATATGCAAGTCATTGAAGGTGGTGTTCAGTGCTGTACCACGATGACCAGAAGTGCCGAACTGGACCTGTTGTTCGGCGTTGCCCTTGTCGGGAGTTGCATCGTGATATGCCGCCAGCAGGGCTTCAATTGAATGGTCACTCATATGCTATCGAACCTCGAGAAGTGACAGAAATTCATGCGGTTACTAGAGAAATCAAGAAGTCAGTGCTGGGGTCATTGATCCGGTCGCTGCCGTCGTCCTGCTTATCGGTCAGCGTGCGGTAGATACCCTGTGCCAGCAACTTGCCCAGCTCAACGCCTGGTTGGTCAAAGGGGTTGATCCCCCACAGCACCGATTGAACGAAAACCTTGTGTTCATACATGGCCAACAGTGCGCCAAGGTTCCACGGCGTCAATTCATCAATCAATAGCAGAGTATTGGGCTGGTTACCGCGATAGCCCCGCGCCATGTGGTCCTTGAGGGATGCCGGAATGGCATCGTCGCCCAGCGCCATCAGCTGTGCCTGAGCGAGGCAGTTGGCCAGGGTCAGGTTGTGCTGGTCCTGAAGAGGGCCCTGCAGGTTGGAGGGGGCCTGATGATGGCGGCGGCGTACGGCAAGGAAGTCGGCACTGACGGTATGTGAACCTTGATGCAGCAACTGATAGAAGGCGTGTTGGCCATTGGGGCCAACATCACCCCATAGAATCGGGCAGGTGGGGTGATCGACACCCTTGCCGCTGATATCGACGCTCTTGCCGTTGGATTCCATCTCCAACTGCTGAAGGTAGTCGGGGAGACAGTCGAGACGGCCGTCATACGGTAGCACCGCGTGGCTGGGGATGTTCAGCCATTGGCAGTTCCAGGCACCGACCAGTGCCAGGAGTGCGGGCAGGTTTTCGCGAGTTGGCGTCTCGAGGAAATGTCGATCCATCGCATGGGCCCCGGCCAACAACTCGTTGAAAGCGGGCATGCCAATGTGAATCGCGAGGCTGATGCCGATCGGTGACCACAGAGAAAAGCGCCCGCCAACACCTTCGGCAAAGACCAACTGGTGGTCCTCGGGGATGCCGAATTCGCTCATCCTTGCCGGACGCGCTGAAACGCCAATCAACTGCTGCTCACAGACCTGATCGACGCTCACCTCCAGCGAGCTGGCCAGCCAGGCCAATGCCGTATTCAGGTTGAACTGGGTATCGGCAGTGGTGAAGGACTTGGAGGCCAAAACCAGCAGGGTCGATGCCGGATCAAGCCGTTGCATCAGAGGCACGAGCTGAGTGGCATCCATGGTCGATACAAAATGTACCGCGACCTCGTCCTGAGGATGCGTTTCCTGCAGCGCCTGACTGACGAGACGTGGTCCGAGATCGGAGCCACCTACACCGATATGAATCACATCGCGGACCGGCTGACCGGTGATGCCTCGCCAGTGACCGCTGCGAACCTTCTCTACCAGGGCTGCCATTCGACGGCGCTGCTGCTGGGCGAAGGTCACCTGATCTTCAGCACCCTGTTCTTCCGCACCCGGTGGGGCCGGTCGCTCCTGGGGCCAACGTAACATGGGATGCAACGCGGGCCGATGTTCAGAGGGATTGACGATGGAACCGGCAAACAACCTGCGGCGCTGTTCCTGAAGACCTCGGCTATCTGCCCAGCTGGCCAGCAGTCTCAGGGTTTCTGGCTGCCAGCGTTGCTTCGAAAGGTCAACGTGCCACCCGCAGAAGCGTGCACTCAACTGCTCTGCGCGTTGGCTATCCGACATCAGGTCGGACAATGACACCTCGCGCAACTGTGAGGCCTGTAGCTTCAACTGCTGCTGTATCTGAGCGACCTGGCCTTCGGCAATTGCCAACGATTCCATGTCTCCCTCCTTGATCAGTATCAGTCGACCAGAACGCTCAATTTTCAGGTGTAGCCTGAGGGCGACGGTGTTGCTTGAGCAGGCGCTTCAGGTACTTGCCATAGCCTGTCTTTTTCAGCTCATTGGCCTGTTCCAGCAGGTATTCATCAGTGATCCAACCTTGAGTCCAGGCGATTTCCTCGAGACAGGCGATCTTCAGGCCCTGACGGTGCTCGATGGTCTGTACGTACTGAGAGGCTTCGAGCAGACTGTCGTGAGTACCGGTATCGAGCCACGCAAACCCACGGCCCAGGCGTTCGACCTCCAGGTCGCCACGATCCAGATACGCATTGTTGACACAGGTGATTTCCAGTTCGCCACGTTCCGAGGGCTCGACGGACCTGGCAATCTCTACCACGTCGTTGTCGTAGAAATAGAGCCCGGTTACTGCATAGGAGGACTTGGGCTTGTCCGGCTTCTCCTCGATGGAAAGCGCCTTGCCTTCCTCATTGAACTCAACGACCCCGAAGCGCTCCGGGTCCTTCACCAGGTAACCGAATACAGTGGAGCCGCGTGTCTTTTCGGAGGCGCGGCGTAGCTGTTCCGTGAAGTGCTGACCATGGAAGATGTTGTCGCCCAACACCAGGCATACCGGGTCGTCACCAATGAACTCTTCACCGATGATAAAGGCCTGTGCCAATCCGTCGGGGCTGGGCTGTTCAGCATACTGTAAACGAATACCGAACTGCTCTCCGCTGCCCAGCAGATTGCTGTACTGAGGTAGGTCTTCGGGGGTGGAAATGATCAGAATATCGCGAATACCCGCCAGCATCAGCACCGAAAGCGGGTAGTAGATCATCGGCTTGTCATATACTGGCAGCAGTTGTTTGGATACGCCGCGGGTTATTGGGTGTAGACGAGTGCCGGAGCCACCGGCAAGGATGATGCCTTTACGATTCATAAGTGCGATCTCAGGTTGATGGACGAAGGAGCCACCACGATACCCAGACGCAAATGAACAGCGCATGAGTGTGAAAGCGGAATGAAGTGGCAGCCCATGGCCTGTTGTTGGATAGCCCACTTGGGCGTGGGTGATGCTGGGCGGCTACGAAAATCAGCCGAGGTGCTCCGAGAGCGTCAGCGATAGCTGTGAACGCCAGTCGGGTAGTTGAATGCCGAGAGCCTGCTCGAGCCGAGAGAGGTCGAGGCGCGAGTTCAGCGGACGAGTTGCGGGAGTAGGGTACTCAGAGGTGGGAATGGCAGTTACCCGATCACGGGCGATAGATAGCTCCACGCCCAGCAAACTTGCCTGGTCGAAGATCTCGCAGGCAAACCCATGCCAGCTGGTCTGGCCTCTTGGCGCGAGATGATAGAGCCCTTTGATGGCGGGGTTCTGCTGGTAGCGACGAATGGCTTGAGCCGTAACCTCGGCAATCAACCTGGCAGGGGTCGGCGCACCGATCTGGTCGCCAACGATGGTCAGCTGTTGCTTGTCTTTGCCCAGGCGCAGCATGGTCTTCATGAAGTTGTGGCCACGCGCGCTGTAGACCCAACTGGTGCGGAAGATCAGATAGTCGCAGCCACTGGCTTGAATCGCAGCATCTCCGGCCAGTTTGCTTTGCCCATAGACTGACAGTGGACCTGTCGGGTCCTCCTCCTGCCAGGCATGATCGCCATTGCCGGGATACACATAGTCGCTGGAATAGTGCACCAGTAGCACACTCTGCTGCGCGCAATAGTCCGCCAGTAAGGCGGGCAGATCAGCGTTGAGAGCGGTCGCTAGCGCAACGTCTTCCTCGGCCTTGTCGACGGCGGTGTAAGCGGCGGCGTTGACCACCATCTCGGGCTGGTGCTCTGCCAGGTAGTGAGTCACGGCAGCGCTGTTGCTCAAGTCCAACTGCTGGCGCGTCGGTGCCAGGCACTTTCCCATGGAGCTGAGATAGCGCTGCAGCTCATGGCCGACCTGGCCGTTGACGCCGAGTAGAAGCCACTTCATATCATCCCTCCCTGGGTTTATGAAAATGAGGTGTATGTACCGATGATTGCTGAAATATCAGAACTGTTGTATTACCAGAACTGTTGTATTACCAGGACTGCTGGAGTTACAGAGTTATTGAAGTTGTGAAGATTATTGGAGTTACAATGATTGTTGGAGTTGTGAGGGTTGTTTGAGTCGTAAGAGTTGTTTGAGCCTCAAGAGCTGTTGGTGTTGCGAAGCGCGCTGGAATCACGGAGCGACTGCGGTGCCCATGCGTTCGCCCTGGTAGCTGCCGTCCTGGACACGCTGCCACCACGACCTGTTCTCCAGGTACCACTGCACTGTCTTGCGCAGCCCTGACTCGAAGGTTTCCTCGGGCGTCCAGCCCAGCTCGCGCTCGATCTTGCTGGCATCGATGGCATAGCGCAGATCGTGACCGGGACGGTCCTGCACGTAGGTGATCAGGTCCGTGTAGTGCTCAACGCCTGCTGGCTTGGCAGGAGCCAGTTCCTCGAGTAGAGAACAGAGCGTTTGAACGACTTCGATGTTCTGCTTCTCGTTATGGCCACCGATGTTATAGGTCTCACCGTTGGCCCCTTCCAGTGCGACCTTGATCAGTGCACGGGCATGATCCTCGACATATAGCCAGTCGCGTACCTGCTTGCCATCTCCGTACACCGGCAGCGCCTTGCCTGCCAGGGCATTGAGAATCATCAGCGGGATCAGTTTTTCCGGGAAGTGATACGGTCCGTAGTTGTTGGAACAGTTGGTGATCACCACCGGGAGGCCATAGGTCCTGCCCCAGGCACGCACCAGGTGATCTGAGCTGGCCTTGCTCGCTGAGTACGGTGAACTGGGAGCGTACGCTGTGGTTTCGGTGAATAGCTCGTCGGGACCTTCCAGATCGCCGTAGACCTCATCGGTGGAGATATGATGGAAGCGGAATCCCTCGGCCTTGGCGGGCGCTACTTTTTTCAGATTGCTCCAATAACCACGTGCGGCTTCGAGCAATTGGTAGGTGCCGATGATATTGGTCTCGATAAACGCAGCGGGGCCATCGATGGAACGGTCGACGTGACTCTCTGCCGCGAGATGCATCACCACATCCGGTTGGAACTCGGCGAATAGACGACCCAGATGCTCTCGGTCACAGATATCGGCCTGCACGAAGTGATAGTTCGGGTTGCCTTCGACATCGCTGAGAGACTCAACGTTACCTGCATAGGTGAGCTTGTCGAGATTGATGACGCGGGTATCGCCACGACGGATCAGTTCGCGCACAACAGCGGAGCCGATAAAGCCAGCGCCACCGGTCACAATAACGGTCTTGGTTGCAGTAGAAGTCACATTCACTCCCTGTGAATAGGTGTTGAAAGCTCGGGTTGAAAGCTCTGGTTCAAAAATCTGGTTAAAAGCTCTGGTGGAACGCTCAGAGCTTGAAGGCGATAGCGTCAGTCGCGATGATCGCGCACGATCAGAATCAGCATATTGGCGATAAAGGCGAGGAATAGCGTCACGAGCGCGAATACTGCTGCGTTGTATAGTCGTTTCGGGCTGGTGGAATATTCCGGGTACAGCGGACTCTGCAACACGCTGACTTGCTTGAGCTTGCGTGCCGCCTCGATGCGGGTACTTTCCAGTGCGGCAAGTGCGCTGGAGTAGGTTTCCTGTGCAAACTGTGCTTTCAGCTCCAGCGTCTGGTATTCCGAGGCAGTGCGATTGAGAGAATTGCCGGCGGCTTGAGCCAGACGGTTTCGTTCCTGTTCGATCTGGTCGCGTACCGCATTGATCTCACTGTTGACCTTGACAAAATCGGAAGAGCGTTCGCTGGCATAGCTGGATAGCGCGCTGCGCCTGGCCTGTAGTGTTGCCAACTCACCTTGCAGGGTTGCTATCACCTGGCTGAGGCTTTCGACGGTTCCGGTCGGTGACACCAGGCCATGTTCGTTCTGATAGGTGAGCAGATTGGCTCGTGCGCTATCCAACTGGTCGTTCAAGCGGTCGACCTGGACTTCGAGAAATTCTACCTGTTCGGCGGCCAGGCGTTGGCCCATCTCATTCATGTGCTGCTCACCGGCTTTCAGCAACAGCTCTGCCATCTGATGGGCGAACTCCGGAGTGAAGCCCTGCACTTCGATATCGAGGACGCCAGAATACTCATCCATCTCCACCGAGACACGTTTAAGGTAGTAGTCGTGCAATTCCTCGATGGGTGCGTCCTTGTCCCATAGTGAGGAAAACAGATCACCATGCTCCGAGTAGTGCTGGCGAAAGTCGAGCTGCTGTAGCACTTGTTTGAGCATATCGACCGAGAGCAGGTACTCACGTAACAGCAACAAGTCACCATTCTGCTGGCTGCCTGTCAGCAAGCTTGAAAAGCTGATTTCGGGGGCGGCAATCTGCGGACTCTCCAATACCACCGTGGCACGAGAGACATAACGGTCATCGGCCCATACCAGCCAGTAGAAGCTCACCAACAGGATGGCCAAAGCGGCTAGTGCCCAATGCGGGTGGCGCTTAGCCAACGACATAGCGGTCTTGGTAGTTGGGTTTGCTGGTGAAGTGAGCATCAAGTGTCGGTCTCTTTATCTGCTAGTCGCTTCTGGATGGCCACAATGACGCTGTGCCACTGTTCCCGGGCTACTCGGAAGGCACTGCCATAGATCTTGCGTTCGGAGGAAGGGATATCGGGCCTCTGGGCAGCTTCCATATCTTCCTTGGCCTGCTCAAACGCCTTGCGGCGCTCAATGCGCAACGCATGCAGTTGTTGCAGGCTAAGTGAATCAAGGCTTTCGTTTGGTTCAGCCAACCCTTGGCTCTCTTGGGAAGGGTCGATATCCGCGTGATAAGCTTTGATGGCATCATCGATATCGTTATACCACTGGGCTTGGCCGTCCTTGAGATAGATACCCGATTGGCACAGGTCACGCAGAATACCTTCGCTATGGGAGACCATAATTAGACTGGCCTCACCAACCTTGTCTTTGAAGGCTTTGGTTGCCTTGGCCTTGAAAGAGCGGTCTCCGACAGCGGTGGCTTCGTCCGATAGATAGATATCGAAGTCGAAGGCCAATGATAGTCCGAAATTGAGGCGTGCGCGCATCCCCGAGGAATAGGTCCTGATGGGATCGTCGAACGCGGAGCCGATCTCGGCGAAGGTCTCGACATCATCAATAATTCGCTGAATATCCTGGTTGTTGCCATGTACTCGGGCAACAAACTTGACATTCTGGCGGCCGGTCATCGAGCCCTGAAAGCCTCCGCTCAAGCCAATTGGCCAGGAAACTCGCGCATGACGAACGATTTCACCTCGTTCTGGAGTGTCCATGCCGGCGATCAAGCGGAGCAAGGTGGATTTCCCTGCACCGTTGCGACCAAGTAGACCGACGCTGATGCCTTCCGGGATCATCAAGTTGATGTCCCTGAGCACCCAGTCACTGTCTTGGTGATTATGGTAACGCTTGAATAAATGGCGAATTTCGATCATTTGGCTTTCAACTTATCGCGAAAGCGCATATGCAGGAGCAAACCTAGCGTGATGGTCGAGAGCACCCACATCCAGAAGTAGGTCATGCTGGTGCCATGCACCATATGGTAGCCATCGAAGAAGGCATGACGCAGTGACTCCAGGCCATGCACAATCGGGTTGAGCATCAGATACTCAAGTATCCAGTGTGGTAAGCGATTGAGAGGGAAGATAACTCCAGAAAGAATCAGTAGTGGCATGCTGATCATGCGCACTACGATGGCGACCTCTGCCACCAGAGTACCTAGCACCGATACGATCAAACCAAGACCCAATCCCAGTGCCCACAGGGATAGCCAACCGGCCATGGCCAATAACGCATGATCGGGGAAAATGTCCACATCAAGCATTAGAGCGCCAGCGATGAATAACATGAAGACCAAGGTGCGCAACATGCCTTCAAGAAAGTTACGCACCAGCACCGGGTCGATGGGCTGGACCTGACGATAGGCAAACAAGGCCCGGTTGGCGGTGACTGCTCCGAGCCCTCGTATCATTCCTTCCCTGACCAGAAAGAAGCCCATCATTCCTACGACCATCCACGGAATGAAAGAGGCGCCAACAATCAGGCGATCACCACTTATAAAGCTGCGCATGGTGACCATGATCAAGGTGAAGGCCATGGGTTCGGCAATCATCCAGAACCAGCCCATGCGGTCGGACATGGTGCGCGAAATCGCCTCACGCATAAACATGGCGTACCAGACGCTGCACGTGACAGCCCAGGCGGAGCGGGCTCCACCTGGCTGGGAGTGTTGCTGGAAGTGCTGCTCTGCCATTAGAGGTCCAGGGCTACCTTGGTGGCTACGGCGATCTGATAGAGGATCTGAGAAATGCTGGTGGCCAGCTGGATATTCTTGGTCGGCACTTCCGGCATGACCAGAATCTCGTCGCCAGGCCGCAGTGAGATGTCGTCGGCATCGCGTACGGCGCCGTTCTGGCGCATCACCAGAATGTTGTCATCATCACCACGCTGGGTCAGGCCACCGGCATTCTCGATGTAATCGCTGACGCTCATGCCATCGCGGAACACCGTTGCCTGGGGCACGACTACTTCACCGCTGACCAGAATGGAGTCGGTGATTTCAGGGATGGTAATCACATCGCCATCCTGCAGGCGAACATCACTGATACCGTCCTGGTGAGCGACCACAAGACGCCCGCTGGGCTCAAGGTTGCGGGCACGTGCGACGAACTTCTGGATAAGCTCCGCTTCGCGGACGCGAATCTGAGCTTCCTCGTTGGTCTGGGATGAGGCGCCGAGATACGTGGTTTCCAGCCGGCGCAAGCTTTCCTGCAGTGCTGCTGCTTGCTGAGTCGCGACACTCTCGCGTTTGATCGAGACGCTTTCTACGGCTGTCATGTCAGCAGGCACAGAGACCGCGTCGAGGAACTCACCCAGGCGCGCGTCACGAGGTAGTGCGTAACGTGCCGGGCCAAAGAAACTGCCTTCCAGAGTTACCACAATGCTTTCCGCACGTTGGTCCGAACTGTACAGGACTTCGTCACCGCTCTGGACGCTGAGTGTATTGAACTCGCTCAACGGCACATAGGTCGCGAGGGGACCAGAGCTGCGGTCGCCACGCAACAACACATGGGATACACCGCTCTGTAAACGTGCCAGTTCGGTAATCTCGGCCCCTGACAGATGTGAGCCAAGCAGTTCATAGCGATATTCCCGGTTCACATCACCGGTAACGGCAATCGCAGGGCCACGTTCCTCGACCACGATGGTGTCACCATCGCGGAACTGATAGTTCGGTAGCTGGCCTGTGAGCAGGAAATTATAGAGGTCAATCGTGTCGACAGTACTGCCATTACGCATTATGCGAATGTTGCGGTAGCTGCCGAGGTCGTTGTCGATACCGCTGGCCTGGTCGAGGAAGTACAGCACCGAGTCGGAAGGTGTACCCGAATACCGTCCAGGGCTTTCGACATAGCCAGTGACGAATACTCCCACCGGCTGTACGCCCTGCAGGTTGGTATAGACCTCGACATTATCGGGGTAGACGCTCTTTATCGCCTGACGAACTCGAGCATCCAGTTCGCTATTGGTCACACCCTGGACCTGAAGCGGACCGATCGAGGGAA
This sequence comes from Halomonas huangheensis, assembly GCF_001431725.1. Taxonomy (NCBI): domain Bacteria; kingdom Pseudomonadati; phylum Pseudomonadota; class Gammaproteobacteria; order Oceanospirillales; family Halomonadaceae; genus Halomonas; species Halomonas huangheensis. The sequence goes on along the minus strand of NZ_CP013106.1, from coordinate 3,827,993 downwards.
TGAAGATGTTGCCCTGAGCATCCACTGGCATGACGCGATCGAGTTCGACTGCTCCCCAGAGCTGTACGGTAATCTGGTCGCCGGGTTTGACTCGATAGGAACTGTTCAGGCCATCCGCCATGTTGCCGCGGAAGCCCCCTTCGAACAGGTTGGAACCAAACGGTGGCAAGCTGTCAGCGTCTGTACGAGGGGTAGCCGCTGCCGGACCGGGCCCGTAGTTGGCACTCGACCAATCGGCACGCGGTGAGCTGTCTATCGACTGACTGGTGGCTTCAGCCTGCTCGGACTCGGGAAGGACTTCGCCGGGCTGGGTAACGCTTTGGGCGAATACGCTGGTGGCCAGCGTGGCACAGGTACAGAAGGCTGCGAGCCGTGAGAGCTTGTGAAGAGAGCGAATACTACTCATCGTGCGTTCTCCGTTCCATTCAGCAAAGCCGTGACACGACGGCGAGACACCCATCCGCTTGGCGTCTCACAGGCGACGAGCGCGCGTTGCTCGCCTGTGCTGAGGCTCAAGGCGGTAAGGTGACGGCAGGCGCGGCCACTAGCGGCGCGATAGGACGGTTCTGCCTGGAGCTCTATATTGGCCCCCCAGGGGCTGGAGGCAAGATTGAGTACCTCATGGGCTGAGGAACCGGAGAGAAATCCGTTGAGCGTTTCATCCAGTGGGCGGCCTTGCTGTTCACCGAGGATGATGGAGCCTGAGCCACCTCCCGCCTGATGGCTGGGAACGGCGCAACCCACGAGCAGCATCAACAGCATGCCGACTCCTGCGAGCCGGACAAACCGATAATACGAGTTGTTTGGCATGAAGGTACCTGAAGAAGCCGGTTGGTGATGAAACCAATCGAATATAACGCCAACTGGATGGGTTTTTAACCAGTGGCGGAAAGATGAGGGCAGGCTGACGGGGGAAGCAGGCACGCTACCGCCCGGGGATTGTAGCCGGAAAATTCCCTTTCCCATGCCACGCTATGCACGTGACGATTCCGTATTGTGACTTTCGAGAATATTTCTTGATTGCGATTGGCGATCTTATTTGCATGAAATTACATTTTCTAGGAATTTAATGTAACGAAAAGCATACCCGATGTTCCGAATGTGCGACACCGGTTGGGGTTTGGCGCATTAGTGATACCTCAATTAAAAACCACGGAATTGTGAACATGGTGTGACAGTCGGTGAGGTGGTGAGTAGGTATTGTTTATTTTTGTCATTTGTTGTCAACCAGAAATGTCATCATATGGTGCAAAATTGTGCTGAATTGGCTGTTTCTGCATAGACTAGGCCGCTGAATCACATGCCCTCGTATAGGCGGCAGTAGGCGTCTTTAAGCCGAGTGACCAGGAAAAAGGTGTGCTTGCTCACCATTGCTGTGCGTACGGCCGCTGGAACTGAAATACCTGCTCCATTCTGGAGCGGAAAATTAGCTTTTCTGTTGGCTTTACAGGGAAGCAATATGGGATGCGTGGTTGTCTGTTACGGGGGGTGTTTCTGATTGAAACTCCCCCGCCGGCCTGAGCCGAGCGGGGGAGTAAGACGAGGTCGATGACCGATGGTATTCCAGTGCGGCGATCTTGATTACAGAGCGGCGATCTTGTCGCGCTGCTCGACCAGCAACTGGCGGGCGGTCTGGAATTCTGCCAGTTTGCCGCGCTCCTTCTCGACCACGGCTTCAGGAGCCTTGGCGACAAAGCTTTCGTTGCCGAGCTTCTTCTCGATACCGCCGATCAGCTTTTCCTGCTTGTCGATCTCCTTGCCGAGACGAGCCAGTTCGGCGTCCTTGTCGATCAGGTCGGCCATCGGTACCAGCACTTCCATGTCGCCGACCAGTTGGGTCGCGGACAGAGGGGCTTCGGCAGGGTTGTCGAGCCATTGGATCGAGGCCAGCTTGGCCAGCTTGGCGAGGAACAGGCGGTTGGCTTCGAGGCGCTGCTGATCTTCTGCGTTGCCCTTGGTCAACATCACATCCAGCGGCTTGCCGGGGGCAATGTTCATCTCGGCGCGGATATTGCGCACTGCGATGATCGCCCCCTTGAGCCACTCGATATCGCGGATGGCGCTCTGATCGACCTTGCTTTCATCGGCTATCGGCCAGGCCTGCGCCATGATCGAGTCGCCTTCAGAGAAGGTGCCTGCCAGCGGTGCGACGCGCTGCCAGATCTCCTCGCTGATGTAGGGCATCATCGGGTGGGCCAGGCGCAGGATGGCTTCCAGTACACGCACCAGGGTGCGGCGGGTGCCGCGCTTGGCTTCGGCGCTGGCGCTCTCGTCCCAGAGTACCGGCTTGGAGAGTTCCAGATACCAGTCGCAGTACTCGTTCCAGACGAAATCGTAGAGGGCCTGGGAGGCGTGGTCGAAGCGGAACTCTTCCATCGCCCTGGTGACCTGGGTCTCGGTCTGCTGTAGGCGCGAGACGATCCAGCGATCGGCCAGCGACAGCTCGACCTGGCCATTATCAATACCGTCGCCATCCGCGCCGCAGTCCTCACCTTCGGCATTCATCAGCACGTAACGTGAGGCATTCCACAGCTTGTTGCAGAAGTTGCGGTAGCCATCGAGGCGGCCCATGTCGAACTTGATGTCACGACCGGTGGTGGCCTGGGAGAGGAAGGTATAACGCAGTGCGTCGGTACCGTGGGCTTCGATGCCTTCGGGGAACTCACTGCGTGTCGCTTTCTCGATTGCCCGTGCCTTCTGCGGCTGCATCATGTTGCCGGTGCGCTTTTCGACCAGCGAGTCGAGCTGGATACCGTCGATCAGGTCGATGGGGTCGAGCACGTTGCCCTTGGACTTGGACATCTTCTGTCCCTGACCATCACGCACCAGACCGTGTACGTAGACCTGCTTGAACGGTACCTGGCCGGTGAACTTGAGGGTCAGCATGATCATGCGCGCGACCCAGAAGAAGATGATGTCGAAGCCGGTGACCAGCACGCTGGTCGGGTGGAAGGTTTCCAGTTCCGGCGTCTGCTCGGGCCAGCCGAGGGTGCCGAAGGTCCACAGTCCGGAGCTGAACCAGGTATCGAGGACGTCCTCGTCCTGAGTCAGTGTCGCGTCGGCGGCGATGCCGTATTTCTCGCGGGCCTCGGCTTCCGTACGCGCCACGTAGACGTTGCCTTCGGCATCGTACCAGGCCGGGATGCGGTGGCCCCACCACAGCTGACGCGAGATGCACCAATCCTGGAGATCGCGCATCCAGGCGAAGTACATGTTCTCGTAGTTCTTCGGCACGAACTGGATGTCGCCGTTCTCCACCGCTTCGATGGCCGGTTTGGCCAGCGTTTCGACCGCCACGAACCACTGGTCAGTCAGCAGCGGCTCGATGACATCGCCGGAGCGGTCACCGTAGGGCAGGGTGTTGTTGACGGCCTCGGTCTTCTCCAGCAGGCCGGCGGCGTCCATATCGGCAACAATCGCCTTGCGCGCGGCGAAACGATCCATGCCGGCATAGGCGCTCGGCAGGCCGGTATCGACATCGTTCAGCGGGCGGCCCTGAATATCGAAGGCTTCCGCGGCGTCGAGAATATGCGCGTTCTTCGAGAACACATTGATCAGCGGCAGGCCTGCGCGCTTGCCGACTTCATAGTCATTGAAGTCGTGGGCTGGGGTGATCTTCACGCAGCCCGAACCCTTCTCCATATCGGCGTGTTCATCGGCGACGATCGGAATGCGGCGGCCCACCAGCGGTAGCTCGACAAACTTGCCGACCAGTGAGGCATAACGCTCGTCCTCGGGATTGACGGCCACGGCGCTATCGCCGAGCAGTGTTTCCGGGCGAGTGGTGGCGACGACCAGATAGTCGAGGCCTGCATCGGTCTTGACGCCATCCGCCAGCGGATAGCGGAAATGCCAGAACTGGCCCTGCTGGTCGCGGTTCTCGACTTCGAGGTCGCTGATCGCGGTGTTCAGCGTCGGGTCCCAGTTGACCAGGCGCTTGCCGCGATAGATCAGGCCTTCGTCGTGCAGGCGTACGAAGACTTCCTGCACCGCCTTGTAGAAGCCGTCATCCATGGTGAAGCGCTCACGGTTCCAGTCGACACTGGCACCCATGCGACGCAACTGGCGAGTGATGTGACCGCCGGACTCATGCTTCCACTCCCAGACCTTGTCGATAAAGGCGTCGCGGCCCAGGTCGTGGCGCGTCTTGCCTTCCTCGGCAGCCACCTTGCGCTCGACCAGCATCTGGGTAGCGATACCCGCGTGGTCGGTACCGATCTGCCACAGCGTGTTGCGCCCCTGCATCCGCCGCCAGCGGGTCAGGGTATCCATGATGGTGTCCTGGAAAGCGTGCCCCATGTGCAGACTGCCGGTGACATTGGGCGGCGGAATCATGATCGCATAGGGATCGCCCTGGCCTGACGGCACGAAACGCTGGTCCTGTTCCCAGCGCTGGTACCAGCGGGATTCAATCTGCTCGGGTTGGTAAGTCTTGTCCATGGAGTGCTCGCGTTATCCTGGATGTCGTCGCTGCGCTGCGCACACCGGGAAAACCGGAGATGCGGGATGGCGAAAAATGGCAGGGATTATACCCTGAAGCGAGCGTCGGAGTCATGAGCGGCAAGAGGACAGAGGGAAGAGGGAAGGGGTCAGAGAGAAGAGGTAAGAGTCAGAGGTAAGCCTGACAGCCTCCTTCTCGGCTCGCGGCCTGTCTTCCTTCTTCCTTCTTCCTTCTTACGCTCCGCCCTGCCCATCGAGATGATGCGGTGTCACCGGATAGCCACGCTGCTTGTAGGTTCGCCAGCATTCGCGCTTGGTGGTCAATACATCCTGGTGCTGGTTGATGATCTCGGCGACACGCTCGAAGCGTGAGAACCACTCCGGAATATCCGGTGCCAGGTTGAGCATGGCTTGAGGAGGAGGGTCGATACTTTGCGGCGCGCCCTGCCAACCGATGGTGACTGGCACGCTGCTGGCTTCATCGCTACCTTCCAGCGCATGAGGGACATAGGCGTCGGGACGGAAGTCCCAGAGTCGCTCATCCAACTCGCGCGCCATCTGTTCATCCTCGGCGTGCAGATACAACCGATAGCCCTTGCGAGCGATGGTCTCGGTCAACCGGCAGGCGAACGCCAACCGAGCCTCGAGGGTGGTGTCGGGGAGGATGTAGAAATCGACTTTGGTCACAATCGGGCCTGGCAAGGAAAGAGGTAAGACAAGAGAGGTCAGAGGGAAGAGGTAAGACAAGAGAGCTCAGAGGGAAGAGGCTACCAGGACTGTAGTTTGATAGCATCTTCCGCAGCTGGCGGCCTTTCTTCCTTCTTCTCTCTTCCTTCTTCTGCCTTGTTAAGCCAACTTTGTCAGCCAGCCGTGAACATCTTCTGCACGTCCATACTGGATATCCAGCAGGCGCTTGCGCAGGCGGGCGGCGACTTCGTTGCCCTGCGGGTGCTCAAGGGTGGCATCTTCGCTGATCAGCTTGCCGATCGGGGTGATGACGGCGGCGGTACCGCAGGCGAAGACTTCGATGATCTCGCCGGAGGCTACGCCATCGCGCCATTCGTCGATGCTGATCGGGCGCTCTTCGGGAGTCAGGCCTTCGTCGCGGGCCAGCTGCAGCAGCGAGTCGCGGGTGACACCATCGAGAATGGTGCCGGTCAGGCGCGGAGTTACCAGACGACCATCACGAGTGACGAAGAACAGGTTCATGCCACCCAGTTCCTCGATCCAGGTATTCTCCGCGGCGTCGAGGAAAGCGACCTGATCGCAACCGTGCTCGGCAGCCTCGCGCTGAGCCACCAGTGATGCGGCGTAGTTGCCGCCACACTTGGCAAAGCCGGTACCGCCCTGAGAGGCACGTTTGTAGTTCGATGACAGCCAGATCGAGACGGGTTTGACGCCGCCCTTGAAGTAGGCCGCCACCGGTGAGGCGATGACGTAGAAGTCGACTTCGTTGGCCGGGCGCACTCCGAGGAAGGCTTCACTGGCGATCATGAACGGGCGCAGGTAGAGGCTGGATTCATCGGCCTCGCTGGCGGGAGTGGGAACCCAATCCACGTCCTGAGCCACCAGTGCCTTGATGGCACCGACGAAGTCATCATCGGACAACTCCGGCAGGGCGAGACGACGCGCGGAGGCGCGGAATCGTGCGGCGTTCTTCTCGGGGCGGAAGGTCCAGACACTGCCGTCGGCGTGGCGGTAGGCCTTGATACCCTCGAAGATTTCCTGGGCGTAATGCAGCACCGACGCTGCCGGGTCCAGTGTCAGCGGGCCATAGGGGCAGACGCGGTGGCCATGCCAGCCGGCGTCGCTGGTCCAGCGGACATGTGCCATATGGTCAGTGAAGAAGCGGCCGAACCCCGGGTTTTCGAGGGTGGTGGCGCGAATGTTCGCCGGTTTGGGATTGGCGTTGGGCTCAAGCGAGAAGCCTTGGGTGGACACGGGACGTTCTCCAGAAATCAGATCTCAGCGCGGCATCAGGTATGCCGCATTACCTAGGCAGAATGACATAGCGAACCTGCGTCGTGAAGCGTGAAGGAGAAGCCCGCCACGGGTGAGTCGCGGCGGGCATCCTGCGGTCACTCGTTCTCGATGACAGTTTCGTTGAGTTCTGCCTCTCGATCCAGCAGGTAGCGAGTCAGCAGGCCGACCGGGCGACCGGTGGCGCCCTTGTTGCTACCGCTGTTCCAGGCTGTGCCGGCGATATCGAGGTGCGCCCAGGGATATTCACTCGCGAAGCGTGACAGGAAGCAGCCTGCGGTGATCGTACCGGCAGGGCGACCGCCAATGTTCGCCAGGTCGGCGAAGTTGGAGTCGAGCTGCTCCTGGTATTCATCCCACAGCGGCAAATGCCATACGCGGTCCCAGGCATCCTCGCCTGCATCGAGCAGGTCCAGCGCCAGGTCGTCATCGTTGGACATCAGACCGGTGGCGTGGTGACCCAGGGCGATAATGGCGGCGCCGGTGAGGGTGGCGATATCGACGACGCTTGCCGGTGTGAAGCGTTCGGCATAGGTCAGTGCATCACATAGCACCAGACGACCTTCCGCGTCGGTGTTGAGCACTTCTACAGAAAGGCCCTTGAGGGTCTTGATGATGTCGCCGGGCTTGGTGGCGCAGCCGCTGGGCATGTTCTCGGCACTGGCAACCACACCGATGACATTGATCTTCGGTTTGATCGCCAGAACCGCAGACATGGCGCCGAATACGCTTGCGGCACCGCACATGTCGTACTTCATCTCGTCCATGCCGGCGCCCGGCTTGAGCGAGATACCGCCGGTATCGAAGGTGATGCCCTTGCCGACCAGCACATGGGGAGCTTCATCGGCACTCTCGGCACCACGGTAGTGCATCACGATCAGACGTGAGGGCTCTTCGCTGCCACGACCGACCGACAGCAGAGAGTGGGCTCCGAGGGCTTCCAACGCTTCCTCATCGAGGATCTCGGCTTCCATCGAGCCGTTGGATTCGGCTGCCATGCGCTCGGCTTCACTGGCCAGGTAGCGCGGGGTGCAGATATTGCCGGGAAGGTCGCCCAGCCTGCGGGTCTGATTGATGCCGTTGCCTACGGCTGCGCCGATACGCGCGCCTTCACGGGCGGCATCCTCTGCAGCGTTGTCAGACAACAGAATGCTGACACGCTCGAGGGATGGTGCTGGAGCGGGTTCGCTCTTGAAATCACTGAAGCGGTAGCTGGCGCGTAGCGCGCTCTCGGCAACGCGGTGGGCCTTCCAGCCTGCATCGCGATCCTCAACCGGGACGTCGGTGAAGGTTACGGCTACTTCATCGATGCTGCTTTGGCCGAGGCGGGCAAAGGTCGCGTCGAGTGCTTTGCAGAAAGCGCCTTCATTGCATTTTTCGCGTTCACCAAGGCCGACCAGCAGCAGTCTGTCTGCGGCGAGGCCTGGCGCGTAGGGAACCAATTGCACGTTACCCAGTCTGGCGTTGAAGTCACCGCGCTCGATGAGCTGGTGAATCAGTCGCTCACTGGCATCGTCGATACGTGCAGCAGCGGGCAGTAGCTCGCCGTCCTTGAATACCGGGACCACCAGGCAGGCCGTCTCGACCTTGACCGGATTGGCCGTCTGTACAGGAAATTCCATGCTGACTCCAAAGCAAGACAAGCAGAAAGGGATTCTGGATAATGCCGGCACGATGCCGTGTCACCCAGTGTACCGTGCACCAGGCGTCAATGCATGACTTCCTCGGGCCGGCATTACCAAACACGGTGCTACGATGTTCATGAAGAAGCTGGCTGCTGCCCTGCATCCGAAGCGGCACGGGCGGGATGGTATAGGACGGCAATATCACCGAGACTATTATATAGACACCCGTGGTCGGACAGACGCCTGTGGTCGGACAGACGCCTGTGGCCGGGCCGAACCGCAGTAGTTCGGGTGCGCTTGAGCAGCAGTCGCTACAGTATCGTCAGATGTGCGCCGATTCGGAAGCGATTCGCGATCTGGGCTCGACCGGCATTAGCGGACATGAATACCGGGCTTGCAGGCATCTCATTGGAAGTAGGGCCCGTCGCCCAGGCAAGGAGTAGGCATTGATCATTTTTCGTTATCTAGCGCGTGAGATTCTGCTCACCATGTCGGCGGTGGCGGGTGTTCTGCTGCTGGTGATAATGGGTAGTCGCTTCATTCGCTATTTTTCCAACGCTGCTGAGGGCGATATTCCGGCCAGCATTCTCGGCTCGTTGATGCTTTATCACCTGCCGGGCTTCCTCGAGTTGATTCTGCCGCTGTCTTTCTTCCTCGGCATTCTGCTGGCCTATGGACAGCTGTATCTGAACAGTGAAATCACGGTGTTGGTGGCTTGCGGCACCAGCCCCAATCGTCTGCTGACGGTAAGCCTGGTGCCGGCGGCACTGGTTGCTGTGTTGGTCGGGGTCTGCAGCCTCTGGCTCACCCCATCCAGTGCCTTGCACAATGAACTGATGCTGGAAGAGCAACGCAGCAAGATCGATTTCTCGTCGCTGGCGCCGGGACGTTTCCAGGAGTTCGGCAAGGGACGCACCGCCTATGCCTCCGATGTGGCGGAAGATGACCGACGATTGAAGGAAGTCTTCATCAGTGAGCGGCAGGCGCGTAGCGATGGTACCCCTGAGAGCGCCGTGACACGTGCCGAGCTGGGCTATCAGGTCACCGATTCTGAAACCGGCAGCCGTTATCTGGTACTCGAGGACGGTGAGCGCTACAGCATCGAAGCGGGTACTCCTGAAGCCGAACGGCTTGAATTCGGGACCTATGCGGTGCGTTTGGCGCGGGCGTCGGAAGTGGTGGAGACGGGCTCCGCCGAGTTCCTGATGACCAACGAACTGTTCAACAGTGAGGACCCGGAGGCACAGGCTCAGTTGCAGTGGCGATTGGGCGCACCGATGATGGTATTCGTCCTGACGCTGCTGGCGATGCCCTTGTCTCGCGTCAATCCACGTCAGGGACGTTTCGCCAAGCTGCTGCCGGCGATCTTCCTGTACGTTGCCTATCTCAGCTTGCTGCTGGCGGCCATGGACGCCATCGGCAGCGGCAGTCTGCCGGCTGCAATCGGCATGTGGCCGATTCACGGTGTCTTTCTGTTGCTGGGCCTGATGTTGGCCTACCACTCCCAACGCAAGGGAATGAGCGGATGATTGTGGATCGCCTCGATGGCTACATCGCGCGTAACGTTCTAGGCGCTATCCTGGTAGTGCAGGCAGTGCTGCTGGGGCTCGATCTGATCATCACTTATATCGATGATCTCAATGACATCGAGGGCGGCTATGGAGCCCTCGATGTCTTTCTCTACTTGTGCATGCGACTGCCATGGCGTTTCTATCAGTATGCCCCGGTGGGGGTACTGATCGGCGCATTGATCGGTCTGGGCAGTATGGCGTCGGCCAATGAGCTGACCGTAATGCGTGCTTCGGGACGTTCACTGACCCGCATTCTGTGGGGCGTGATGAAGCCGATTATTCTGGTGGTCGTGATTGTGCTGACGATCGCTCAGTTCGTCAGCCCGCAAACCGAGCAGTTCGCGGATGCCTGGCGAGTCCAGCAGAAGCAGGGTGAAGGCGCCATGGTCACTGAGCGCGGTGGTTGGCAGCGCGAAGGCGATGACTTCTACAGTTTCGGTGCGATTCGCTCTGATAATACGGTACTCGACCTGACCCGTTACCACTTCGACAACCATAACCTCCAGTCTGTCACCAGCGCTCGTCTCGCACGCTGGATGGACGATCATTGGCAGCTCGAGGATGTTGCCGTAACGCACATTGATGACAAGAGCACCGAAGTCGAACGTCTGGCGGTGAAGCGCTGGGATACACGGCTGACTCCGCAGCAGCTGACGCGCCTATTGCGAGACGTCGAGACGCAATCGCCGTCAGAGCTCTGGGCTTACGCCAGCTTCCTCAAGGAGCAGGGCCTCGAGGCATCCCGGCCGTTGCTGTATTTCTGGCAGAAGATGCTGCTGCCACTGACCATGGCCTCGCTGGTACTGATCGCTGCGTCCTTCGTATTCGGGCCGTTGCGCACCGTGGCTGCCGGAACTCGAGTGTTCTACGGCGTGATCACCGGCCTGATCTTCAAGTATGTTCAGGACCTGTTGGCACCGGCATCGATCGTATTCGGCTTCTCCCCGGCCTGGGCGGTACTGGTGCCAACGCTGGTGTGTGGGGTGGTGGGGCTGTATTTCCTGCGTAAGACGGGATAAACAAAGAGGGAAGAGGTAAGTTTCAAGAGGGAAGAGGTAAGAGGACAGAGAAGAGAGAAGAGGTCAGAGGAAAGAGGTACGAATCAGAGGCAAGCTTGACAGCCCCCTTCTCGGCTCGCAGCCTGTCTTCCTTCTTCCTTCTTCCTTCTTCCTTCTTCCTTCTTCCTTCTTCCTTCTTCCTTCTTCCTTCTTCCTTCTTCCTTCTTCCTTCTTCCTTCTTCCTTCTTCCTTCTTCCTTCTTCCTTCTTCCTTCTTCCTTCTTCCTTCTTCCTTCTTCCTTCTTCCTTCGGATGCCTTATGCCTCGACACTTTTCCCAACTCGATGATGTCTGGCCGGCGGGGTTTGGTCGGCGTCTCGGGGCGATGGTCTACGACAGCTTTCTGTTGTTGGCGGTGTGGATTGCGGTGACCACGCTGCATGTCGTGGTGGTGCGCAATCTGCTCGAGCTTCCCGCGGAGGAGGTGGGAGCGGGGGTGATGCAGGTTTTTACGCTGCGCCTGTTGTTGGTATTGGCGGCTTTTCTCTTCTTTGCCTTCTTCTGGCGCCGTGGTGGCATGACGCTCGGTATGCAGGCGTGGCGTCTACGGGTACAGACCGCTGATGGCGCTCCGATCAATCTGCGCCAGACGCTGATTCGTTTCGTTGTCGGTGCCGTCGCTCTCGTTCCTCTGGGGCTTGGCCACTGGTGGGTGGTGTTCGATGGCCAGCGGCGTAGCTGGAGCGACATCGCCTCCGGAACACAGGTGGTGGTGTTGCCGAAGGCCGGGCGTCAGGCTTGATCAGCGCCGATTCGCTGCAGCTGTTTCTGCAACGCCGAGAGGATCCGACGTGCGTTGCTGCTTTCCCCTCCGGTAAAGCCGATCACGAACCCCTGACGGACACGGTTGTCGTCACTGCGGTATGGGTAATAACGGGAAAGTGGATCCAGTCTGATGGCCTCCTCGCGTAGCTTGTCGGCCAACCACTGGTCGGTGGGCTTGTTCTGCTCCTGCTGTTCGACAAGCGCTGGCCGCAGATAAACCACCAGGTGCATGCCTCCCGCAGGGCGCTGCCACTGACACCATTCGCTTAGATACTCTTCAAGTAGCTCACACATCTGGTCACGCTGTTGACGTTGATGACGGCGCATCCGGTTGAGGTGACGGCTGAAGTGCCCCTGGCGCATGAAGTCGGCCAGCGCCGGTTGCATTGCCGCTGAGGCGGCATTTCCCAATGCACTCTGGGAGTCCAGCAGACGGGCTCGCAGGGCAGGTGGCGTGACGATGAAGCCGAGTCTCAGCCCCTTGAACATGACCTTGGAGAAGCTACCGATCAGCAGGGTATGACCGGAATGGTCGGCCTGAAACAACGGCACACCCGGCAGCCCTTCATAGCGGAACTCGTTGTCGTAGTCGTCCTCGATCAACCAGCTGTTGCCGGCGCTCAAGCGCTCCTGCCATGCCTGGCGTCGTGCCCGGCTCATTGTCTGACCAAGAGGAAAGTGTTGGCAGGGCGTCGCGACGACAATGGCTGGAGTGTCATCCGTCGGTAGCGTCAGGCCGTCATCATCCAGTTCCAGCCAATGACAGTGCTCAACATTATGGCGAATGGTTTCCCGCAGAGGTGGATAGCTGGGGGACTCCACCCACCAGTGAGCCTCGGGAGACTGTTGTTTCAAGGCGTGAGTTATCAGACTCAGCGCATCGCGATTTCCGCCGGTCACGATGATGTTGTGTGCTTCGCAGTCCACCCCTCTGACTTGATGTAGATAGTCGGCGATTGCCGTCTTCAGTGAGTGGGTCCCACTACTGGCATCGCCATTCAACAGGCTGGGTGATGGCTTGAGCCAACTGCGCCGGAGGCTCGCAGCCCATGCCCGGGCAGGGAACTGCCGATAGTCCGGCAGCGACGTAAAGCTGGCGATGTCGGTGTTCACGCTGTCGGCAGCCTGTTCCCCAGCAGAAGACCGTCTTGCGGCTCGTGGTGGTGCCGGTGGTAAGTCGGCAGCGACAAACAGGCCTCGTCTGGGCTCGCTGTTCAGATAGCCCTCGGCGATCAACTGGTCCAGTGCGCGTGCGGTCGTGGTACGCGAAAGCCCAAGAGTTGTGGCCAGTTCACGCGAGGAGGGCAGGCGCTGTCCGGACACCAGCTTGCCGCTGGCGATCGAGGCGGTGATCTGCTCTATCAACTGGCGATAGATGGGGCCGTTGTGCTTGCTCCAACCGAGGCGTACACCAGCGGCTCCCCACTGTGCATGGTCCTGTTCAGCCGTTGTCTGATCGTGATTGTGCTTGTGCTTGTGCTTGTGCTCGTATTTGTACGGTATCTGGCCTTGTTGTTTTTTCATCAACTGGATCTCCTCGTCAATGCCAGGGGCAGTCAGTATAGCTCCGAGTGTCCGGCAAGCAGCACGGGAGGAGAGCACTGATGACACAACTCAAGGTAACCGACCTGACGACCATCAAGCGTGGCCCTAAACGCGCCAGTTTCGACCAGCAGGCCGCATGGGCGCTGATTGACCAGGCGCTGATGTGCCATGTCGCACAGATAGTTGAGGGCTCAGGGGGAGAGAGCCAGGTGGTGGTGACGCCGACCTGCCACTGGCGTGATGGTGACTATCTCTATTGGCATGGTCATCGGCGGGCGCGAAATCTGGCGTCCGATCAACCGGTGTCGATCAATATCTGTGCCCTGGAGGGTTTGGTCATGGCGCGCTCGGCCTTTCATCACTCGATCAATTATCGCTCGCTGACGGTATTCGGCACGCCCGAGTGGATCGAGGATGAGGAACACAAGGCACAGCAGTTGCAGCGCTTCGTCGATAAGGTGTCTCCGGGTCGCTGGCAACAGTTGCGGCCGATGACGCACCAGGAACTGGCGGCTACCGGGGTAGTGCGGATCGCGCTGGATGAGGTGTCGCTCAAGTGCCGTAGTGGGGGGCCAAATGATGATGACGCCGATGCTGATTGGCCGGTATGGGCTGGCGTTGTCCATCGTTACTGCCATTGGGAGCCTGAACAGGACTCGCAGCAGGGGATGGCGCACCAGAGCCCCAATGTGCGTCAGGAGCTGATATAGCCCCGTTGGTCAGCTACGAGCTACGAGCATCTGGTGTCTAAATGGCGCGGAGCCTATGCAAAAAATGCCGGTGATTCAGGCAGGTGAAAATTTTTAATGCGAATTGTTTTCACAAAGGTTGCGCTCTCCTATGGGAATCATTTACATTCACTATCGTGTAAACGCGAGGTGAATCAGATGTACGTATGCCTGTGCAAGGGAGTCAGTGACCGTCAGATCCGTCAGAGTGTTGACGAAGGTGCTCGTAGTTGGCGCCAGGTTCAGCGCGAGACGGGTTGTGCTACCCAGTGCGGCAAATGTGCATGTGTCGGCAAGCAGATTGCGAGTGAGGCTATTCAGCACGCGGCAAGTGCCGAAGTGGAATCCCTCGCCTATGCAGTCTAGGCCGCATTGCCAATCACTATCGTTTCTTTTGTATTTATCAAATAGCTGATTTAATTGAAGTTTTTCATGAGTCGCCTATACTGGTTCGCAAGTGAGCTGGTGAGGCGGCTTTTGCCGTGCCAGCGATATAGTGTGTGCGGGGAGTGAGCTGCTGATACAGGGGCCGTCCTCGACAGCGAACTCGCTCGGAGGAGGCACCATGAAAGGCGATCCCAAGGTTATCGAACATCTCAACATCGTGCTCGGCAACGAGCTGGTGGCCATCAACCAGTACTTCCTGCATGCCAAGATGTACAAGGACTGGGGGCTGGCACGTCTCGCCAAGTGGGAATACGACGAATCCATCGAGGAAATGAAGCACGCTGATGTGCTGATCGAGCGAATTCTGTTCCTCGAAGGGCTTCCCAATCTGCAGGATCTCGGCAAACTGCATATCGGCGAGGACACGCGCGAAATGCTCGAGGCGGATCTGGCCGCTGAGCACACGGGGCGCAACGACCTGATCGAAGCGATTACCTACTGCGAGCAGATCAAGGACTATGTCAGCCGTGACCTGTTCCGCCAGATCCTCGACGATGAAGAAGAACACATCGATATCATCGAGACTGAGCTCAGCCTGATCGACAAGGTTGGCTTGCAGAATTACCTGCAGAAGCAGATGCAGGAAGCCGGCGGCGAAGAATAATACTCGCACTGCTGGAAACATGAACGGGGAGGCCATTGGCCTCCCCGTTGTCGTAGTGATGTCTCTATTTTAGTAACGTCTCTATTTCAGTGACATCTCTATTTCAGTGACGTCGTTGTTTTAGAGGCGTCGTTGTTTTAGAGGCGTCGCTGCCAGAGGCGTCGTTTGCTGGACTCGGCTGTGGTGTATCAGGTGAAGGCCTTGATCAGAGCGAAGCGCGGTGTGCTTTCTCCATCGATCGTCAGCGTCTCGGTAAACATCGACAGCGGGCGTACCCAGAGACCGTATTCGCCGTAAAGCGCGCGGTAGACCACGACGGCTTCCTCGGTTTCACTGTGATGCGCTACCCCCATGACTTCGTAGTGAGGGCCCTTGTAGTGGCGATAGATACCGGGGCGCGGTAGGGAAGTGTCGTGGGACATTGTCCAGTTTCTCCTTGGCCTGTTTGCCTGGCATATGCTGCCCGGGAATGGTTCAGCGGCGAGTAAGACGCGCGAGAGTGCGAGAGGCGGCGACGAAGCCGAAGGTTCCGGTGACGAAGGTGGCGGCACCAAAGCCGCTGGCACAGTCGAGTCGAGTGGCATCGCCATTACCGGGTTTGGTATGGCAGACCTCGCCATCGGCGCCAGGATAGACCAGTTGTTCATCGGAATACACGCACTCGACACTGAAGCGGCGCTTGAGGTTGCGTGAGAATCCGTACTCGCGACGCAATAGCGAACGCACCTTGGCCAGCAGCGGGTCGTGCTCGGTGCGAGTCAGGTCGGCAACGCGGATTCGGGTTGGGTCGGTCTGCCCGCCGGCGGCGCCGGTCACGGTAATCGGTAGCTTGCGACGCTTGCACCAGGCGATCAGAGCGGCCTTGGCAGCGACGCTGTCGATGGCGTCGATCAGGTGATCGGCATCCTCTGGAATGCGCTCGGCCAGATTGGTTGGCGTGACGAAGGCGGTATCGGCGATCACTTCGATCGAGGGGTGGATCGCACGGC
Source organism: Halomonas huangheensis (assembly GCF_001431725.1). Classification (NCBI taxonomy): domain Bacteria; kingdom Pseudomonadati; phylum Pseudomonadota; class Gammaproteobacteria; order Oceanospirillales; family Halomonadaceae; genus Halomonas; species Halomonas huangheensis. Next base: position 3,812,242 of record NZ_CP013106.1, on the reverse strand, counting down.
AACGTTCGGCCAGTACTTCGACCTTGGGGCGCCCGACAGTGCCATCAAGCGCATGAAGCTGGCGGTTGACGTTGGAAACGCAGACATCGTCGAGATCAATCAGGGTCAGCTTGCCGACGCCCGAGCGTGCCAGTGCCTCCACGGCCCAACTGCCGACACCGCCGACGCCAACCACCACCACATGGGCGCTGGCCAGGCGCTCACTGGCCTGAGTGCCGTAGAGGCGACGAATGCCGCCAAAACGCAGATCGTAATCCTGGTCCTGATGAGCCGCTGATGGCGAGGAAGTCTCGGTCATGGATGGGGGACCTCGGGAGATGCTGAACAGGCGGAGGCTGAATACGGGGTTGCTGAACAGGGGGATGGCGCCGGGCGCGGAAGATGCGCATTCCAGCCGAATCGTGCGAAGAGCTGAGTCATACAGGCATCCAGCGGACAGATCAGTGTGAGCGAAGTACGGAGAACGGGGTGCTCGAAGCGCAGGCTTGTGGCGCTGAGCAGCAGGCGGCCACAGTCCAGCCGGTCGCGGAAGAAACGATTGTGGTTGCCCTTGCCATGCTTGGCATCGCCGATGATCGGGTAACCGATGCCGGAAAGATGACGTCGGATCTGGTGGCGACGACCACTCAATGGGTGCACCGCCATCAGTGAATAGCGTGTCTGCGGATAGCGGTCGACCTGCACCGGCAATTCGACACTATCGAGTCGGCGCACTTCTGTGACAGCGTCCATGGCCGGCATCTCGGCCTTGGGACGGATGCCATCCTCTTCACGCAATGGGCGGTTGATACACTGCTCGACGGGGCCAACGCCTCTCACTACCGCAAGGTAGCGTTTGTCGATCTGGTGCTCGCTGAAGCTCTGGGACAACCGCGAGGCGATATTCGATGACAGGGCAAACAGGATGATGCCCGAAGTCGGACGGTCGAGGCGATGCACGGGATAGACGCGTTGCCCGATCTGATCGCGCAGACGCTGCACCAGAAACTCGCTGGCGTCAGTGGCCAGCGGGCTGCGGTGCACCAGCATCCCGGCCGGCTTGTGTACGGCGACAAGATGGTCGTCCTGATAGAGGATGGGCAGTGGCTGCGACATGAAACTTCCGACAATGGATCAGCGGTGGGCTATTGTCGCTGTAGAGCGGCAGGCTGTCATCCTGGGGACTCGCTTTTGTTGGTCTTTGGTCTATGATGGGCGCCGATAGCCGTTATCGAACAATGAGGTCAGGAAATGGCGCAGGGCTCACAGGTAGTGCGCTTGCTGAGGGACTGGGCACCAGTACTCAAGGTGCTGGCGGTACTATGGCTGGTGCTGGCACTGCTGATGGTAGTGCCGTTGGTCGTGCTGCTGTTCGAGCGAGACCCTGATGCCAGGGCATTCGCGGCCTCGATACTGATCGTGCTGACATCGTCAGTGCTGTCGCTGTGGGCCTGCTGGAGAGTGTCAGTAGAGCTCAAGACTCAGCAGATGTTTGTGCTGACCTCACTCAGTTGGGTCACCATCAGTGGCTTCGCCAGTCTGCCGTTGATTCTCGGTGCGCCCCAACTCAGCCTGACCAATGCGGTATTCGAGTCCGTTTCGGCGATCACTACCACCGGCTCGACCATCCTTGTCGGCATCGAGAATCTCTCCGATGGTCTCAAGCTATGGCGTGGATTGATGCAGTGGCTGGGTGGTATCGGCATCATTGTCATGGGCATCGCCATTCTGCCATTCCTCAAGGTCGGTGGTATGCGCTTGTTCCAGACCGAGTCATCGGATTGGTCAGACAAGGTCATGCCACGCACAGGGGGTATCGCCAAGGCGACGTTGGCCATTTATGCCATCGGAACGCTGGGCGCGATCGTGGCCTACTGGATAGGAGGCATGTTGCCTCTGGATGCGGTGGTGCACGCGATGACATCCGTTTCCACGGGTGGCTTTGCCAATTCCGATGCTTCCTTTGGCGCTTATGCCGATCAGCCACAATTGTTGTGGATGTCCACGTTCGTCATGCTGGGCGGCGCTCTGCCATTCGTGCTCTATATCCGTGCGTTGCGCGGTGCGCCTCTTGCCCTGTGGCGGGATGAGCAGGTGCGCGGTCTGGTCATGCTGTTGGTGGTGGTGATCGGCGCCATCACGCTGTATCGGATCTGGCATGGTGCGCAGGCCTTCGACTCACTGACACAGACCGCCTTCAACGTTGTTTCGGTGGTGACCACCACCGGCTATGCCAGTGATGACTACACGCTGTGGGGGCCCTTTGCCGCCATGGCATTCTTCTACTTGACCTTTGTCGGCGGCTGCAGCGGCTCGACCAGTGGTGGCATGAAGGTATTCCGCTTCCAGGTCGGCATCAAGATGCTGCTCAGCCAGTTGCGCTTCCTGATTCATACCCATGGGGTCTTTGCCTCACGCTATAACGGCATGCCGCTCACCGATGAAATTACGCGTGGTGTGGTGGCCTTCTCGTTCTTCTTCTTCCTGACCATCGCAGGACTGGCGTTGGCGCTGGCACTGCTTGGGCTGGACCTGGTAACCGCCTTGACCGGTGCGATGACGGCAGTCACCAATGTCGGACCGGGTATGGGGGATGTGATTGGTCCCTCCGGTAATTTCTCCTCGCTGCCGGATTCCGCCAAGTGGCTGCTGTGTGGCGGCATGCTGCTGGGGCGTCTGGAGATTCTGACGGTGCTGGTCCTGCTGACGCCGATGTTCTGGCGGAAGTAGCGCCAGAAAGGCCTGCTCGAAGCTCGTAGCCCGAATGTTGTGCGCTTTTAAGCAGATGGTTTGGTACTGGGCCATGTTGCGGAGCAACATGAAAGACGACCAAGGTCGTCTCGCCGAAACCGGCGGCGGCCTTCACTCTGATGTGACTGCCGTCGGGAGCCTTGCTGATGACTCTGTCCCCTGCCTATCGTCTTGCCGCCACCATCCTGCATGGTTTTGATGAGTATCGTTCGCGCTTCAAGCAGATCACCCTCGATGCCCGACGGCGCTTTCAAGATGCCGCCTGGCGTGAAGCCCAGCAGGCATCCGCCGAGCGGATCGATCTCTATCAACAGAAGGTCGATGAGACTCTGGCCCGTGTGCGACGAACTTTCGAGCACGACATCCTGACGCACTGCGAGTGCTGGCGCGAAGCCAAACATCACTATTCACAGTTGATCGATCAGCGTCTCGACTATGAGCTTGCCGAGACCTATTTCAATTCGATGTTCTGCTCGATCTTCCATCACCGCCATATTCGTGATGATTGGATGTTCGTCTATTCCTCGCGCGCTGGCGCGCCACATCATTCCGGTATCGAGCTGTGTCGTCATCATCCGGTGGAAGGTGATTGGGCGCAGGCGATTCGTGCTGCCCTGAGCGGTGCGGATTTCGAGGTGCCTTTCGTCGATATCGAACGCTGCAGCGACCTGGCGCAGCAGTTCCTCGAAGCGAACCTGCCGGCCAGCCTGTGTGATGGCGAGAATGTCGAGGTCGAGCTGCTCAAGAGCGTCTTCTATCGCAACAAGGGCGCCTATCTTGTGGGAAGGATCGTCAATGGAGAGGAGCAGGTGCCGCTGGTGTTGCCTATCCTCCACGAGGACGACAGAGGGCTACGTCTGGACACTGTGGTTATCGAGCCCGATGAGGTATCGATCATCTTCTCGTTCACCAGGGTCTATTTCCAGGTGGATGCCACCGTGCCGGGGGAGTTCGTCAATTATCTACAGGTGCTGATGCCGGACAAGCCGATCAGCGAGCTGTATGCCGCGATTGGCTTCTTCAAACATGGCAAGAGTGAGTTCTTCCGTGCGCTCAATCATCAGATTGCGCGCCGCGAGGACAAATTCATCATTGCCCCCGGGGTGCGGGGCATGGTGATGGCGGTGTTCATGCTGCCGTCGCACCGTACGGTGTTCAAGATCATCAAGGATCGCTTCGATCCGAGCAAGGATATGAGCCGCGACAACGTGCGTGACAAGTACAGTCTGGTCAAGCGTCACGACCGGGTCGGACGGATGGCCGATACCCAGGAGTTTTCCTACCTGGTGTCGCGGCGTGATCACTTCGACCCGGACTGTCTTGAGGAGCTGCTGCGAGTGGCGCCTTCCACGGTCTATCTCAAGGACGACAAGGTCATCATCAAACACTGCTATACCGAACGCATGATGACGCCGCTCAACCTGTATATCGAGCAATGTGACGAAGATGAAATGCGAGCCGTACTCAAGGATTACGGTAACGCCATCAAACAGATGGCGGCCGCCAATATCTTTCCGGGTGACATGTTGCTGAAGAACTTCGGTGTCACTCGGCATGGACGGGTGATCTTCTACGACTATGACGAGGTCTGCTATCTGACCGAGTGCAACTTCCGCCATATTCCCGAGCCGCTGTATCCGGAGCAGGAGCTGGCCGATGAACCCTGGTACTCGGTGGGCCCCAATGATATTTTCCCCGAGGAGTTTGGCCCCTTCCTGTTTGCGGACGTGCGCTTGCGCAAGTTGTTCTACGAACTGCATTCCGAGCTGTTCGACGCCGATTACTGGAAGGGACTGCAACAGGCCATCAACCATGGCCAGGTAATTGATGTCTACCCGTATCGTAACAAGCAGCGCTTTTCCCGGGAGCCCGGTGGTCTGACCTGGTGACCCCGGTGTCTGATCTGGTGACCTCGGTGTCTGATCTGGTGACCTCGGTGTCTGATCTGGTGAGAAGGCGTGCTGCTTCCGAGAGGAACGCATGACGCACAAGCCTCCCCATCTGGTGGTGTTGACCGGTGCCGGTATCAGCGCCGAGAGTGGTATCCAGACCTTTCGTGCCCATGATGGGTTATGGGCGGACCACCGAATCGAGGATGTCGCGACCCCCGAGGCCTGGACGCGGGACCCCGCACGGGTATTGAGCTTCTATGATGCACGCCGCGATCAGGTCCGAGCGGCGCGCCCCAATGCCGCTCATCGTGCGTTGGCCAACCTTGAGGCGCGTGGTTTTGAGGTCAACATCATTACCCAGAACATCGATGATCTACATGAGCGTGCCGGGTCGCGCAACGTGCTGCACCTGCACGGCGAGATCATGATGGCGCGCTCTTCGGTCAATCCGCGTATGCGCTATCCGCTGGGCCGGGACAACATCGCTATTGGCGATGTCTGTGATCAGGGCAGCCAGCTACGGCCTGACGTGGTGTGGTTCGGTGAAGCGGTACCCGCCTATCCCGAAGCATGCGAGATAGTCGCCGAAGCAGACCTGCTGCTGGTGGTCGGTACCTCACTGGCGGTGATGCCGGCTGCGGCACTGGTCAACGAGCTGTCGTTGGATGCTGAGTGCATCCTGGTCGATCCGGATGAGCAGTTGCAGGCACCTCCGGGAGTCGTTCGCTGGGTGACTGCTGCGGGTGAAGGCGTTCCAGCGTTGGTGCGGCAGTGGCAGCGGGATGCACGGTTGTTCGTGCCGCCTATGCCATGAGCCATGACCTTGTCCGAGACCTCTGAGTCACGGTGAGCGTGCTAGACTACGCGCCCACATTATCTCTCGAGTAGTCGTATCGATGTCGCCAACTCCGCAGCTGGACAACAGCACCAGCGATCACGCTGATCGCGAGGAACCGAATTCCTCGGGACGCGATCCAGTGACGGACCATCCGTGTCCTCCTCGCCGTGAATTCAAGGCGCGTGGCGCTTTTGTCACGCGCTGCGAGGGCTGTAACCTGCCGGAGCTGAATTGCCTGTGCCCTTACCAGTCCATGGCCGAAAGCCGCGTGCAGGTCTGGTTGATTACCCATCCGATTGAACACTACAAGCCAACCAACACTGGGCGGCTGATCAAGGATGTACTGGCGCCGACGCGGGTGTTCACCTGGTATCGCACCACGCCGGACCCTGAGTTGCTGGGTCTACTGGCTGACCCACGCTATGCTCCCTTTGTGGTGTTCCCGGACGATCAGCCGGATTACGTTCACCGTGTCGTCACCATTGACGCAGTACGCGAGGTGGCGAGTGAGCGCATCCCGGTGCTGATCCTGCTGGATGGCACCTGGCGTCAGGCGCGACGCATCTTCCGCAAGAGCCCCTATCTGGATACGCTGCCGGTATTGCCGCTGCATACGGAGCGCCTGACTCGCTACCGTCTACGCAAGCCTGCCTCGGAATCACATCTCTGTACTGCGGAAGTTGCTGCTGAGTTGCTGCGTCAAGCTGGAGAAGGGGAGGCGGCGAACACGCTTGATGATTATTTTGACGCCTTCAATGAAAGCTATGCTGCCAGTCGGGGGTACGAACGCATCG